>CAXTMD010000056.1:0-12631 GCA_964245035.1 uncultured Chthoniobacterales bacterium
CTGCCACGAACCGAGCTACCTGGAGTACCTCACCGGCCAGCTTCGCGGCATCGGCTACAAGGTGCACCACGCCTCCGGGCACCAGCCGGCCGTCCAGCGGCTGGGCGGACGTTCCTACCACCTGACCGTGCTGCTGGAAAACCTCGAAGGCTGCGCCTTGGTGGACAACAGCCTGTGGCAGCATCTTTGCGCCATGCCCACCGACGAGCGGCGGCAGACGTACGTCGTGATGCTTTGCCAATCGTTTGAGAGCGGCGATGAAATGTACGCCTACGCGCTCGGGGTGGATCAGTTGATTAACTACCAGGACATCGGCGCGTTCGCCCAACTCGTGGTGCCGCCGGTGGAAGAGTTCAACGAAGGCAACCGGCATTTCACGGCGGCGCTGCGGAAGGCGGCTTGATATGGTGGCCGCGCAGCGGCCCATCCAAAATGGTAGGGATGGCTCTCCGAGCCGCTCCCTAGATTTTCCGGCGAGGCGCGTCGTGCGCCTCACCGTTATCAATCCAAAACAGGGAGCGGCTCGGAGGGCCATCCCTACCTTTTTGGACGAACGCCTGCGGCGCAGAACCTCCTCCGCGCACGATTTGAATGGGACCATGAGACCGTCCCGTTCCTCTCCCGCTTCCCCGCTGTGGACCCTCGCTGGCATCGCCCTCGCCGGCTACGCGCTGACGCGGCTGCGGCGTGACCCGCGCTTTTTCGCCGACAAGGTCGTGCTGATCACCGGCGGCTCGCGCGGACTGGGACTCGCCATCGCGCGGCGGTTGCGCGCGGAAGGCGCGTCGCTGGCGCTGGTCGCTCGTGACGCCGAAGAACTCGAACGCGCCCGCCAGGACCTGCTCGCCATCGCGGCGCCGGACGGCGGCAACGATCCCGGCGAAGTGTTCGCGTTCCCGTGCGATCTGACCCGGCCGGACGCAATCCCGGATATGGTGCACCGCGTCGTGCAGCACTTCGGCGCGCTCGATGTGGTCATCAACGACGCCGGCATCATCCAGGCCGGGCCGTTGCAGAACATGACCGTCGAGGACTTCGAACGCACGATGCAGCTCAACTTCTGGGCGGCGTTTCACGTCAACCGCGCCGCCCGGCCGCACCTGCACGGCGAGCGCGGCGCGCGGGTTGTCAACATCGCGTCGATTGGCGGCCGGATCGCCGTGCCGCACCTCGCGCCGTACAGCGCGAGCAAGTTTGCGCTCGTGGGATATTCGAGCGCGCTGGCGACGGAGTGGGCGCGCGAGGGCATCCGCGTGACGACCGTTTCACCGGGGCTGCTGCGCACGGGATCGCACGTCAAGGCGGAGTTTAAAGGGCAACACGCCAAGGAGTTCGACTGGTTTGCCACGTCGGACAGCTTTCCGTTGGACTCGACGAGCGCCGAGAGTGCCGCCCGGCAGATCGTCGAGGCATGCCGCCGGGGACAGGCGGTGCTGACGTTCCCGCTGAGCACGCGCGCGGCGGAGATCGCGCAGGCCGTGTTCCCGAACCTCACCGCCGTCGCCTTGGAGTGGGTGAACCGCTACTTCCTGCCTGCGCCGGTCGGTGGCTCCGCCGCCGAGCAAACGCGCACGGGGGCGCAGAGCCGTTCGATGGAAGTCACCCCCGCGTGGAAAACGACGTTTGCCGACGCCGCCACGGTGCGGAACAACGAAGCTTGAGCGCTTTGGTGCGGCGCATTAACTTCGCGGGACTTCATGCTCACCCAATACATCCAAGCAGCGATGCGTGCGGCGCATTATGAACTGATGGAAGACGGCCGCTTCTTTGCTACGGTTCCACCCTGCGAGGGAATTTGGGCGGACGGCGACACGCTCGAAGGAGCACGAGAGCAGTTGGAGGACGTTCTGGGAGATTGGATCCTCATCAAAGCACGCCACGGCGACACCTTTCCGGTGATCGCCGGGATGGATATCAATCCACAGCCTGCTTATGCCGAAGCCGATTAAACGGCGAGAATTGATCCGCCGACTTCACGTCCTTGGATGGCAAGGTCCGGAACCGGGAAAGCGGCACATGGCGATGCGGTTGGGAACGAGAACGCTGCCCATTCCCAACCCACACGGAACCGGCGATTTGGATTGGACGCTCGTCAAACGCATCTTGGCGACTGCTAAAATTGATCCAAAGCTGTGGGACCGGCTGTGAACCGCGCTCACCCTACCCGGTGGAACTACGCCAACTCCGCTACTTCTGCGCCGTCGCGGACGAACGCTCCTTTGCCCGCGCCGCGCGGCGGTTGTTCGTCGCGCAGCCGGCGCTGAGCATCCAGATCCGCCGCCTTGAGGAGGAACTGAAGGTCCGGCTGCTGCGCCGCACCACGCGCTCGGTGGAGATCACCCACGCGGGCGAGACCTTCCACGCCGAGGCGCGCGCGATCCTCGACCGCGTCGACGCCGCCGGCCAGCACGCACAGGACGCCGAGCGCGGCGTCCTCGGCACCCTGCGCGTGGCCTTTCTCTCCAACGTCGCCTCCGCCCGGCTCGGCGGCCTGATGCGCACGTACCGCGAGCGTTTCCCGGAGGTCAACCTCGCCCTCATGGAAGCGCCGACCCACCGCCAAATCCAGCTCCTCCTGCGCGGCGAGATCGACGCGGGCCTCCTGCGCGTCTCCCGCCAGCAGGTGGCCGGCAGCAAGTCTGCCGCCGACACGGCCGGGGTCGAAGAAAACGCCATCGGCGCGGGCTTTTCCTCCGAGGAACTCGCCAGCGTGGAGATCGCCCGCCAGCCGATGATCGTCGCCGTGCCCACCGACAGCGTCCTCGCCAAGAAGAAGCACGTCTCCTGGCAGGACCTCCACAACCAACCCATGATCGGCACGAACGACGCGCGCGAGCGCTATTTCGAGCCCTTCTTTTCCTGTTGCGAACGCGCGGGGGTCCGGCCCGTCATCCGCCAGTACGCCCAGGACCTCGCCACGCGTCTGTGGATGGTGGCTTGCGGCTTCGGCTTCTCGCCGACGACGGCCAGTTCGCAGGAAATCAGCCGGCCCGGCTTGTCCTACCGGCTGCTGCCCGCCGACGCGCCGGAGGTGCTCACGTTCGCGGCGTGGCGGCGCAAGGACCAAGCCCCGCACCTGCTTCAGTTCATCGAAACGCTCAAAGCCATGCGCGTGGCCGATTGATAACGAGCCGTTATCAATCGGGACGCAAAGATGTATTGGGAAGCCGCCGGTTGTGGCGGAATGGTCTACGCTCCCGCCGACTCTCCGACCTATGTGGATCGTTAAACTTGCCCTCAGTCGTCCTTATACGTTCATCGTGGCGGCGTTGCTGCTGCTCATCGCCAGCCCGCTGGTGATCCTGCGCACGCCGATTGATATCTTTCCGAACATCGACATCCCTGTCGTGTCCATCGTGTTCCAGTACACGGGCATGCCGGCGTCCCAGTTCGGCGACCGCATCACCGGACCTTTCGAGCGCGTGCTGACCACGACGGTCAATGACATCGAGCACGTCGAGAGCACCTCGCTCAACGGGATCAGCGTCACGAAGGTCTTCTTCCAGCCCAACGCCAAGCTGCCGACTGCGCTCGCGCAGGTTACAGCCATCTGCCAAACGATCCTCAAGTCCCTGCCCACCGGCATCACGCCGCCGCTCATCATCTCGTACAACGCCAGCAGTGTGCCCATCCTCCAGCTCGGCCTGAGCAGCGACAAGCTCGGTGAGCAGGAGCTTTACGATCTCGCGGTCAACTATATCCGCACCTCTTTCGCCGACGTGCCAGGCGCGGCGATCCCATACCCGTTCGGTGGCAAGCAGCGCTCGATCATGATCGACATCGACCCGTCGAAGCTGACGGCGCGTGGGCTCTCACCAACGGACGTGGTCAACGCCATCAGCGTGCAAAACCTCGTGCTGCCCAGCGGCTCGGTGAAGCTCGGCAGCTTGGAGAGCGACGTGGAGATGAACGCGAGCCCCGACACCGTCGAGCAGATCGGCGACATCCCCATCAAGAGTTCCAGCGGAGCCATCGTCTACGTCCGCGACATCGGCAGCGTGCGCGACGGGTTCACCCCGCAAACCAACATCGTCCACCAGGACGGCCAGCGCGGCGTGCTGCTCTCCGTGTACAAGGCCGGCGTCGCCTCCACGCTGTCCATCGTCAACACGATCCGCTCGCGGATGCCACAGCTGCTCACGACGTTGCCGCCGGAGTTGACCATCAAGCCGCTTTTCGATCAGTCCATCTTCGTCAAGGCGTCGGTCAAGGGCGTGATCACGGAGGCGGTCATCGCCGCGGTGCTCACGGCTGCCATGATCCTGCTCTTCCTCGGCAACTGGCGCCACACGCTGGTCATCGCCATTTCTATTCCGCTCTCCATTCTCGCGTCAATTTGCACGCTGAGCTTCCTAGGCGAGACGATCAACATCATGACCCTGGGCGGCCTCGCGCTGGCGGTGGGCATCTTGGTGGACGACGCCACGGTGACCATCGAGAACATCGACCGCTTCCTGGAGGAGGGCTACGAGTTGAACGAAGGCATCCTGGAAGGAGCGGCGCAGATCGCGCTGCCCGCCCTGGTCTCCACGATGTGCATCTGCATCGTGTTCCTGCCGATGTTTTTCCTGGCGGGCGTGGCGCGTTACCTTTTCGTGCCGCTGGCCGAGGCGGTGGTCTTCGCCATGATCGCCTCCTACATCCTCTCGCGCACGCTGGTGCCAACGCTGGTGATGTACTTTCTGCGGGGCCAGCAGCATGGCGCGCACGATCCGCGTGCGCCGCGTGGCTTCTTTGGTCGCTTCCAGCAGGGATTCGAGCGCCGGTTCACGCAGTTCCGCGACTGGTATATGGGTCGCTTGGAGGGCGCGCTGGCGATGCGTTGGACGTTTGTGCTGGGGTTTCTCGGCATCTGTCTGCTTTCGATGGGCCTGCTGCTGACCATCGGCCAGGACTTTTTCCCGAGCGTGGACGCCGGTCAGTTCCGCCTGCACATGCGTACCCGGACAGCCACACGCATTGAAGAGACGGCAAACAGCGCCGACCAGGTGGAGCAGTTCATCCGCACCCAGATCCCCGATGGGGAGGTCGGGACGATGATCGACAACATCGGGCTGCCTTACAGCGGCATCAACACGTCCTACGCCAACAACGGCACCATCGGCACGGCCGACGTGGAAATCCTCTGCGCGCTCAACGAGGAACACCACGGACCGACGGCGGGCTACGTCGCCAAGCTGCGCGCAGAGCTGCCCAAGCGGTTCCCGGGCATCGAATTCTTCTTTCAGCCTGCCGACATCGTCAGCCAGATCCTGAACTTCGGCATCAGCGCGCCCATCGACATCCAGTTCGTGGGCAAAGACGTGCAGGGCAACCTCGCCGCCGCCAAGGAGGTGGCGGAAAAGGTGCGTTCCGTGCCCGGCGCGGTGGACTCGCACATCTACCAGCTCTTTAACCAGCCCAAGATCGATTTGACGGTCGACCGCTCCAAGGCCAACCAGCTCGGGCTGACGGAGCGCGACGTGGCGAATAGTCTGCTCACCTCGCTGAGCAATTCCTTCCAGGTGTCGCCCTCGTTCTTCCTGAGCAACAAGAACCACATCGTCTACAACCTGGCCGCGATGGCTCCCCAGTATCGCATCCAGACGCTCGATAACCTGCTGGATCTGCCGATCACCAGCGCCAACGGTGCGACCAACCAACTCCTCGTCAACCTGACCACCATCGAACGCTCCACGGGACCGGCGGTGCTGACGACCTACAATCTCACCCCTGTCGTCGACATCCTGTGCAGCGTGCAGGGCCGCGATCTTGGCGGGGTCGCCGCTGACATCAACAAGATCGTCGACGACGCGCGCAAGCACTTGCCGCGCGGCAGTCAGGTGGTTATCCGCGGCCAGGTGCAGACGATGCACGCTTCCTTCGTCGGCCTCGCCGCCGGTCTGGCCGGAGCGGTGGTGCTCGTGTACCTGCTCATCGTGGTGAACTTCCAGTCCTGGACGGATCCGTTCATCATCCTCACCGGTCTGCCGGGCGCGTTGGCCGGGATCTCTTGGATGCTCTTCCTGACGGGGACGACCCTGAGCGTGCCCGCGCTGATGGGCGCGATCATGTGCGTGGGCGTGGCGACAGCTAACTCGATCCTCGTGGTGACCTTCGCCCGCGAGCAGCTTGAGCAGCACGGCGACGCCTTCCAAGCGGCCTTGGAAGCCGGGCGCACCCGGCTGCGACCGGTGTTGATGACGGCGCTGGCGATGATCATCGGCATGGTGCCGATGAGCCTCGGGCTTGGCGAGGGCGGTGAGCAGAACGCCCCGCTGGGTCGTGCGGTCATCGGTGGTTTGCTGGTGTCCACGGTGGCCACGCTGCTTTTCGTGCCGGTAATCTTTGCCTTGATCCGCAGCCGCTCTGCCGACGGCAAGGACACCGTTCCGGTGAACAAAAATTCCGGGGGTGGCTCGCGCCAGCCGGAGCCCGCCCTGGCGCTGCCAGCGGCGCAACACTGACCCTTGCATCACGCTGAATCTTTCTAATCATGAACGCTACCATGGATGACACCCGCCGCGAAGGGCACTCGGAGGCAACTCCCGGCGCGCCGGCCAACCAGTACAATCCGTCTTCTCCTGATGCCTCGGCGGATGGTCACTCCCGGCCCATTCCCGGCGAGCGCCCAGGTGCCTTGGCCGACGCGGGCGGACGCCGCCCGGCCACACAGGTGCCTGCCCGGCAGGGCGGGGCGGGCAAGTGGTTGGTGTTGTTCCTGGTCATCGCCGCGGCGGTCGTCGGTTTTCTCCTCTGGCGGCGCGCGGGTGAGCACAAGCAGTTGGCCGAGACGACCAAAGGCTTGGCGCAAAACCACGTCATCGTCACCCACCCGAGGGCGGGACAGGCCGACAACGAGATCGTCCTGCCGGGCAACCTTCAGGCGTTCAACGACGCACCGATTTTTGCGCGTACGAACGGCTACCTCAAGGCATGGTACGTGGACATCGGCGCGAAAGTGACTGCCGGTCAAGTGCTGGCCGACATCGAAGCACCGGATGTGGACGCACAGTTGCGGCAGGCAAACGGGGCGCTGGCGCAAGCCAAGGCGAACCAGGATATCGCCAACCTCAACTTCGACCGTCAGAAGGACCTGTTAGCCAAGAAGGTAAACAGTCAACAGGAGTACGACCAGGCTCGCACCAATCTCGATGCCCAACAGGCCGCCGTGGCTGCGTCGGAGGCCAACGTGCAAAATCTAAAGGTGATGCAGGGATTTCAGAAGATCGTCGCTCCCTTCGATGGTGTCGTTACCCGCCGCAACACGGACGTGGGCGCGCTGATCTCGGCGTCCAACGGTGGCCAGGAGCTTTTCCGCGTAGCTCGCACGGACATCCTGCGTGTGTACGTGTATGTCCCGCAGGCATACGCCGCGTTGGTGCAGGTGGATTCGAAAGCCTTTTTTGACTTGGCGGAGTTCCCAGGTGAAAAGATCGAAGGTAAGGTAGCCCACATCGCCGGGGCGATTGATGCCTCAACGCGTACGCTTCAGACAGAGATCCAGGTGGACAACAAGGACAGTCGCCTGTTCCCGGGCGCGTTCGCCAACGTTCACCTGTTGCTCCCACAAAAAAAGGCTCCGACGGTTGTACCGGTCAACGCGACGCTCTTCCGCAAGGAAGGCTTGCAGGTGGCGGTTGTAGGCAACGACAACGTCGTGCACTTGAGGAAGGTCACCATCGGACAAGATTTCGGTACGACCCTGGAGGTCACCAACGGGGTGACGAGGGATGACCGCATCGTGGTGAATCCGTCCGACTCGCTCCAAGACGGCACGAAGGTGGAGGTCAGCGAGGCTGCGCCGGAGAAGGCGAAGTGAGGGCGGCCTGCATCGCGGCGAGCGGCGCAGTGCCACCGAACCAATGCTCGAACGACAGCGCGCCTTGGTGCAACAGGAGCGACCATCCGCCGACGGCGTTTGCCCCGGCCTCGCGAGCGGCGGCAACCAGTGGCGTCGGCACGCCCGTGGCGCGGTAAACGGTGTCGAAAACACGCAGGGTTTGCGGGATAACGGCCGGCGGCAGTGGTGAAGGATCGCCCTCCCGCAAACCCACAGACGAGGCGTTCACTGCCAGCTCGACTTCGGCCAGCAGGGCAGGGGAGGCGGCCTGTTCCCAGGCAATCGCTTCTAGTTCGCAACCGTGCTCGGGGAAACGGCCTGCCAGTTCGGACGCGAGTTCGCGTGCTTTGCCAAACGTCCGGTTGACGAGCACCACGCGACGGCACCCCGCCAAAACGCTCTGGGTCGCGAGCGCGCGACCTGCCCCACCACCGGCCCCGAAGATCAACACGCGCCGGCCCCGTAGTTCCAACCCAAACTCCGCCCGGATGGCGCGTACAAAGCCCGGGCCGTCGGTGTTGAATCCATGGAACGCACCGTCCGCTTCCACGCGCACGGTGTTCACCGCACCCAACTCGGCCGCGTGCGGGTCGACAGCGTCGAGCAGCGGCAGGACGGCGGTTTTGTGGGGGATGGTTAGATTTACTCCGAGGAACCCGGCGGCCGCGATGTCCTTCAACGCTTGGGCCAGCTCCCCGGGTCGGACGTGGACGCGGGTGTAGCGTGCCTCGATGCCGCGTGCTGCGAGCGCCGCGTTTTGCATCGGCGGCGAAACGGAGTGCGCCACCGGATCGCCAAACACCGCCAGTCGCAGCGGCGGGCGGACTCCGGCCGTGGCCGCCGGCCAGTCCCGCAGATCCGCCGCGGTGTAGACGCTACGCACGGCTGGCGGCGGCGCGCAGGCGGGCGAGCACCCTGTCTTTTCCGAGGATCGCCAGCAGGTGGTACAGGCTCGGCCCCACTGACCGGCCGCTCGCGGCCACGCGCGCGGGGTGGATAAAGACCGCGGTTTTCACCCCCGCTTCGGCCGCGAGGGTCTTGAACGCCCCTTCGAGCGTGGCGGCGTCCCAGCTTTCCGGCGCGACACCTTCCAGGTGCGCGGCCAGTTGGTGCAGGCGTTCGCCCGCCCCCGGCGCGCGCAGGGTCTTGGTGACCGCCTCCTCGTCGAACGGGAAGTCGTCCGTGAAGAAGTAGGCCGTCCACGCCGGCAGGTCCTTGAGCAGCTTGACCTTCTCCTTCACGGACGCCAGGACGTGGTCGAGATATTCGTTGCTGAACCCGCCAATGGGTAACCCGGCGCGTTCCATGATGGGCATGCACAGCGCGCGGAACCGCTCCAGGGTCATCTCATGGACGTACTGGCCGTTGAGCCAAAAGCATTTGTCCGTGTCGAAGGCGGCGTTGCGGCGGTTGATCTTGTCCAGCTCGAAGAGGCCGATAATCTCCTCCATCGGCAGTTTCTCGCGGTTGTCCTTGGGCGACCAGCCGAGCAGACAGAGGTAATTGGCGACTGCCTCGGGCACGTACCCGTCGTGGATGTACTGCTGCACGCTCGCGCCCTGGTCGCGCTTGCTCATCTTGCCGCCGGAACGGTTGAGGATGAGCGGGATGTGCGCGTACTTGGGCGGCGTGACGCCGAGCGCTTGGCAAAGCTCGATGTGCTTGGGCGTGTTGGAAAGATGATCCTCGCCGCGGATGACGTGGGTGATGCCCATCTCGATGTCGTCCACGACGTTGACGAAATGGAAAATCCACGAGCCGTCGGGGCGGCGGATGGTCATGTCGGGCTCCAGGTCGCCGAGAGGGTTGATGGGCTTGGAGCGGTCCACCACGACGTGCCCGCACACGAGGTCATCCATGACGATTTCCTTGCGCGGCAGCCGGAAGCGCACCGCGCCTTTGTCCTCGTAGACCACGCCGGCCGCCTGGAGGCGTTCCAGGTACTGTAGATAGATCGCGTCGCGCTCGCTCTGGAAGTACGGCCCGCGGTCTCCGCCGATGCCCGGGCCTTCGTCCCAGTCCAGACCAAGCCACTTCAACCCGTCGTAGATGACTTGCACGGCCTCGACGGTGTTGCGCGC
Organism: uncultured Chthoniobacterales bacterium; assembly: GCA_964245035.1. Lineage (GTDB taxonomy): Bacteria > Verrucomicrobiota > Verrucomicrobiia > Chthoniobacterales > SZAS-18 > CAHJWO01. The sequence goes on from CAXTMD010000056.1 coordinate 9,904, forward strand.
CTTGTCGGTGTCCTCGATGCGCAGGATGAACTTGCCCCCGGTGTGCCGGGCGTAGAGCCAGTTGAAGAGCGCGGTGCGCGCCCCGCCGACGTGCAAAAAGCCGGTGGGCGAGGGGGCAAAGCGGACGCGGACAGAAGAATCACTCATGGGGACGAAATGGGACCGGCACCTTGGCGCAGAAACGCGGCACTCGCAATTTCCGATGTTGCGGGGTCCCCGCCGGCCGGCGGACATTCCCTGTCATGGACCTCTCCGCCCTCCTGCGCGACGAAGACCTGCGCCGCCGCGAGTTCCCCATCTGCGCGCAGAAGACGTTTCTCGCCCACGCCGCCGTCAGTCCGCTGCCGCGCGTGGCCGTGGATGCGTTGACAGACTACGCCCACGCGGCCGCGACCGCGGGACCGGACGACTACACGGTCGCGCTGCGGCAAATCCGTTCCGCGCGCGAGACCTGTGCGCGGCTGCTGCCGGGTTCGACGCCGGAGGAGATCGCGCTGCTCGGCCCGACCTCGCTCGGCCTGAGCCTGTTCGCGGGCGGACTGGACTGGCAGCCGGGCGACGAGATCGTCTACTACGCGGACGATTATCCTGCCAACGTCTACCCATGGACCGACCTGGCGCGCCGGGGCGTGGTGCCGCGCGCGTTGCGGCCGGAGCGCCCGGGCGAGATCACGCCCGACCTGGTGGCGTCCGCGCTGACCCCACGCACGCGGCTGGTGGCGCTGGCCTCGGCGTTTTTTCTCAACGGCTACCGCATCGATGTCGACGCCATTGGGCACATGCTCGGGCGGCGCGGCGTCTTGTTTTCGGTGGACGCCATCCAGACGCTCGGAGCGTTTCCGCTGTCGGTGCAGCACGTCGACTTCCTGTCCGCGGACGCGCACAAGTGGATGCTCGGGCCGCTGTCCATCGGCATCGTGTACGTGAAGCGGTCGCGTTTCGAGACCCTGCGGCCGGTCCTGCTCGGCGCGGCGAACGTGCGTTCGCCGGACTTCATCGCGCAGGAGGAGATTCGCTTCCTCGACACCGCCGCACGCTACGAGCCGGGCGTGCTCAACCTCGGCCCAATCCTCGGCATGCAGGCATCGCTCGAATTGCTCCTCGCCGTCGGACCGGAGACGGTCCCGGCTCGCATCAGCGCCTCGGTCCGGCGGTTGGCGGCCGGTCTGGCCGCACTTGGCTTCGAGGCGGCCAGTCCGCTTGAGGGACCAAACGCGTCCGGCATCCTGGCCGTCACGCACCCGCGTGTGGAGATGGCGGACCTCTTCAAAACGCTGCAAGGGAATGGCGTGACCGCGTCGCTCCGCCACGACCGTGAGCGCAGAGGCTACCTGCGATTCTCACCGCACTTCTACACGACGGACGAAGAGATTGACCGCGCCGTGGCGCTCTGCGCCGCAGGCGCGTCCAACCGCGCCGTGAACACCTCCGCCACACTCCGCGCGAACGCTTCGGCGGTCGTTGCGCGTCCGCTCTCCGCCGACACGGCCGTCATTTCCACGCCCGCCAACCCACAAGGCGTGATCGCCCGGAACGGCGCGAGCGCCTCACCGTCCGCCACGTTGATGGCGAACCCGTGCATGCTCACCCAGCGCCGCACGCCGACCCCGATGGAAGCGATCTTGCGCGCCCCGACCCAGACGCCGGTCAGCCCCTCGCGCCGTCCGCCATGCACGCCGTAGAGGGCGAGCGTCTCGATCAGCGTCTCCTCCAAAAAGCGCAGGTAACGGTGCAAATCCCGACCGCGCCGTCCCAGGTCCAGGATCGGGTAACCGACGAGTTGCCCGGGGCCGTGGTAGGTTGCCTGGCCGCCGCGGTTGATCGTTTCCACGGGGTGCGGCAGCCGCTCCGGCGCGAGCAGACTGGAACGGTCGGAGGTGCGGCCGATGGTGTAAACGGGCTCGTGTTCGAGCAGGAGCAGCGTGTCCGACGTATCTTCTGGCGCGGCGATCTTGGCTTCGACGAGCCGTTCCTGCCGCTCCAATGCCGCCCGGTACCGCTGCCGCCCCAGCCACTCGACGCGCAACGCGGCGGGGTCGGGCGTCATATCCGTGCGAGCGCCGCCACCGTGCGCAGCGGGCTGCTCTGCGCCCGCAGGGGGGTCAGCCCGAGGGCCAGCGCGTGGGCCGCGTCGGCCGGCGGGGGCTCGGTCAACCCGAGCAGCGCGCGCACCATGAAGGCGACCTGGGTTTTCTCCGCGCCGCCGCGGCCGACGACGGCCTGCTTGACCTCGCGCGGCGCGTACTCGTAGACCGGAATCCCGCGTTCGGCGCAGGCTAGGATCGCCGCCCCGCGCGCCGCGCCAAGCGTGATCGCCGTCCGGTGGCTTTGTACGAAAATGACGCCTTCCACCGCGCAGCAGTCCGGCTCGTGTTTGTGGATGATCTCGGCCAGCCGGTCGTGGATGGCCACCAGGCACGAACTTGGCAGCAGGTCGGCCTTGTTCTTGATGGTGCCGTACTCGCAGGCGCGCGCCTTGAGCGGCATGCCCATGAGCACCGACGCCGCCCGGCCGTTGGAGCCGCCGGCCGACGGCGCGGCGACTTCGAGCACCGCGAAGCCGGTGCCGCGCAGGGAGGGATCAACGGCGAGGACGCGCATGGGAGCAAAGGCAAAAGTAAGAAGGCCCGAGGCAAAAGTACAGAGAAGAAGCCGCCCGGACTTGCAACCCTCCTTTCTTCTTCTGAATTTTTGCCTTTTGCCCCGGCCCTTCTTACTTTGTCTGCCG
>CAXTMD010000056.1:12641-15204 GCA_964245035.1 uncultured Chthoniobacterales bacterium
GAGCACGGCGTAACCCGTGCAGCGCAGCGAGGGATCGACGGCAAGGACGCGCATGGAAGCCACCAAAGTAAAAATGTCGTCGGCAAAAGTCCAGAACCTCGCTTAATTGCTTTCTGCCATGTCCATTGCCACCCGCACCGGCGACGACGGCACGACCGGGCTGGTTTTCGGCCAACGCGTGCCGAAAAGCCACGTGCGCGTCGAGGCCGTGGGACGCTTCGACGAACTCAACGCCGCCCTCGGCACCGCCAAGGCGACCCCGCCGGCGGACGCGGCACTCCTCGGGGCGTTGGAGGACATCCAGCGTGAACTCGTCCTCGTCATGGGCGAACTCTCCGCCGCCGACGCCGACCAGGAACGCTACGCGCAGAGCAAGTTTGGCTCCCTCACGCCGGACTCTTTGCAGCGGATCGACCGGCAGGTGCGCGACCTCGAAAACGGCGATCCGCCGCTGCGTTTCGACGGCTGGGCCACGCCGGGCCGCACCTCCCTGGCGGCCGCCCTCGACGTGGCCCGCGTCACCGCCCGCCGCGCCGAACGCCACCTCGTCGCCATGCGCGGGGAGGGGCACCCGGTGCGTCCCTTGGTGCTGCAATATGTCAACCGCACCTCCGACCTGCTCTGGCTGCTGGCGCGCCAGGCGGAACAGTGAAACGGCTCACCCTTGTATGAAAAAGACCCTCTGCGTTTCGGTATGGTTCCTGCTGATCGCGGCCTCGCTCCACGCCGCCGACGATGATTTCGCCGGGCGTCTCCGCAAAGCCCAAGCCGCGCACGACGCGGCGCAGTCCGCGTCGATCCTCGAAGATTGGAAGGCCGCCCGGCCCAGCGATCCGGAGTACTACATCGCGGCGGCGAACGACCTCCTCGACCACGCTCCGCAGGCGGGCAGTGCCGCCGACGACTCGGCTTCGCCGGAACAGCAGGCCGTCGATCTGCTCAAAGAAGGTGTGGCGAGAGCGCCGGAGCGGATGGACCTCTACCTCGGGCTGGCGCTCATCTACGAGCACACGGATGACTCCGCGGCGTTGCTCGCCGACCTGACGGACATGGCCACCTACGCCAACGCTCACTCCGGCAGGGTGTACGGACGCGGGGGAAAGCCCTACCCGACGCCGGTTGATCAAAACCTGTCCCGCCAGATCGACAGCATCGCCACCCGCTACTACGCGCGCGAAACCGACGCCGGGTACCAGACCTTCCACGACCTGGCGAGGTTGGAGATCGAAGCCTTCTCGAACTGCGAGTACGGATACAACTTGATGGGCGTCTACTACAGCATGGTCAAAGACGACGCCAAGCTTGCGCTCGCGAACTATGAGCATGCGGTCAAGCTCGCGCCGAGGGACTCGTCGGCCTGGATCAACGTTGGCCTCGTCCACAAACAGGCCGGCGAAAAGCAGCCGGCGGTCACGGCTTTCCTCAAGGTCGTTGAGTTGAACAACGACCCCGACTGCGTGCGGCAGGCCAAAGCTCAGCTTGCCAAACTCAACGTCAAGACCAAGTAGCCCGAGGGCGTTTCAACTCGTCGGGAACGGGTTGCGGGGAAAGAACGCCTGGTGCCAATAGGGATAGGTCTTCGGCACGGCGCTGGCGGCGTCGAGCTTGGCGACCTGCTCGGCGGTGAGGTTCCAGCCGACGGAGGCGAGGTTCTGGCGCAGTTGTTCCTCGTTGCGCGCGCCGATGATGACGTTGGACACCGTGGGCCGTTGCAACAGCCAGTTGATGGCGATCTGCGGAATGGTCTTGCCCGTTTCCTTGGCGACCTCGTCGAGCGCGTCGACGACCTTGTAGAGATATTCGTCCTCTACCTGCGGGCCGTTGGCGGCGGTCTTGTGCAGACGGCTTTGTTCGGGGAGTGGCTGGCCGCGGCGGATTTTGCCCGTGAGCCGGCCCCAGCCGAGCGGACTCCACACCACGCAGCCGACCCCTTGGTCGAGGCCGAGCGGCATGAGTTCCCACTCGTACTCGCGGCCGATCAGCGAGTAGTACGCTTGGTGCGCGACCATCCGCGAGAGGTTGAACTTTTCGGCGTACGCGAGCGCCTTCATCAGGTGCCAGCCGGAGTAGTTCGAGCAGCCGACGTAGCGGATCTTGCCCGCGCGCACGAGGTCGTCGAGCGTTGTGACGAGTTCCTCCACCGGGGTCACGGCGTCAAAGCCGTGCATTTGGAACAGGTCGATGTAGTCCGTGCCCAGGCGTCGTAACGCCCCGTCCACCGCGCGGATGAGGTGGTAGCGCGAGGAGCCCACATCATTGGGACCTTCGCCGAAAGCGAAGGTCGCCTTCGTTGAGATGATCACTTGGTCGCGCCGGCCCTTGATCGCCTGGCCGAGGATTTCCTCCGCCATCCCCTGCGAGTACACGTCGGCGGAGTCAAACATGTTCAGCCCGGCCTCCAGGCAGATGTCCACGAGCCGCGTGGCCTCTGCGACGTCGGTCTCTCCCCACGCCTTGAAAAATTCGTTGCCGCCGCCAAACGTTCCCGTGCCGAGGCTGAGCACGGGCACCTTGAAGCCTGAACGGCCTAATTGTCTGTATTCCATAGGAAAAGAAGATTCGG
>CAXTMD010000057.1:0-15136 GCA_964245035.1 uncultured Chthoniobacterales bacterium
TCCTTGATCTGCGGCCATTCGGTGGCCACCACGGCGGCGTCCGCGCCGCGCACGGCTTCGGCCGCCGACGGGCAGGTCTGTGCACCGGCAAGTTCGTTGGGCAGGCTTGGCACGGCGGGATCGTAGCAGCGCACCTGCGTGCCGGCGTGCAACAATTTCGCCGCGAGTTCGACCGCCCCGCTACGCCGCAGGGTGTCCGTGCCCGGTTTGTAGGTCAGGCCGAGCACGGCCACGACGGATTTCTCCAAGGGGCCGAGACGTTCGCGCAACCGGCCGAGCGCCCAATCCTTGTGGGCGTCGTTCCCAGCGAGAACCGCCGCGAACAACGCCGCCGGATCGCCGTGCGCCTTGGCCAAGGTGGTCAGCGCGACTACGTCCCGCGCGAGGGTGCCGCCGGCAAACGCCGCTCCGGGCCGGATGTACGCCCTCTGCCCGATACGTGGCTCGGAGCGTAGCCCACGCTCCACCTCGCGGGCATCCGCGCCGACGGCTTCGCAGAGACGGGCGAGTTCGTTGGCGAACGTCACGGAGAGCGCCAGCCAGGCGTTGATGCCGTGCTTCGTCATCTCCGCCGATTCCGTGCGCATCCAGAGGACCTCGGGGCAGAACGGCGCGAAGAGCGGTTCCAGGATCGTCCGCACCTCCGGTGCGCGGACGCCGACGATGATCCGCTCAGGATGGCGGAAAACATCCAGGGCCTTGCCGAGGCGCAGGTTCTCCGGGCTGTAGGCAAAAGCGACGCCGGGGTGTTGCCGTTCGAGTTCGGCGCAGGTGCCGGCGGGGATTTGCGACGAGATCAGCACGACCGCGCCGGGCCGCAACGCCGGCAGGCAGCGCGCCAGGCGTTCCGTGACGAACGCCACGTCGGCCACGTCGTTCTCGTCCACCGGCGTGTCGTAGCAGACCCACAACACGTCCGCTGCGCCGAGCGCCGCCGGGTCCGCGCCGTCGGCAAATTGCAGCCGCCCGGAAGCCAAGCCCTCCTGAATCAAAGCGTCCAGGCCGGGTTCAAAAAGAGGAGCTTTGCCGGTTCGCAGCGCGTCGACCGTTCCGGCCACGAAGTCGAGTCCGACCACGGGGAAATGCTCCGCGCAGCAGGCCGCCGTCACGCAACCGAGATGCCACAGGCCCAGGACGACGACGTTCATGCGTGCGCTAGGCGCGGGCTTCGAGCACCCACTGATTCTTTTGCAGCCAGGCCACCGTGCGGATGATGCCCTGCTGGATCGTCAGCTTGGACGCCCAGCCGGTTTTGCGCACCTTCACCGTGTCCAGAAAGATAAACGGGTTGTCGCCGACCCAGCCGCGTTCGCCGCCCGTGAAGCGCAACTCCGGCTGGAGGCCGAGGTGCGCGCTGATCCAGCCGATGGAATCCTTGACCTGACAATATTCCTCGGTGCCCAGGTTGTAGACCTGGACCCGGTGTTTGGCCTCGCGCGCGGTGCCGGCGCGGGTGACGTGCAGCATCGCGTCGAGGCAGTCCTGCACGTAGAGATAGCTCTTGCGTTGGGTGCCGTCGCCGAGCACGCGCAGGTGGTCGGGGTGTTCGAGCAACTGCTTGTAGAAGTCGAAAACGTGCCCGTGCGTGTAACGCTCGCCCAGGATCGACACGAACCGGAAGATGTACCCCTCGAAGCCGTACCCCTCGCAGTACGCCTGGATCATGTTTTCGCCCGCGACCTTCGACGCCGCGTAGAGCGAGGTCTGGATCGGGAAGGGCGCATCTTCGGGGGTGGGGATCGTCGCCGCCTCGCCGTAGACGCTGCCCGTCGAAGAAAACGCGACGTGCCGGACCCCGTTGGCGCGCATCGCTTCGAGGACGTTGAAGGTCGCCACGGTGTTCTGCTGCAAATCCTTGCCGGGATGCTCCAGGCCGAAGCGCACGTCGGCGTTCGCGCCGAAGTGGAACACGAACTCGCATCCCGCCATCCCGGCGGTCAGCGCGGGCAGGTCGAGGTTGTCGCCGCGCACGAGGCGAAAGTGGGGGTTCCGCCGCGCATCCTCCAAAAACGGCTCCTGTCCGGTGGAAAAATCGTCCCAGCCGACGACCTCGTGACCCTCCGCGATCAGCCGGTCGGCGAGGCTGCTGCCGATGAACCCGGCCACGCCGGTGATGAAATATCTCATGTCAGTTCCTGCCGGCCAGTTCGCGGCCGGCGGCGATGGCCAGGGACACCGCCACGTCGGAGTTCATGTGTTCCCAATGGCCCCAGCGTCCGAGTGGCACGATGCCGTGCCGCTGTGCCCACTCGCGCACGACGGCGACCTGCGCGGGTTTGTCGAGCGTGTTGACCGGGTAGGCGAATTCGTTGCGATGGCGGAAGCCGCCGGGCTGGAGCGCGGGCGAGCGCACGGCGTTGGTCTCGGTCCAGTAGCCGCGGGAACCCAGGCAGAAATTCGCACGCAGCAGGATGCGGTGGTAGCTCTTGGATTCGTCGGGGTCGTAGGTCCAGTGCGAATCGCTGGGCAGCGTGTCCGGGCAATAGTCCACGTCGATCGGCACCTGCACGAGCTTGCCGACGGCGGCGCGGACCTCGTCGGGGATCGGTCCAACGGGCAGCCACGCCGACCACGGGATCGAGTTGATGATCAGGTCGGCCTGGTAGCGGCCGTTGACGATCCGGCGCTCGGGGTCGACCGATTGCAGCCCCTCGCCGAGGTGCAGCCGGTCGCCGAGCGCGTCGCCCATGCGCCGCCACACCTCGCCGTAGCCGTGTTCCTTCGGGTACAGGAACGTGCCGTGCGCGGGCAGCGCGCCAAACATCTTGTGTTCCAAGCAGCTCTGGAGCGTCTCGCGGAACGACACGTCCGGCAGCTTGTGGAGCCAGTAGGTGCCAAGCGCATTGGGGTCGCACGACCAGATCTTGCGGTTGTACGGCAGCATGTACTCGCGCGCGATGCACTCGCCCAGCTTCCAGGTGATCCAGTCCGCGAACGCCGTGGGCTGCGGGTCGCCGCGCAGGCAGCCGGCCTTGGCGATGGATTCGAGGAAGTCCATCTGGTCGGAGACCGGCAACTGCCAGAGGTTGCCCTCCAGCGGATGGTCCACCTCCACGCCGCGGATGCGGATCTTGGAAACGCGGTGGTGCTCCTGCCACTCCTCGCGCGGCATGAACTGGAAGAGCAGTTCGAGCACTTCCTTGCGCTTGAGGTCGAGGAAATGGCCGCCGCCGATGTCCAGGGGCTTGCCGTCCACCTCCGTGCTGCGGCACAAACCGCCCGCTTCGGTCTCTTTTTCGAGCACGAGGAACGACTCCTGACCCATCTGCCGCAGGATGTGGGCGCACGCCAGCCCCGACGGGCCGGCTCCCAGGATGATGTATTTGTAATGTTCCATGCGAGCGTCGCCGGGACGGTAAGGAGTGGCGGGCGTTTCTGTCAACGCTCAAACGGGTTGACCACACGCCGGGCCAGCGGACTTTGACCGCGCATGCCCCCATCCACTGCCGTCCAGCGCCCGCCGAAAGCGGCGGGCAGCCTTTTTCGCTACCGCCACATCATCCGCCAGTTCACCCGGCGCGAGGTGCTCGGGCGCTACCGCGGTTCGTACATGGGCGTGCTGTGGTCGTTCCTGAACCCGCTGCTGCTGCTGGCGATCTTCACGGCGGTGTTCAAGCTCATCTATTCCACGCGGCTGGCGAACATCCCCAACGAGGGATCGTTCGACTTCGCGCTGATGCTCTTTGCCAGCCTGATCGTCTACAACCTGTTCGCGGAGTGCCTCAACCGCGCGCCGAACCTGATCCTGATGAACGCCAATTACGTGACCAAGACGGTGTTCCCGCTCGAAATATTGCCGGTGACGGTCGCGCTCTCGGCCGTGATCCACCTGCTGATCTCCTTCGTGCCGCTGTGTCTCGGGGTGGCGTTTTTGCGGGCTTGGGGCCAGCCGGCCAGCGTGCCGCATGGGCTGCCGATCACGATGCTGTGCTGGCCGCTGCTGTTGCCGCCGATTTTCTGCTGGGCGCTCGGGGTGACGTACCTGCTTTCGGCGGTCGGGGTGTTCGTGCGCGACCTGATCCAGGCGATGCTCGCGCTGACGACGGTGCTCATGTACGCCAGCGCGGTGTTTTACCGGATCGAACAGGTGCCGGCGCAATACCAAATCTACATCCGCTACAATCCCATCGCGTATTTCTGCCAGCAGAGCCGCGACCTGGCGATCCGCGGTTTTCCGGTACAGTGGAGTTGGTACGCCGGGGTGTGCGCGGCGGGCGTGATGTTCGCGGCGCTCGGCTACGGGGTGTTCATGCGCGCCAAGCCGGCGTTCGCGGACGTGGTGTAGGCTCCAAGCGTCGCTTCTACTCACCCCTCCGGGGTGAGGAAGATAACGCCATCTGGCGGAGCGACCCGGTCGAAGACTACCGTCGTTCGTTGTACTGCTGATCGACGATCAACCCGTCCCGCATCGTCAGCACCCAGTCGCACGCGTCGGCGATGGACGGGTTGTGCGTGACGAGCAGCAGAGCCTTATTCTCGCGGCGCACAAGGTCGGTCAGCAACGAGAAAACCCGTGTCGAGTTTGCCGTGTCGAGGTTGCCCGTCGGCTCGTCGGCGAGGATCACCTCGGGATCGTTGGCCAGCGCGCGCGCAATCGCCACGCGCTGCTGCTCGCCGCCGCTCAGGTGCCGGCTCGGCCGGTGGATCTTGTCGCCTAGCCCCACTGAATCGAGCAGGTGGGCGGCGCGCTCGCGCATCGTCGGCTCGTTCCAGCGGCCGAGCTGACGCATCGGGATCATGATGTTTTCCTGCGCCGTGAAATCTTGCAGCAAGAAGTGGAACTGGAAAATGAACCCCAGCAACGCGTTGCGCTGCTGGGACAATTCGTCGTCTGGCAGTCCCGCCACGGCCAGTCCACCGATGGCCAGGTGACCGGCGTCCGGCTGGTCGAGCAACCCCAGAATGTACAGCAGCGAACTCTTCCCGCATCCCGACGGCCCGACGACGGCGTGCGTGTAGCCGCGTTCCAGCGCGAGCGAGACGCCACGCAGGACGTGCACGCGCGCCTCGTCCGTGCCGAGGAAGCGCTCGAGGCTGTCGGCCTGCAACGGCAGCGGCTGGTCTCCCGGTGCGCTGGCGGTACGATCTGCGGGGCGGTCGCCGGGGGCGTTCATGGAAAAAAGGTCACTGGCCCGAGCCGCGGAGGATGTCCACCGGAGCGAGGTTGGCGGCGCGCCGGGCCGGGAAATAGCTGGCCGTCAGCACGGCGACGAAAGCGATGATCGCCGCGTGGACATAATGATGGTAATCCCACGCCACGATGAAGTGGTCCGCGTAGAGCACGCCGCGCACCTTGATCGGGATCTGCGAGATGCCGTAGGTCAACGCGCCGCCCGCCGCCGCGCCGAGCAGCGAGCCGAGCGTCGCCACGATGAACCCCTGGAACAGGAAAATGATCGTGATGTCCCAGCGCCGGTAGCCCATTGAGCGCAAGATGGCGATCTCGCGCACTTTGTCGAGCACGGTCATGGTCAGGGTGTTGAAAATCAGAGCGCCCGCCAGCACGATGATCAGGCTCACGGTGATGCCCGCCGAAATGCGCAGCGTGGAAAACACCTGCAGGTTACCCTGCTCGCGTTCCTGCCACGAACGCGCCCGGTGGCCGAAGAGCCGCTCGAAATGCTCCGACAACGCCGGTGCGCGCGCGGGATCTCGCATGGTCACGATGATCTGCGACACCATCGAGGGTTTCTCCAACAGTGCCTGGCCCACCCGCAGATTCAGGTAGCCGCGCCGCTCGTCGATGGCGTTGACGCCGCTGCGGAAAATCGCCGAGACGGTCATCTGTTTGCGCTCGTCGTTGTTGCCGAGGACGGTGACGTTGTCGCCGACCTTGACCTGGAGCTTGTCGGCCAGCAGCGAGCCGAGCATCAGCCCGGCGGGGTTGACGCGGTAGTCGTTGAGGCTGCCGGCGATGATCTGCTCGCGCAACGCCGTGGCGCGCAGTTGCAGGTCCAGGTCGATGCCTTGCATCGTCATGACCTCCGTCTGGAAGTCGCCGCGGATCGTCACGTTGCCCTGGACAAAGGGAGCACAGGCGATCACGTCGGGGAACTGCCGCGCCACGCGCATGATCTCGGACGCGTCGGTGATGCCCTCGTAGTACTTGCGATGCTGCTGGCTGGTGCCCATCACCGTGCTGCCCTCCGTGTTGCCGAAGGAAGTGTAACGGACCTGGAAGCGGTCACTGACGACAACCGCGCCGCTCGTGCCCAGGATGTTCTTGATGAAATACTCCTCGAAGCCTTGCGTCTGCGCCTGGAGCACGATGTAGAACGCCACGCCGAAGATCACGCCGAGCAGGCTGAAGAGCAGCGCGCGCTTGCGGCTAACGGTGAACCGCAGGCCGATGTAGAGGGACGGACGCACCGGCTATTGCTTCGGCTTGTTGCCCTGGTTGGATTTGACCGGCCGCACACGCTCGCCCGGCTTGAAGGCGTCCTGGTCGGAGACGATCACCCTGTCCCCCTCGCTCAGTCCGTCGGTGATTTCCACGTATTCCAGCCCCCGGAAGCCGACCTGGACGGTGCGCTGCTCGACAACCCCGTCGTCCACGATCAACACTTGGTCGATGTTCACCCCGCGCGCTGGGACCAGCAGCGCGTTGGGCTTTTTGCCGAGGATGATGTTCATTTCGCCCGTCAGGCCGAAGAGCAGGTTTTCCGGCGGCTGGTCCAGGTGGAGGTTGACGTTGTAGCGCGAAGTGTTGGGAATCGGGGCCGGCAGCACGGCGTCCAGCGTGGCCTCGAAGGTTTGGGCGCTGTAGGAATAAAGGCGCACCTCAGCCTTTTGGCCCTTGCGCAATCCGCCGATGTCCTCCTCGTTCACCTCGCCCAGGACGTAGGTGCCCGGGCTGGCGACGGTGAAAAGTGCCTGGTTGACCGTCACGTAGGCGTTGTCGTTGAAGTTGATGATGGTCAGGACACCGTCGAAAGGCGCGTGCACCTCGGTGCGCCGCTTTTGTTCCTGGGCGGACTTGAGCACGGAGCCGTAGGTGTCCGCGTCGTGCTGGAGGTTCAGCGACTCGGTTTCCACCGCGCTCTTGAGGCGGTTGACCTCGTTGGCCGCCGCGTCGTAGTCAACCTTGGGCGTGACGCCCTTGGGCAGCTTGTCCATGGCGGCCAGCTTGCTCTGCGCCGACTGGAGCGGCCCGGCGCTTGGCGGTCCGACCTTCTGGCGGTTGATGGCGGCATCGGCGTCGCGCTGGGCGTTTTCGAGCGTGCGCAGGCCGATCTCGTCGACCACCGTGCCGAGCAGTTGGTCGTTTTTGACGGGCCGGCCATTCAACGTGGCAGCCGTGCCCAGCAAGTCCGGCCCGTAACGCAGGTAGCCGCTGTTCTGCGCGAACATGCCCAACTGGAAGTTGGACGTGATGGTGACCGTGCCGTACACGGCCGACACCGCCGTACCGCGCGAGACGGTGTACACCTCGGCCGGCGGCCGGTTGATGACCCGGACATAGAGGTAATACCCCGACATCAACAGGACGAACAAAAGGATGAGAACCGCCGCCCAGCGGATGAAGCTGACGAGGGCGGCCTGCCGCCGGGTTTGGGCGGGCGTCGCGCGGGGCGGTTGCGGATTCACTTTAGCGGCGGGAGCGTTTTGAACTGGCGGCGGGAGCGTCGTCGGAGACATAGTTTAAGTAGCGGCCGGCGATTCGGTCAAATTCGGTGCGTGCCTGGGTCAGGTTGTACTCGGCGGTCAGCAAACCGAGTTGGGTGGATACCAGACCGTTTTGCGCGTCAAGAAATTCAATTTGTGAGTTCGTGCCTTGGGCAACGCCCGCGTTGATAATGTTCAAAGTATTCTGCGCGGTGGCCACGTTGCCGCGCAGGGCCGCCAGGGTCGCGGCGCTGGCGTCGACGACCGCGCGCACCCCGGCCAACTCGCTGGGGATGTTGCGTTCGAGCCGTTGCAGGCCGACGGCGAGTTCTGCCCGGACGGCGTCGAGCCGATGCGCCTCGCCTTGCACCAGACCCGTGTCGATGATCGTCCACTGCTCGCGCGCGCCGGGGCGGATTTCGGTGGTCTGGACCTGGTCGGTGGAGCGGATGGCGTTGGGCCGGGAGGAGCGCGTGAAGGAGCCGGGCAGCAGTTCGCCGGCAAGGTAGACCTGGACTCGGGGGTAGTACCCGCCGCGGGTGATCGCCGCGTCCTCCTTGGCTCCCTGGACCTGGGTGCGCAGGGAGACGATGTCCGGCCGGTGCGCGAGCGCCTCGCGGCCGACCGCCAAGGCGTCGAAGGTGACGCCGGTCTGGTCGAGCGCTCCGCGCAGGGTGATGGTCGGGAGACGGTCCACGCCGCCCGGACCGAAGCTCGTCTGGCGGCCCATGGTTTCGAGCAGGAGTGCCAGAGCCGAGCGGTACGCGCCGGTGGCTTCGACGACGGTCGGGTTGAAGTTCGCGCGGGAGACCTGCGCCAGGAGCAGGTCCTGCCGGCCCTTGAGGCCGGCGGCCACGAGCCCTTCCACGGCGCGTTCGTTGGCGACGAGGACCCCGTCGAGCTGGTGCAGCAGGTCGCCGCGCTGCTGGAGGAACAATGCCGTGTTGAACTGCGTACGCGCCTGGTAGAGCAGCGTGGAGGCCACGGTGTAGTACGACTGCTGCGCGGCCAGCACGGTGAGGTCGCCGCGCCGCCAGGCCGCCGGGATGGAGGCGTCAAAGATCGTCTGGCTGAGGGTCTCCGTGCCGAGGACAATCGCCTGTGCCCCACGTTGCGTGGTGCTGTTTGTGACGATCGGCACACCGTTGGCGCCGGTGGTGGTGGTGCGCAACTCCTCGGCGTTTTGCGAACCCTGGTAACCCAACGTGCCGCCGATTGTCAGGGTGGGCAAGGCACGGGATTGCAGGAGCAGCCGCACGCCGGTGGCGCGCTCCACGTCGAGCTGCTGGACGATCACCGTCGGGTTGTGCGCAGCCGTCTCGCGCAGGCAATCCTCGAGCGTGAGGGTCTCGGCGCTGGCGGCGGACGGCCGTGCCAGCAGGACGGCAACCGCGCACCACCGCCCGGCGGCGCGAAGAAAGGTCTGGCCGGAAGTCACGGGGCGTTTCACTTGTTGGTCACCGACACGGCGGTCGTGCTGCCCTGGGTGGGACGTCCCAGGCCCATGGCGCGTTCCAGACGAGCCAGGGCCTGGTGGTAGCGCAGGCGCACGCTCAGTTCAAGGAGGCGGGAGTTGGTGAGGCTCAGCCGTGTCTGGAGCACGTCGAGCTGGGTGGCCAGGCCGGCGTCGAAGTTGTTGACGCTCAGGGTCACCCCCTCGTTGGCGCGGCTGATGTTTTCGGCGAGGGGCTTCAAGGAGTTGGCGGCGTCCTGGAGATCGTAGAACGCCGAGCGCACGTCGCCCTCGATCTGCTGCCGGATCGCCTCCAGCTGCGCTTCGGCCTGTCCCTGCTGCGCCTGCGCGCTGCGGACCCGGCCCCGCGTGGCGAACCCGTCGAAGATGTTCCAGTTCGCCTGCACGCCGATCGTGTAGCCCGAGAAATTGTCGCGCAAGGACAGGAGGCTCGGCTCGCTGTAAATGTCGTACGAGGCAAACGCGCTGACCTGCGGGCGGGTGCCGGCCTTCTCGGCGGTGACGGTGTGCTTGAACGCTTCGATGGCCAGCTTGCGGGCGACGATCTCGGGCCGCAGCGCCTGGGCGCGCGCGACGCACTCGGCCAGCGTCAGGCGCATCGGCGGGCAGGACAACTCGCCGCGCACCCGGAACGGCCGCGAGCGCGCGTCCTCGGGGTAGGTGACGCCGATCAGCTGCGAGAGCGTGACGTAGGCGGTCTGCACGGCCGACTGGGCATCGAGCAGGGAGGGTTGCTCGTTGGCGAGGCTGACCTGGGCGCGGTTGACGTTGAGCTGGCCGACGGACCCGGCGTTGAAGCGGTCGGTCTGGTCCTTGAGCTGCGCGTTGAGCAAGTCCACTGCCTGCTGGCGCACGCCGATGGCCGCCTCGGCGTAGAGCGTCTGGTAGAAGGCTAGGCGCGTGGCGAGGATGGAAGCGTCCACCTGCGCGAGGAAACTGTCGTTTTCGGCCGCGGCCTGGAGCTTGGCGGCGGCGACGCGGTTGCGCACCTGGCCGGAGGAAAACACGTTCTGCGTGATCCGTCCGGTGCCGTAATAATCGATTTTGCGGGTGGTGTCGGCGGGGGTGACGACTACCGGTCCCGCCGCCGTCTGTTGGACCGTGGAGGCGGGCTCGGTCAAGCTCTGCTCGCGGTACTGGTAGTAGCCGCTGGTCGTGACCTGCGGGAAGACCAAGGCCCGCTGCGTCGTGACGTTGGCCCGCGTCTGGTCCACGCGCTTGGCGGCGGCGAGAACGTCGGGGTTCTGCTTGCGGGCGAGCGCGAGGCAGTCGTCGAGGGTGTAAACCGGCACGTCGGCGCGGCAGGTTGCCGCGGTCATCAGGAAACTTACCAGAGCTAGCGTCAGGGAAACCCCGGCGAACGCCGCGCGGCCTGGCCAGACCGCAGGCGGCCGGCGAGGCGAGCAGAGAAGGAACTTCATCGGAATCGCAATCGCTTGTAGGGGCGGCGCGGTCAACGGCCAAGGAAAAAATTCGTGCCGCGAGTGCGTCGGCGGTCAGTTGGCGGTTGACGCCGCCCGGGGGGCACCGTTACATGGGCACGAACGTCCCGCCATGCTCAAATCCCTGTTCGCCGACCGCGCCAAACCCGTGGCGGAACGCTGCCGCACCGATGCCAGCACGCGCCTGCGGCTCAAGTACGGCCCCTACTACAAAACCGTCGAAGAAGCCGAGGGCGTGGACATCGTCGTGGACGGACGCCGGATGGTGATGATGTCCAGCAACGAGTACCTCGGGCTGACCAGCCATCCCGAGGTTCGCCGCGCGGCGAAGGCGGCGATCGACGAGTGGGGGACGAGTCCGTGCGGGTCGCGCCTAGCCAACGGCACGCGCTCCTACCACGTCGAGCTGGAGGACGAACTGGCCGCTTTTTTGGGCAAGGAAGCTTGCCACGTGTCGGTGGCCGGCTACATGGCCTGCGTGTCCAGCTTGTCGTCGCTGGCGCAGCGCAAGGACGTGCTGATCGTGGACAAAAGCATCCACGCGTCCCTGTGGGACGGCGTGCGCTTGAGCGGCGCGGAGGTCGAGCGGTTCACGCACGAGGACGTGCGCTCGCTGGAGGCGCTGCTGGCGCGGCTCGATCCCGACCAGGCGAAAATCATCGTCGTCGACGGCGTTTATTCGATGGAGGGGCACATCGCGTCGCTGCCGGAGATCGCGGCGCTGGCGGAGGAACACCGGGCGTTCCTGGTCGTGGACGATTGCCACGGCTTCGGTGTGCTGGGCCGTGACGGGCGTGGCGTGGCGGATCATTTCGGGCTCACGGACAAGGTGGACCTGATCTGCGGCAGTTTTTCCAAGTCGCTCGCGAGCACGGGCGGGTTCATCGCCGCGGATCGCGCGACGGTCGAGTACCTGCGCAGCGCCAGCCAGCAGATCATTTTCAGCGCGGCCATCACGCCGTCGGCCTGCGCGGCGGCGCTCGCCAGCCTGCGGGTCATGCAGCGCGAGCCCGAGCACCGCGAACGGCTCTGGGAAAACACGCGCTACCTCCAGGGGATCCTGCGTTCGCTGGGCCTGGACTTCTGGGAAAGCCCGACGCCGGCGGTGCCGATCGTCATCGGCGAGAAAGAGCGGTTGTACTTTGTCTGGAAGTCACTGATGGACCAGGGATTTTTCACCGTGATGTCGGTGTCGCCCGGGGTGCCGGTCGGCAAGGACCTCATCCGCACGGCCGTCAGCGCGTTGCACACGCGTGAGATGCTGGACCGTTTCGGCGACGCGCTGAAGGTGGCGGTCAAAAAGGCCGGCGTGAAGCCGCGCGCGCTGGCGGTGGCTTGAGGTGCCGTCTGGTTCGCGCCTGCAAAAAGCGCCCTTCGCCGGACGCGTTGGAACTCCTTCTTCACCCCGGAGGGGTGGCGGATAATAGCCGGGGGCTCTGAACCCCCGGTACTATCGGTATAGGCAGCGCACCCCGGCAGGGGTGCAGGAGGCGGAACTTCTACCGTGACCGCGAGCTTTCCTGCACCCCTGCCGGGGTGCAGCCTGGTTTGTCTGCTGTTCCGGGGGTGAGGGCACCCCCGGCTATGATCCGCCATCCCTCCGGGGTGAGGAGGGGTAGGTGGCGAGCCGCCACCAGTGTTATTTCAGAATCTTCAGCAGCGCGCGGAAGGTGTCACCGTCCGCGCGCCCGAGCATTTCCCACGACACGGCTTCGAGCGTCGTGATCCGCGCGCCGGCCATTTCGCGCATCTCGTGCAAGGCCAGTCGGTGGTCGGTCTCCGCGCGCGAACCCACCGCGTCCGCGAGCAGGTAGACCACGTGGCCGCGTTCCCGCAGGTCAAGCACCGTCTGGCGCACGCACACGTGGGTTTCGATCCCGGCGACGAGCAGGTTGGGCGGCAGTTCGCCGTCGGCAAAGCAATCCGCCTTGGAAAACGTCAGCCGCAGCCGGGCCGCCGGCGCGTCGCCGCCGAGCGCCTCGCGCACCGGGGCGACCGTTTCGCCCAGTTTCTCGGGCGCTTGCTCCGTGTGGAAAACCGGCAGGCCAAAGAGCCGCGCCACGCGTACTGCGTCGGCGATGCGCTTGACGACGGCCTCTGCGTTCCGCATGGCCGTCGCGAGCCGGGCCTGCACGTCGATGACCAGCAGCGCCGCCTGCGAGGAAGGAAGTCTCCAACTCATTGATCGAAGAACATCCGACTCCAAAAGGCCTCGGCAAACGAATCTTCTTTTACCTTATGAACGAAATCGCATCCAAACACGACACCCCGCCGGAACCCGAATCGTCTTCCAGCGAGAAGTTCCCGATCCGCAAATCCCAGGAAGAGTTCGTCGACGACATGGCCAGTCCCTCCATGGACAAAAGCGAGTACGAGGAGCGCGGCGGCGTGGGCCAGACCCACCGTCCCGACGATGCCAGCGAGGAGCCGCCGAGCACGCCCGATCAGCGGTAGGCAAACACGACGCCCCAGGGGATGCGCTCCTCGGGCGTCTTCTCGGCGGACATGACCACGAAGTACGTGCCAGTACGCTGACACAGGAGTTCGGCGGCGGCATAAGAGCCGTCGCTTTGCTCGTGCTGCCAGTAGTTGGTGTCAACGGCGTTGCCCTCGCCGTTGTAGAGTCGCACGTGTACGGTCGCGCCGGCTACCGCCGATCCCATGCAAAACCAGTAGTCGTTCCCTTTGAAAAGCTGGTGGGAAATCGCCTTGGACTTGCCGGCCGCTAGTTCGCCGCCCCAGGTGTCTTCGCGCAAGGTGAAGCCCTTGCCTTGAAGATATCTCTGGATGCCCTCGGCCGCGAGGGTGATGCTGTCATCCACCCCGGTCGAATTCAGATCGTAGATCACCCGGTTCGCCGGCTTTGCCGTTGGCGTCGGCATGGCTGGAACCGGCGGCTGCGTGATGGCGATACCATCGACGAGCAGCGTTTGCCGCGCCGCCGCGGTCGGCTCCGGACTGGCGGCAACCGCCGCGCCGTCGAGGCCGGCCGCCAGGTCAGGCGTGGCGGTCGGGTCCGCCGATGCCTTCTCCAGAAACAGGGGCAGGTCTTCCGCGGGATGCACCGTGTGGCGGCGGCGGCGGAGCGTCGCGCCGGCGTCGTCGGGCACAGCCGGGACCGCCGGTGTCGGCATTTGGTAGATGACCACCGCCGGACTCTGGGCGCGGCGGCCGAGCAGGACCCAGGCGGTGCCACCGCCGGCGAGGATTCCAAACAGCAGCGCCGCGAGGAGCCAGCCGAGCCGGCCCGACGTTGGATGCGAGCCGTCGTTCATCAGAAAAACGATCCGTGGAGACTCATCATCGCGCCTCGGCGAGGATGAACTGCCCCCGGCCATCCGTCAAGGCACGCGCAAGATTGTTTGCCGCCGACGGACCGCGCGCATCCGCCGGAACGTATCTAGTTGCATGAGCACAACGAATACTCCCGACGACGCTTCCAACACGATCAAGGACCCGGACACCTGGACCACCGGCGACGAACCGGCCCCCCGCGCCCCACTGTCCTACCAGCGGCCCCCGCTGACCCAAGCCCACCCCGACGTCGCCGCGTCAAAGGAATACACCAAGACCGAAGCCTCCAAAATGATCGAGGAACTCCGCGCCGGCAACTCGCGCGTGCAGGAGGCCGACGAGCCGCCCACGGGCAGCCACAAAAATACCAGTTCAAAGTAGGTCGCTGCCGCAAAGTCCGGCAGGCTTGCACGCGCTGTACGAATGCGTTTCGGCACGGCGCGTGCTCGCAGGTTGGCGGTAATACCAAAAGGTTGAAAAACGCGCTGCAATCCGCTATATTTTTGTCCAACGTGGTCACTTCCGGACCGCGCTACTGCATAAAATGATGAACAATTTTACTCCCCGAGCACAGCAGGTGTTGGCCTTGGCCAGGAAAGAGGCCGACCGCTTCAATCACAACTACGTCGGGACCGAGCATCTGCTTCTCGGCCTGATCAAGCTCGGCCAGGGGGTTGCCGTCAACGTGCTGCAAAAGATGGGTCTCGACATGGAGACCGTGCGCATGGAGATCGAAAAGCAGGTCGGGAGTGGACCCGAGACCAAGATGGTCGGCAACATCCCCTACACGCCGCGAGTCAAGAAAGTGCTCGCGCTGGCCGGCAAGGAGGCCAAGAGCCTCAACCACTCCTACGTCGGCACCGAACACATTCTCCTCGGCCTCTTGCGCGAGGGTGAAGGTGTGGCCGCACGGGTGCTCAAGAGCCTCGAAGTCGACATCGAGCGCACCCGCAACGAAATCCTCAAAGAACTCGACCCGAATTTCACCCCACCCGAGGCGGAACAAGAAATGCCCACCGAAAACGGCAACAAAAAGGACGTGAAAACCCCCGCCCTGCGCGCGTTCGGCAGGGACCTCACCGAGTTGGCCAAAAAGAGCGAACTCGACCCCGTCATCGGACGGCGCAACGAGATCGAACGCGTCATCCAGGTGCTCTGCCGCCGCACGAAGAACAACCCCGTGTTGCTCGGCGAGGCCGGCGTCGGCAAGACCGCCATCGCCGAGGGCTTGGCGCAGGAGATCGCGGGCGGCAACGTCCCCGAATTGCTGCGCGACAAGAAGGTCGTCACCCTCGACCTCGCGCTGATGGTCGCCGGCACC
>CAXTMD010000058.1:0-15060 GCA_964245035.1 uncultured Chthoniobacterales bacterium
TCGCCGGGCGTTGCGGACGCCGGACGCGGGGTGGACGGCGCTCACCAATCTTTTCAGCGGCCGGCCGGCGCGCGGCATCGTCAACCGCCTCATGCGTGAACTCGGACCCATGCGCGCAGAGGCTCCCGCTTTTCCCCTGGCCAGCACGGCGCTCGCGCCGTTGCGTGCGAGGGCGGAGAGTTTAGGGAGCAGCGACTTTTCGCCGCTCTGGGCGGGGCAGAACACCGGCGGCTGCAAAGAGATCGCCGCCGGCTTGCTGACCCGGGAACTGGCACGAGGAAAGTAAGCCAGGGATCACTGGATCCTGGCAGGTAAAACAGGACCGAGAAAAATGGTGAGCCCGCGTCGGGGTCTCCCTCGCGCGGGCCGCCATCATCCAGAGAAAGAACCGGCAACCAACCTTCACCTCTCACCCGGGCCGTTCCGGGGCGAGGGCTGAGCGTCAACGGGTCCAGAGTTCGGGATGCTGCGCGGAGTTGCGTTCTTCGTGCGGGGCATCTGTGCCCGTCGCGGCACCACCGGAGCGTTCGCTGACCGAAGTTTCCACGGTGATCGCCGCCACCAACACCCGGTGGTGCTTGGCGTGGCGACGGCTCTCCGTGACGACCGGCTGGTCGGCCGAGGCCGGCGTGCGGAAGAGCGCGGCGTCCGCGGAGTTGCGCTCCTCGTGCGGCGCGTCGCTGCCGACCATCGCGGACGGAGCGGCGGCGTGGACCGCCACGGGGCTGGCGAAGAGTTCCGGATGTTGGGCGGAGTTGCGCTCTTCGTGGGGCGCGTTGTTGCCCGGCTGGTCGGAGGCGCTGCCGGGCTGCTGGGCGAGGGCGCCGGTCGTCAGGCCGAAGCTGGCGAGGGCGGCCGCGGCTCCCAGCGCGGCGAAGAACCGGCGGGGCGAGTGGAGACTGCGGCGAACGTTCAGATTTTGTTTCAGTTGCTTCGTTTGCATGAGTCATCCTACGGCGTCGCCACCAGCCAGAAAAATACCATGTTTGTTGGCTATCCATACCTATCATGTATAGATACATTGGCCTTGTTTGGTGGCTGGCTGCCTTCATGGAACTCCGTCATCTGCGCTATTTTGTGACCGTCGCCGAGGAACTCTCCTTCAGCGCCGCGGCTCACCGGCTGCACCTCGCGCAACCGCCCCTGAGCATCCAGATCAAACAACTGGAGGAGGAACTCGGCGTGCGCTTGTTCGAGCGCACCAGCCGCCGCGTGCGCCTGACCCCGGCCGGTGAACTTTTCCTGGAACATGCCCGCACGGTCCTGCGCGAGAGCCACGTCGCGGTGCGCGCCGTCCAACGCGCCGGCCGCGGCGAACTCGGCCGCCTGCGCCTGAGCTTCTCGGGTGCGATGCTCAACTACAACCTGCTCCTGCCCGGCATCCTGCGCGGCTACCGCACGGCCCACCCGGGGGTGAACCTGACCTTGCACGAGCAGGTGCCCACCCAGCAGGTCGAGGAGATCCTGGCCGGGCGGGTGGACGCCGGCTTCCTGGGACTGGCCCGGACCGACACGGAAGCGGCCGGGCACGAGGAACTGGTCACCGAGTGCCTGCTGCGCGAGCCGTTCTTTGCCGTGCTGCCCGAGGGGCACCCGCTGGCCAAACGCCGGCAGATCGGTTGGGCGCAGATCGAGGCGGAGCCGCTGGTGTACACGCCACGCCTGAGCGTTTTCCTGCGCGAGGACGGCTTCGACTTGGGACACAGCCAAGGGAATCTGGAGGTCAACAGCGTGGCGACGATCTTCAACTACGTGGCCGCCGGCTTCGGCGTGTCCATCCTACCCCGACAGTTTGCCAGCGTGGCGATCCCGGGGATTTGCTTCGTGCCTTACAAGAGCGATCACCCTTTTCGCTTCGGGGTAGCGTGGCGGCGCGGCGGCGAGAACGCGGAGCCCCTGGCCAGCTTCCTGGCGTACGCACGCGAAGCGGCGCGGCGCAGTGGAAAAGATCACGAGTGAAGTGCCAACTCACGGCCGGTGATCCGGCTGGTTGGTGGTCGCTCCTGCCCGTGCCTGCGGCTATGGGTGCTCGGATTTCAGGCGCTGGAACCGCGGTGCCGCCCTCCGTTTTGGCGAGAAGACACGCGTTCAGCGCCGCGCGCCGATGAGGCTGGTCGCCCGGTATTTCCGCAGTCCCCACCGGAAGAGGCCGAGCGACACGGCCAGCGAGGCCAACGCCACCAAACACGCCAGCGCCAGCTCCCGGATGCCGAGCTTCTCCACGATGTCCAAAGGCAACAGGGAAGTGACCGCCACCGGGGTCAACAGCAGGGCCAACCGCCCGCCGGTAGAGAAAATCTTGCCGCTCGGATACACGGACAGCGAAAGGGTCACCTCGATCAGGAGGTTACCCACCGGGTTGCCGCGCGGGATGAAGAAGCAGATCGCGCCCGCCAAGATGAACAACGCCGCGAAGCCAACCGCCGAAACCGCCGCGGCCACGAGGCTCGCCAGCGCCATCAACCCGCCCCACTTCCAGGCGATGGCCCCGACGCCCGCCAGACCCATGAGCAGGTCGCCCAACGCGGGTGCGCCCGACCGGGAAATTGCCGCCAGCAAAACAGGGCTTCGGGGCGTCGCCAGCATCGGCTCCAGAGAGCCGTCGGTCACGTACTCCGGCAGGGACCGCAGCCCGCCCAAGAAGAAGGCGACGGCTCCCCACGAGGTCATCACCACCACCTGCAAGGCGACGAAGTAAGGGACCAGTTCCTGGTTCCTCGCCTTGCCGGCGAAGAACATGGCCCAGACGCCGGCCAGAAAAATGACGTTGTTGATCACCATGCCAGCCGCGCCGGCCGCCAGGTTGGCGGCGTTGGCGCGGTGTGCGTCGAGGTTGTAGGCCAGGGCCCGGAGGAAAAGGGGCGTTCTCATGTCAGCCGCCGTAACTTTGGTGGTGTTTGCGGGCGTAGCGGTAGAAGCACAGGTCAAACGCCAACAGCAAACCGCACCAGAGCGAGACCCGCAGGAACCACGTGCCGACGCTCATCTGGTAAAACGCTCCCTTCACGCAAAACTGGCCTGGCTGAAAAAAGAGGTCGGCCGGGAACAGGAAGAGCAGGCGGCTCCGCCAGGGTTCCCCGAAGTCAAGCAGAGGAGCGAACACCCCGCCCAGAGCCAGGAAGATTTTGCTGACCGGAAAGACGAAGTAGTCGATCTCCGCCCAGAGCACCTGCGCCGAAGCGAACGCCAGGCCTAGCAGAGCCTGAAGGACCCCTAGCACCGGTAGCAGCAGCAGGAGCCGGCCGGCCGTGCGCACGGTGCTGCCCAAGTCGATCCCCAAGAGCGGCATGATGGCCAGGAACAGGAGCAGGTAAACGCACCTCGCTCCCAGGCAGCGCCCAAACAGGCCGGCGAACCCCGTGGCGAGCCACGACCGGGGACGAGCCAGCGACAACGAGAAGTCACCCGCCTCGCGCGAGAGCCACGCGGTGCGGATGAACGTCATGTAAAGAACCTCCGTGACGCCGATGTACAGGAGGATTTCCCGCAAAGCGTAGTGGCCTTGGTACGCGTTGAAGCGCCCCCACATCTTGCTGAGCATCCAAATCCAAAAAGGCAGCAGCAAAAAGCCGGTCAGGCCGCTCCCCAGGTCGGAGAATTGTTCCTGCAAATTGAACCAGGCGTAGCGGCAGTAAAAGCGGAGCGTCTTCATGCGGCGCCTCCTCCGTAGATTTGCTGGAGCACCTCTTCCAGGGTGACCTCGGAAATGGTGATGTCCTGCAGCGAGTCACCGTAATGAGCCGAAAGCAGGGCCATCCCTTCCGCCATGGGCAGAGCCAGAGTCGAAAGTTCGTAGAGATGCGTGTAGGTGCCCAGTCCTGAGAGGATCTTCAGTCCAGATGGAGACAGCAGCGCCGTCCGGTCGGCGTGAGCGGTCGTGACCTGGATGCGGCGCAACGCGGCAAGCTCTCCCTTGAGTGCGGCGAGCGAGCCGTCGAAGCGCTTCGTCCCCTTGTCGATCAGGATGCAGCGGTCACAAAGGCTCTCGATGTCGGCCAGATCGTGGCTGGTCAGCAGGAGCGTCGTCTGTTCTTCTTGCTGCCAGCGGCGCACGAGTTCGCGCAGTTGGTTCTTGGCGACGGCATCCAGACCGATGGTGGGTTCGTCCGCCAGCAGGATGCGGGGGCGGTGGACCAGCGCCGCGACCAGTTCGCAGCGCATCCGCTGGCCGAGCGAAAGCGTGCGCACGCGGCGGGGCAG
The DNA here is from genome assembly GCA_964245035.1 of uncultured Chthoniobacterales bacterium. Taxonomy (GTDB): domain Bacteria; phylum Verrucomicrobiota; class Verrucomicrobiia; order Chthoniobacterales; family SZAS-18; genus CAHJWO01. The sequence goes on from CAXTMD010000058.1 coordinate 4,201, forward strand.
CAGATCGCCGAGGCGGAAGAAGGCTGTCAAGGTGGCGATGCGTGCACGCTTCTCCGCGCCGGTCACGAAGTAGATCTCGGCGGCCAGGTCGAAGCACTGCGCCACTGTCATGTGGAGATGGAGCTGGCTGCGCGTGCCGAAGACCAACCCCAGCAGGCGGTTCGCCGCCGAGGTGCCGGCACGATGGCCGGCCACCAACGCCTCTCCGGAGGAGGGGGCCAGGATGCCGCAGAGCATCTTGATGGTGGTGCTTTTGCCGGCCCCGTTGGGACCGAGAAACGCCACCGACTCGCCCGCTTCCACGCGGAAGTTCAGTCCGGACACCGCGTCGGGGTCTTTCGGCCGGAACCTCTTGGAAAGATTTTGGACGGATAGGGCAGGGATGGGGGAGGTCATAGGTCCTTTTGGCGGCCCTCCCTCCCGAAACAAAAAAACCCGCCTCGGAAGGAGGCGGGTTGCAAACCGTGATGTGGATGGATCAGGTGCCCGCCGTCAGGACGCCATAAGGCGGCATCCAGATGGAACTGGATGCAACCACGAAATGGTTTTGGCGGAAGGGGTTGAAGATCACGGAGGATGGTATCATAGGAACGCGGCGATTGCAGTCAACGTAAAATTTTGGTGGTGAGAGAGAACAGTAAGCCAAAGGAGATGCTCGCTGACAACCTGCCAAGACCCGGGTCTTGGCAGGTTCGTTTCTCACTTGTTGATGATCTTGCCGGTGTCGAAGCGGTAGAAGTACCGAACGCCGTCGGTGTTGTAGTGGTCGGCCTGGTTCGGGTCCGGGTAATAGTACAGGACGGTGTTCAGCGTGAAGTCGTACAGGTACGGGAACGGGAACGTCGGTGACGTGTAGAAGAACGTGCTGCTCGCAAAATCATAGAAGTACATGCCCGCTTTGCCGTCGTTCGCATCAAACACGTACTCGTAGCCTAGGTCGAAGTGAAAGATGTACCTTGGGTCGGTCAGGTACGAGTAATACCCGAACGGGTTGCCCGTGGCGAAGCGTAGGAAAAACACGCCGTTGGACAACGCCGCTTCCCCGGTGAAGAACGCCGGGTGCGCCGCCGCGCTCACCAGCGGACGCCACGAGGGATAGCCCGTGCCGTTGCCCAGGAGCTGCCGCAGGCCGCTGCCGTCGGTGCCGATGATGTACACCTGATCGGTCGTCGGGTCAGCCTGTTGCAGAGGGCCGACCTGGCTGTTGGGCTGCAGGCCGAGGTCGAACACCAACGCGCTGCCGTCCGGCGACCAGTCCAACTGCGTGATGTAACGGCCCTGCGGGAACTGGACGATCTGCGTGTCCGCGCCGGTGTTCAAGTTGAGGATGTGCAGGCTTTGGATGTCAGGGTTGGGCACGAGCGAACTCGACAGGTTCTGCGATTGGAACGAGCGCACGTAGGCTAACCCGGTGCCGTTCGGTGAAAACTTCGGCAGATAATCGTGCTCGGTCTCCACAACGCCGGTATTGATACTCGCGTCGGCTTGCGGGAAGGTGATCTGCTGGATCTGGCCAGTTTGCTTGGCGGCAGTGACCGGAGCGATGAGGTAGATGGCGGTGGTGTCGCCATCGCCGCTGGTGCTGGCGTAGGGCGTCTGGGCTTCCAGCGGCGCGGCGAGCACGTTTTGCGTGGGCGACCAGTCCACGCCCTCGCCGCCGTGGTGGCTGCCGTTTTGCTGGCCGTCGACGAGCACCTGGACGGGATTGGCCGCCGTGGTCAGCGAGTGGATCTCCAGCACGGGCAGACTGGTGAACCCGCTTTCGGCGCTGCCGTCGCCGCGGCCGGCCTGCACAATGGAAAAGGTCGCCAGCGCGGTCTTGTCGTGGGAAAACGCCTTGTAGACCGGGAACGTGTAGCTGGCCGTGTTGGTGCCTGGGTCGAAGATGTCCGTGTAGTGGGTGATCTGCGTCAGACCACCCGTCTCGGGGTCAAATGCGAAGACGTTGGAGGAGTGCTGGCTGCCGGCGTTGGGGTCGAGCGCCGTCACGGCCATCGTCAGGCCGTCGTCGGTCCAAGTCGGAGAGACCAGGTTGGTAAAAGGCAGGTTGATGGCGGTGTTGCCGGTGCCGTCGCCGTTGATCTCGGCGAGGTGATGGTTGCCGGCAGCGTCGAGCGTGGTGTAAAAAACCTGCGCCCCGGCAGGACGTGGCGATCCGCCGATACCGACGGCAAGGCAAGCCGCGGACAAGAGCGACCGGAGAGGACGGGCGTGGGGAAGACGAGAGAAAGCCGTGTGCATGGAATTGGTCGTGTTGAGGCAAGCGGTTTGCGACGTGGATCGCCGCAGGGCAGACCTGCCGTTACAAAGGTCCTGTGCGGGCCGGCCGCCGAAACGGACATCGGTCCGCAAGAAATCTGGTCCGGCCTCTTCTTTCGCCGCTGCCCCGGCGAACGCTCACCGGGCGTTGACCTCGTCCAACGCGCGCTGCACTTCCTGCCTTCTCGCCTGGTCGTACGGGGTCATCGGCTGCCGTGCCTCCAGCTGTGCGTACTGCTCCAGCGCCCGCCGGAAACTCTCGGCGGCCGCACGCTCGCCGGCTGCGCGTGCCTCTCCGTCCAGGGAGCGGGCGAGCGCGCGCTGGGAGTTGCCCAGGTAGGTGTAAACGTTGGCCAGTTTGCGGATCGGCATCCTGTTGGCCGGATCGGCTTGGCCAATCGTTTCGTACAGGCCGATGGACCGGTGAAAACTCGTCAGCGCCTCGGAGAACTTGCCTTGCTCCGCCCAAGCCTCGCCCAACGCCGCGTTCACCTGCCCGAGGTCGATCTGGTACGAGCGCGCACCGTGCGGGTTTTGCTCCAGGTTGGTGAGGATGGCCTCGGCCCGGCCGAGGGCCTCCACGGCGGAGTCGGCGTGGTGCAAACGCAACGCCACCGTGCCGAGGCGCAGGAGGGTTTTCGCCAGGTTTTGCTGGGCCTGGACGTTGGCGGGGTCCTCGCGCAGGGCCTGTTCGGCCAGCTCCCGCGCCTTGAGCAGCGTGTCATACGCCCGTGGGTCGTCCACTTCTTCGTAGAGCTGGGAACCCTGGTCATAGGTGCTCAGCAAACCCTGCCGCAACACGCCGTCCTGCGGGTGGGCGGCGACGAGGGCTTCCATGATGGCAAAGGCGCGTGCCATCTCCGCCTCGCCTTCGGTCTGTTGGCCGTCCCAGGAGAGGCTGATTCCCAGCACGGTGCGCGCGCGGCCGAGCAGACCGAGAATCTCGGGATCGTCGGCCCCGGTCTGGCGAAGCGCCTCCAGCGTGCCGATGGCCGCGTGCAGCGGCGGATAAACTTTGGGCAGTTCGTCGTCCAGATAATGCCGCCACGCCGTTTGCACGAGCACTTCCGCCGCCTGCGCGCGTTCGTGCGTGGAGCCGGGCACGAGTCGCAACAAACGTTCGTACACCGCCCCGGCTGCCTGGATGTCGGCGAGCGCCCCGCGCGTGTTGCCCGACCATTCCCGGACGAAGCTCAGGTCCTTGAGCGCCGCCCCGTAGGAGGACAGCAGACCCGGGGCATCCGGCTGGCGGGCCAGGAGTTCGCGCAGGATGCCGACGGCTTTTTCGTAGGAAGCCACGGCCCCGGTGAAGTCGCCGAGGTTTGGCCGCAGCGGGTCGCCGCGCAGTTCGCCGACTTTGATGTAGGCGGTGGCTAGTTCGGCCCGCAGCGCCGGGTCGCCGCCGGTCTCGTCCGCCAAGGAGTCGAGATACTCTTGCGCGCGTTGCACCAGGGCCTGCCGCGCCCCCGTGGAGCCGGCCAGCCGCTCCATCTTCGGCGCGATGTCGAACAGCAGCGCGCCGGAGAGACGGCGCACGTCCGCAAAACGCCGCTCCGCCCGGTCGCGCTGCCGCCGGGCCGCCCGCGCCTGCCACGTCGCCACCAGCAAGCCGGCGGTGAGCGCCAGGAGGACCAACGCAGCCGCGGTCACGCCGGCCTTGTTGCGGAGGACGAACTTGCCTGCGCGGTAGCGGAAGGTGTCGGGCCGAGCGAGCACGGGCCGCCTTGCGAGGTAGCGGCGAACGTCGTCCGAAAACTGGGCGACGGAGGCGTAACGCCGCGCCGGTTCCTTGCGCAGGGCCATCGCCACGATGTTATCCAGGTCGCCCGCCAGACGGCGTTGCCAAGCCGCCGGTGGGTCTGCCCCCGCGCGCGTGGCCGCGGTGCTCAGCCGCTCGGGTACGCTCTCGCAAACGGCGCGCGCCACCTCGCCGGGAAGTCGGGTGGCGACGCGGTAAGGCCGCTGGCCGCTGAGCAGTTCGTAGAGCACCACGCCCAGGCTGTACACGTCGCTGGCAGTCGTGATGATCTCCCCCCGCGCCTGTTCGGGGCTGGCGTAGTCCGGGGTCATGATCCCGGGAAGAGTGATCGTCGGATCGACCCCGGGCGGGAGCGCGCTCGCGTCGAGGAGTTTGGCGATGCCGAAGTCGAGCAGCTTCGGCTCACCCTCGGCGGTGACGCGGATGTTGGCGGGCTTGAGGTCGCGGTGCACGACGAGGTTCTGGTGCGCGTAGGCCACGGCCGCGCAGATTTTTCGGAAGAGGACCAGACGCTCCTCGAGTGCGAGCCGCCGACGATGGCAGTAAACATCGAGACGTTCACCCGCCACGTACTCCATGACGAAACACGGCGTGCCGTCGGGAGCCGCCAAGCTGCCGTAGAGCCGGGCGATGCCGGGGTGATTGAGCGCTGCCAGGATGCGTCCCTCGTGCCGGAAGTGGCGCAGCCCTCTGCCGGTGCGAAGCCCCTGGCGCACGACCTTGATGGCGACCTGGCGCCCGAGGCTGCGGTCCTCGGCGAGGTAGACCTCGCCCATGCCTCCTTCACCCAACAGGGGGCCGATCACGTAATCGCCCACCCGCTCACCCTCGCGCCAGCCTTGGTCGTTGCTCGAGTCCAGGTCGTCCGGCCCGCCGGGCCACGCCGTGCTGTCCAGACGGAACACCGGTGTTTCCATGAACGTGTCCACCTGGTTCTGACGCCGCAGCAGCGCCTCCACTTGCTCGCGCAAAGCCGCGTTGTCTGCGCACGCTCCCCGCGTGAAGGCCGCGCGCTCCTCCGGCGGGAGTTCGAGCGCGGCCTCGACCAGTTCCGCGAGGTGCTCAGCTTGCTCGTGGTCTGACATGGTGAGTGGAAGGCAAGGCCGGGCACGGTCGGCTCATCTAACCTTGTGCGGAAAACTCTCCGCGACAGACGTTCTTCTCGAAAGATCGTGAAGGTCTTTATGCAGGCGGCACGAGTTTTTCGTGCAGCCAGAGTTTGGCAAAACTCCAGTCGCGGAGCACGGTTTTCTCGGAGGTTTGCAGCAGGGCGGCGATCTCGCGCGCTTCGAGGCCGCCGAAGAACTTGAGTTCCACGACTTCGGCCTTCCTCGGGTACAGTTGCGCGAAGAGGCGCAGCACATCGTCCAATTCGACGAGGTTCACCGGGGGCTGCTCGGCCGCGATCACCGTCGCTTCGAGTCCGATGTGTTCTTCTCGTCCGCCGCGTTTGGCTGCCTGGCGGGCGCGGGCGTGCTGCACCAGGATTTGACGCATGATCCGTGCGGCGATGCCGTAGAAATGCGCGCGGCCTTCCCAGGGGATCGGCGTCCCGCCGACGAGCCGGAGGTAGGCTTCGTGAATCAACGCCGTGGGCTGGAGCGTGTGGTCGGCGCGCTCGCGGCGCAGGTAGCCGCGTGCCAATCCTCGCAGTTCCTCGTAGACCAGGGGCATGAGCTGATCTAACGCCTCTGGCTCGCCTTCATTCCACGCCTGCAGCAGTCGGGTGGCGTCGCCGGGCTCCGGAGGGTTCATGGTCTTCGGGAACAACACCAGGTTGGTGGAGGGAGAGTAGTGGGAAACCCGTAGTTTAAAACGTCACACCAGCTTCCAGGATGATTGAGCCTGTGTCAGCACGGATCATCGACGCTCTCTTCTTTTCTGTCATCCTGAGGCGAGTTCTGCGAGCCGAAGGACCTCGCCGGGAGGGACCCGCGTGCCGGCTACGGCTGGCCGGGGCGAGCGGTTGACCTTGGGGCGACTCCACCGCAAGAGGCGGGCGGGTACCCCGCGGCGAGGTCCTTCGACTCGTTGCACTCGCCTCAGGATGACAGAAGCAGAAGGCGCATGTCACCAAGGTTCGACCATCACTAAAACTTGTTATGAATTGATGCGGCTTGGTTGGGCAAGAAAAAGCCCGGCTGGCCTCCTCGGAGTTCTAAGGGAAACTCCGGGGTGAAGCCAGTCGGGCTTTTCTGATCCTTGGGTGACGACGCTTACTTGCTCATCAAATCCTTCTGATGTTGGAGGATTTGATCGGCGTTGTCGGCGGTGATGACCGTCCAGGGGATGAGATACTCCTTCTCGGTGCCGCCCTTCCAGGGCATTTCACTCTCCCACTGCTTCCAGACGCCGGCCTTGGGCGTGTAGGACTCACCAAGCTTGGCGCGCAGCGCGAGGTCCAGTCCTCCCTGTGCCTGGCCTTCCGCGTCCTGCAGGATGCTGAACATTTCCCCGGCCTTGACCGCGTTGATCGCGTCCGGCACCCCGTCGACCCCGACGATGGTGAAGTCCTTCGGGTTCATCCCGTGCTGCTTCACCGCCTGGATCGCACCGAGGGCCATCTCGTCGTTCTCGCCGATGATGCCGTTGATCTGGTTCGGATGAGCCGTCAGCCAGTTCTCCATGAGCGCCAGACCCTCGGCGCGCGACCAGTTGGCGGTCTTCATTTCGAGCACTTTGATGTCGGGGTACTTGGCGAGCACCGACTTGACGCCTTTGCTGCGGTCGATTTCGCCCGCCGAACCGATCGGCCCCTGGAAAACCACCACGTTGCCCTTGCCGCCCATCTTCTTGGCCGCAGCCTCCATGATGATCGTGCCCGCCTTCACGTCATCGCACTCGATGGTGGAGACGATGTCGGGGCTATTGACGCGCGAGTTGGAGATCACCACCGGGATGTCGGCGGCCTTGGCCTTTTTCATCTGCGGGGCGCTGCCGTTGAAGTCCACCGGGATCATCTCGATCGCGTCGAAGTGCTGGGTGATCATGGTGCTGATCTGGTTGTTCTGGACGACCGCGTCGTAGCGTCCGTCGAACACCGTCAGATCCACGTGGCCGGAGGTGACCTCGGGGTGTTTCTTCAGGGCGGCGACCCAGAGGTTGGCGAACTCCGCCCGCAGGCCGTACGGGGCGATGCCGACGCGGATTTTGTCGGCCGCCTGCGCGCTGGCGCAGGCCAGCAGGGTGCAAAGGCTGAGAGCAATCGTTTTTCTTAACATGATGTGGTTGTTTGGGGTTGGTTTTCTGACGGGGAACGTGACGGGCTCAGTCGTTGGAGTGACGGCTGTAATCCAGGAGCACGGCGACGACGATGATGCAGCCTTTGACGATCTGCTGATAGGCGGAGGAAACGCCGAGGATGTCCAGGCCGTTGTTGATCGTCCCGATGATGAGCGCGCCGAGCAGGGTGCCGGCGACGCTGCCCACGCCGCCGGTCAGGCTCGTGCCGCCGATGACGACCGCGGCGATGGCGTCCAGTTCGTAGCCGACCCCTGCCTGGGGCAGCGCGGCGCTCGTGCGGGCGGCGAGCACCAAGCCACCGGCCGCCGCCAGCGCGCCGGAGAAGACGTACACCGAGGCGATCACCGGCTTGGTGCGGATGCCGGCGGTGCGGGCGCTGCGGGCGTTGCCGCCCACGGCGTAGATGCTCCGCCCATAGGTGGTCTGGGTCAGCAGCCACCAGAGCGCGCCGAAGAGCAGCGCCAGGATGACGATCGGCACGGGAATGCCGAGCACCTTGCCCTCGCCGATGTTCAGGAAGTTGTCGCTGAGGTTTGGCACGGGCATCCCGTCCGTGTAGGCGTAGGTCAGCCCGCGCGCCACGCTCAGCATGCCGAGGGTCGTCACGAACGAAGGCACCTTGAGGTAGGCCACGACCAAGCCGCTGAGCAAACCAAGGAAACCTCCCGCGCACACTCCCAACGGAACCACCAGCCACAAAGAGTGCGGATGGTCACCCGTGACAAACGTCGCCGCCATGATCGACGAGATCGCCATGACCGAACCCACCGACAAGTCGATGCCCCCTGTCAGGATGACCAGCGTCATGCCCAGGGCCAGGATGCCGTTGATGGAGGTTTGCTGGAGAATGTTGACGATGTTGCCCGTCGTCAGGAAGTATTTGTTCAGGAACGACAGGACCACGCACAGCAGGAAGAACGCGATGACGATCCCGTACTGGGTGACCAGGGATTGGACCCGGTGGCGGCTGATGCGAGCGGACGAAGCCACCACGGGTGGGGCGGCTTCAACCTGGGTTTGAAGTTCTGACGCCATGAGAAGTTGGTGAGAAAGCGTGGTGCGTGGCCGCGGCGATTTTCAGGAAGCGGCGTGGAGCAGGTCTGCACCAGACACGTTATCGTTCTGGAACTGGGCGGTGATCCTGCCGCGCCGGAAAACGACGATCCGGGTGCTCATCCCGAGCATCTCGTCGATTTCGGAAGAAACCATGATGACGCCGTTGCCCTTCTGCCGGTAGTTTTCCACGAAGCCATAGATTTCTTGCTTGGCTCCCGCGTCTACCCCGCGTGTGGGTTCGTCGAGCAACAATAACCTGGGTTCGGTTTCCAACGCCCGCGCCAAAACGACCTTCTGTTGGTTGCCGCCGCTCATGAAACGGACCTGCATCTTGGGCGATGCCGCCTTGACGCGGAGCGTCTTGATCCAGTGGTTCGTCCACTCGCTCTCGCGCAGGCGCCGCATGATGCCCATCCAGGACAAACGCGGCAAGGAGGCCAGCGACATGTTTTCCTTGACGGAGGAAGTGAGCACCAAGCCGGTCGCCTTCCGGTCCTCCGTGACCAGGGCCAAGCCGTGCCGAATGGCGTCCCGCGGCGAACGGATGCGCGTGGGCTGCTCGTTGATGGCGACTTTGCCGCGATCCATCTTGTTTACCCCATAGAGAGTATTCAGGAAGCGGCTGCGACCCGACCCGCCCAGTCCGTAGATGCCCAGCACCTCGCCCGGGTAAACCTCCAGGTTGATGTCAGCAAGCCGGCCTTTGACTTCCAGACCTTCGACGCGCAGCAGCGGCTTGGTGGTGACTTCGGCCTTGGACGCGGGGAACTGGTCCTGGTAATCCCGCCCGATGATCGCGCTGACCAGACGCTTGCGGTCGGTGTCCTCGATCCGGCCCGTCTCCACAAACTGACCGTCGCGGAAAACCGTGTAGGCATCGCACAACTTGAAAATTTCCGTCATGCGGTGGGAGACGTAGATGATCCCTTTGCCCAGCGCGGAAAGCTTGCGCACGGAAGTGAAGAGAAGGTCTGTCTCCTGTTCGCCCAGCGCGGAGGTCGGTTCGTCCATGATCAGGACGCTGGCGTCCTGGCGGTTCATGGCCTTGGCAATCTCGACCAATTGGACCTGCGCGAGGCTGAGTTCACTCATCCGCCGACGTGGATCGATCTTGAAACCTAGGGTTTCCAGCAGGTTGCCCGCGCGCTGGTAGAGCGTGTGCCAGTCGATCATCAGCCCGCCGAAGCGTTTTGGCAGTTGGCCGAGGTAGAGGTTTTCGGCGACGGTCATCCCCAGGATCGGGCTGAGTTCCTGGGTGATGATGGAAATGCCGGCGTTGAGCGCGTCCTTGGGGCTGTGGAAGTCGACCTCCTTGTCCTTGAACCGGATCGCCCCTTTGTCACGGCGCAAGATGCCCGTGACGATGTTCAGAAAGGTGGATTTGCCCGCGCCGTTGCCGCCGCACAACGCGTGGATGGAACCTGCCCGCAGGTCGAGCTGGCCGTTGCTGAGCGCCGGCACGCCGCTGAACGCCTTGGCGATCCCCCGGGCCTCAAGCAGCGAAGCACCCGCGCCATCGGCCGCAACGCCGACGGGGTTTTGCTCGGTGTGGTTGGTCATAGGGGGAGGCCAGACCGGCCCCGGGTTTTCCCGGAGGGCACAACAGCTACTTCTATCCACAGTTGTCCGTCGCGCGCAACATTTTTTGGCTGACGGTTACTTTTGTTCAACGTTCTCAGCGAAGCGGCGTCCGTAGCACCCGTCGACACGTGGGAATGAACGTCACTGGATGGTGTAGCCGCCGTCGATGACCAGGTTTTCGCCGTTGATCATGGCAGCCGCGTCGCTGGCCAAAAACAGCGCGCAGGCCGCGATCTCCGCGGGATCGGCAAAGCGGCGCGTGGGGATCTTGAGCTTCATCGCTTCGCCGACCTCACCCGCCCAGGCTTTTTTGCCGAGTTCGGTGAGCACGACGGTGGGTGAGATGGCGTTGGTTTGGATGTTGTGCGGGCCCCATTCCAAGGCAAGCACCTTGGTCATGCTGATGATGGCCGCCTTGCCCGCGCAATAGGCGACGTGGCGATCCAGCGCCACGACCCCGGCCTGCGACGCCAAGTTCACGATTTTTCCGCCGCCTTGTTTGATCATCTCCTTGCCGACGCGTTGCGACAGGAAGAAGGCGGCGCGCAGGTTGATGTCCATCGTGCGGTCCCAGTCGTCCTCGCTGGTCTCCAGCGCGGGAGCCAGACGCACGATGCCGGCGTTGTTCACCAGGATGTTGATGCAGCCGAACTTCGCCAGCGCGGCCTGCACGACCTTTTCGCGGCCGTCCTGGCGGGTGACGTCGGCCACGACCGTCTCCAACCTTTGCGGGTCGGGCACGAACTCCCGTGCGGCGGCGTCGAGGCCGGAATTAACATCGGCCAGGACGAGGTTCGCGCCCTTGGCGTAAAAAAGGGTGGCGATGGCGCGGCCGATGCCGGCACCGCCCCCGGTGATCAACGCCGTTTTTCCGGCGAGACTGAAGCCGCTGTCGTAACCTTGGTATTCCATGATGGTTGGGGGGAGGGGGATGAATCACTTCTTCTGGTTGGGAACAACGT
>CAXTMD010000059.1:0-14435 GCA_964245035.1 uncultured Chthoniobacterales bacterium
GCCAACCTCGCCGCGCACAACGAGCAGTTCCCGCCCAACGGCGTCTACGCGGTCGCCGCGCGCTGGCACGGCGCGACGTACCCCGGGGGGGTGCACCACGGGTTTAGCCCGCCCGGGGGGCCACCCGGCGCGGCCGGCGACCCCGCCGCCGGGATCGCGGGCCGGTAACAACCCGGTGTCCGCGTCGGAGTAGCCAACCAGCGCCACGCGCAAGGGACCAGCCGGCACGATGCGGGCCTGGTAGGCCTCGGCCCGGGTGCGCCCCCCGCCAAACCACCGGACCCCGGCTCGGTCCAGGCGGTCCAGCATGTCCAGGAAGCCCGCCGACCCGAAATCGCCCGCGTGGTTGTTCGCCACGCTGACCGCCCCCACCCCGGCTGCCCGCAACCGCCCGGCCGCCCGCGGGGCCGCCCGGAAGGTGAACGCCTTGCCGGGCGAGGCACTCCCCTGGTCCGAGGTCACGCACTCCAGGTTGACGACGGTCAGGTCCGCCGAAGGGCATCCGGCGGGGAGCACCTCGCCAGCGTCCGCTTCCGTGCCGACGCGAGCGGCCAGCATCACGTCGCCGCCGAACACCACCCGGCAAGCCACGGGCACCGCGCGCCATCGTTCCAGCCGGAAGCTCGGCGACGAGCGCCGGGCCAGCAGTTCGCGCAACGGCAAGATTTCCGGTCGTCCTTCCAGTTGGTGGACGACGAGGTCGTTGCCGTCGAGCACGCCGCGCGGCTCCCGGTCTTCCCACAGCGCCGCCATGTGCGTGCCGAAATCCAGGAAGGTCTCCGGGGCGGCCGCGTCCAGTGGCACCGGCTGGTCCTCGCCGTCCCGCGCCTTTTGGTCCATACCCAAACGCAGTTCGCCTCCGACCACCGGCTCCAGCACGCGCCGGAACTGGGCAGGGTTTCCCCAGGGCACCCGCCAACCCTCCTGCCGCAAACCCGCGATGAGGAAGTTGGTGCAGTCCGCCCCCAGGTTCGTTTCCGGCCCGGTGGAACCCTCGTCGCCGCGCAGCAGCCCGCTGCCATACACGTAGGGTCGGTTGAACTGCGCGGACAACCCCCGCAGGAACCCCGTCCCGCGCACGCGGCAGATCGTCAGGGCATCGGTGACGATGCGGCTGCCATCCTCGCGCTCGACCTCGGCGGATAGGCACAGGCTGCCCAGCCCCGTGGCCGAATCGAAAAACGGGCGCAGGTCTTCGCCGGTCAGCGGTTTGCCCAACCCGACGTCTTCCCGTACCAGTCGGGGCGCGCGTCGGATGAAACGCGACGCCGTGGCAGCGAAGGAGTTCTCCCGGCGCGGCTCCACGACGTTGTACGCCGCGGCGGTCGTCTGCGAGGCCAGCCAGCGCACCCGCACGTGGCCGCTGCCGCGGAGGGCATCGGGCGAAAACCCGACTGTAAACGGGCACTCCTCCGGCAGCCGCCAGCAGCCGTCCGGGTCCGGTTCCTGGTGGCCTGCCGCCGACACGCCGACCTTCCACGGCCGCAGGTCGCGCGCCCAGCCATCGAGCCACTCGTCGAAGCGTGCTTTGTCGGTCTGCACGTGAAGCCGCGCGCGTTGCTGGAGGCAGAGGGCGCGCAGTTCGGGCGGAGCCGCCGCCAAGTCGTAGACCGGCAGCGGTTGACCTTGGGCAGCGAAAATCCGCATGGCACGGGAACGATCCGGGCCGGTGCGGGCGAACGGCTCGAAGCGCACGCGGGCGTTGTCCACCGAGAGCGCCGCTGCCAGCGTCAGGGTGACGAGCCGTTGCGCCTGCGCCTGGTCCCGGAGGTACGGCGTCGAGACGGCGAACGTGATCGCCTGGAGCCGGTCCAGCGTGAGCAGGTAGGCAAACACGCGCTCGAAGGCGGCGGGGAGTTGCTCGTCGGGCAGCGCGGCGAAGTAGTCCAGGTCCACCGAGGCCACGACGGGCAACCCACCCGTCCATTGTTCTGTAGCTTGGGTGCGCAAGTTCTCGAACGAACGCACCTCGTAGCGATCCGCCAAACTGCCGCAGGCACGCGGGGCAGTTTCCTCGTGGTTGTCGAGGTAGGCGCGGGCTTCAGTTTGCCGGGCGGTTTGGTCGGGAGACGAGAGCCGTTCGGCAGGCACCCAAACAACCCGCTCGAACGGACGCGGCATCAACGGCTCGATCCAGTCGAAGCACTGCACCGTGCCGAGCTGGCGCCAGGAGTCCAGGCGGCGGGTGCGCTCCTCGACGTTTGCCACCTTGCGCAGGGCATCGCGCACGCCGTCGGAGCCGAAGATGGCGTTGGCGTCGCTGTGCGCGTCGAAGTGCAGCAGGACGCAAGGCTGGTCGAGGTCGAGGGTCTGCGCCAGCCAGTAGAAGCTGCCCGCGTGGCAGTCTTCGATGTAGATGGGCAGCGTCGGGGCAGCCGCGGCTCGCACCACACCCAGCGCCCACCAGATCAGCAGGCAAGCGGCCCGTGCCGAGCAGGCAGGGGGTCGCCAACGAAGTCCGTTCATCGCACCGGCCCGAGCTTCGGCGTCTTGCTCAGCTTGGCCTTGAGGACGATTTCGGCAATGCAGGTGTCCTGGTACTTCGTGCCGGGATAAACCTTGTTGATCCGCAGCCGGACCGTCTTCACCGGCTTGTCGTAGCCGTTGAGCGGAAACCAATACTGCTCGCGCACGAGAAGCTCGTCGGGGATCGTCACCGCAAAATCCTTCTCCCCGTTGAGCGACACGCTCAACTCCGCGACCCGGTTGTTCGCGTGGTACAACTCGCGCGACTTGCAGAAGCCATTGACGATGCCGAGGGCGTGCAAGCGCATGGGACGATCCAGCGTGAGGTCCAGCCCCTCGCCCACGCCGTCGCCCGGCACGCCTTCCGCCCAGGTTAGGATCGGTTCAGGGGACGCTTGCAGGACGTTCTCGGGTCCGTAGAGCTTCGGGTCGAGGGTGGAGGTCGCCGTGACGTGGTAGAGTTGGTTGACCCAGTAGGCGGCTCCGCCGGGATGCACCTCGTAGTAGCCGACGTGTTCGTCGGAATCGCGCTTGATGCCCTCGGGGCGGTCCTTGGCCACGGCGTAGTCCGGCGGGTACGTCTCGTAGCCCTCACGCACCTGCACGGTGAGGTCGTCGGCCAGGGTCGGCTTGAGGTCGCTAAACTCCCAGACGAACGCCCGGCCCTCGCGTTTGAAGCGACCCTCCGGGCGAATCTTGACCGCGTCCGCATCCACGGTGTCTGCCGCGATGACGACGCGCCCCTTGCCGATGGGCCCCTTCCAGCCTGCCGCCGTGGAAAGCTGGTAGGTCAGCGTGGTGGGCGCGACCTGGGCGTCGTCGGAAACGCTGCCCTCGGCGTTGCGGTACTGGGCCTGGTAGCGGATGCGCACGGCGTGCGACTCCCCCGGCTTGAACGCCACGGTGGAGACAAACCAGTACGGCACCGGGGTGGTGTAGCCGCCGCCCGGCTGAGGGTATTCCTCCGTGGCGTCCGCCTTCGCGCGCGCCTGCGCCTCCAGCTTGGACGGGAGTTCCTTGCCGTCGACGTACAGGTGGTAGTCGGTCACGTCGCGCGGGTCGCGGTGGGCCTGACCCGCTCCTTGCGAATCGCCGGCGTGCGTCATGTCCTGCGAAGCCGTGGGGAACCCCGCCGTGACGTTGACGGCCTTGTCGCCGGGGTTGTGCAGCGTGTAGTTGATCTCCACGTCCGCCGCCTCGACGTGCAGGGAGATTTGTAGAAGTTCGCTCTGCATCTCGACCTGCTCCAGCCCGGCGGGTCGGAAGGTGGTCTCGGCGCGCTCCAGCGGCTGCACGTTGCCGGTCGAAGCGTTCCCGGCTTCGTAGCCGCCGAAGTTGGCCCTGGCCAGGATGGGCAGCACCAACCACAGACCGGCCGCGAGGGAGAAACATTTCATGGCCGCCATTGTGCCGGAGGGACGGGGGCCAACGCAACACACGGTTTGCCCTCAGCGACGGACGGGCGCACCGGCGTCCACGCCGGGTGACAGCGTGGCGGTTCCCTGGACCGCCCGTGGCCCGGTTCGCGGGAAGCATGGGAGATACGATCTGCCACGCCCGCGAAATTCAAGCTGGCGTTTCTGACACCGGGACGGCTAGGATCGCCACCCCATGTCCGAGAACCTCGTGCAGGCGAACGCCACCGCGCCTTCCAACGACATCCTCCAGCGGCTGCTGGAACGCTTGTACAACTCCCTGGTCAGCGGCCCGAGCCTCAACTGCCGTCCCCACACGAGCCGCCAACGCCTGGACCTGACCGCCTTTGCCCGCTTCGCGGACCTCGATCCGACCGCCGTCCTCCCGGCTTTGCTGGGCACCGGCCGACGGGCCGAGATCATGGCCAGGACGCCCCTCTACCGCGGCCCGCTCGGCGAGGACGGGGACCTGACCGACGAGCAGCGTGCCGCCAGGCGCGCGGCGGACGACCAGACCCGGCTCCTGGGCAAGCTGCGCGACATCGCCGAGGACGCCCGCGACTACGAACAGGACCACGGCGAGAGCGCGCTCTACGTCGGTTACCCGCTCTTGCACCTTCCCGCCGGAGGAACGGGCGGGGGGCGCATCCTGGCGCCGCTGGCGCTGATCCCGGTGGAGATGGCCGTCCGCCGGGGTCCGGGTACGCCGTCGGTGACCTTCAAGGCGCGCGGCACCGGTGCGGACCTGCTGGTGCCCAACCTGGCCTTGCTGGCGTGGCTCGAACAACAGACCGGCCAGGATGCCAGCGGCCTCTTTGCCGACGAAGCGGGCGAAGACCCATTCCGCGAGATCAACGCCATCGTGCGCTTCGCGGCGGAAAACCTGCGCTTGCCGGTGCCGGAACTCTTCACCGCCGAGACGCCTCTCCAACCCGCGCCGCGCGGCGACGGCGACCATCCCCCGGCGAACAAACCCGGCGGCGACCACGCGCACGAGACGGGTGACGAGGCCGCGCCTTCCTTCTTGCCCACGGCCGTGCTGGGCTTGTTCCCCGTGTCCAACCAGGGGCTGCTGCGCGACATGAAAGCGATGGCGGCAGGCCAGGTGCCGCTGGACGGCCCGGTGGCCTCGTTCCTCACGGTCGACCTGGAAGCAGGTACACCGGTGGCCGCGACGCCGGAGCGGGCGGACGCGGGCCAGAACGCGCCGGCGCGCCACGGGGTCGATCCGCGTCAGCAACGGCTCGTCTCCAGCGCCGACCCGTGCCAGGTGCGGGCGGTGCGGCTGGCGCGCGAGTGCCCGGCGCTGGTCGTCCACGGGCCTCCGGGCACCGGCAAGAGCCAGACGATCACCAACATGATCGGCGACCACCTCGCGCGCGGCCAGCGGGTGCTGCTGGTCTGCGACAAACGCACGGCGCTCGACGTGGTGCGCTACCGCCTGGATGCGCTCGGGCTCGGTGGCTTGTGCGCCGTCGTGCACGACGCGCAGCACGACCAGCGCGCGCTTTACAAGAAGCTGCGCGACACGCTGGAGGGACTCGCCGACCACCACCCGACGGCGGCCGCCACGGAGAACGACCTGGACACGCTCGACGCGGACCTCGTGCGCCTGCACGCGGAACTCACCGCCTACCACCACGGCTTGCACGAGCCACCCGCCGAAGGGTTGCCGTCCTTCCACGAACTCGTCGGGCAGTGGCTGGATCTGCCGGAAGCCCCCGCCGACCTCGGCGTCGATCACGACAGCGTCGGCACGCTGACCCCGGAAGAACTGCACAGCGGCCACGCCGACCTGACCGAACTGCTCGAACGCGCCCGCAAGGTCCGTTACGCCGAAAACCTTTGGGTAGAAGCGGCGGGATTGTCGCTGGCCGACTATCTGGCGCAGCCCCTCGCCACCTGGCGGCAGCGGACGACCGCGCTCGCCCGTGCCGCCGGGCAGATCGACGCGCAAACACCCGGCGGCGGGTTGCCCGGCCTGGACGCCGACGGCGTTGCCCCCCTGACAAACCAGGCGGAACTCCGCGGGTGGCTGGCCGGGCGCATGGAAAACCTCGCCGTCCTGCCCTGGATGGTCCCGGCGGCAGCGCACTGGGTGTCACAATCCCACCAGGCGATCCAGCAGGCGCGGGCGAGCTTCGGCGGGATGGACGAGAGCCTCCACCGGATCGGCGCTGCCCCGCTGGACCCTGCCCTGCTGGCGGCGGGCGCGACGGCTCCGCTGGCGGAGACCAACCGCGCAGTGGCCGCCCTGCGCGCTTACGAAGAGGCCGGCGGTCGCTGGTACGCCGCAATCTACAACCCGCACAGGAAACCTGCCCAGGCGGTGCTGTCGGGCTACGGTTTGCCGACCGACCCGGCAGCGAGCCGGCGGCTGCGCACCTTCCTGGAAGGCCTGGCCGCCCGCGCCGTGGCACGCGACTTCCTGCGCCGCACGCTCGGCGACAGCGCCGTCGCAGCGATCCCCGACCACGATGACGCCGCCCTGGCGCAGGCGTTCGGCGCCCACCAAACCGTGCTGGAGTTCCTGGACGGGTTGCACGGAGACGCGCGCTTCGCGTCGTTGCTCCCGCAGATCGCCGCCCGCTTGCCGCAGCCGGAACAGGCCCGGCGTTTCGCCGACGCGCTGCGCCGGAGCGCGGAGCGCGCGCAGGCCCTGGCGGCGCTTGCCCAGCAGGCGCAGGGTGCGGCGCTTTTCTCGGGTCACTGGCTGGAGGCGCAGGAAACCGGCTGGCGGGCCGGCGACGCGCTCGGGGCGACCTTCACCAGCCTGGAGTCGCTGCTGCCGACGTTGGAAGACGTGCTGCGGGTCCACCAGACTTTCGCGGTCCTGCCGGTCAACCTGCACGGGCCGGCGGGCAGCCTGATCTGGCGGCACGCGGACCCGGAGGTGGCCCTCCCGGCGCTCCACCGGGCGGTGCTCACGCGCGAGATCGGGCAGCGCCTGGCCGGGAGCACGACCTTGCAGAACGTGGACACCGACCGCATCAACGCGCTGTTCGCCCGCTACGTCCAGTTGAGCAAGCGCAAGCGCGACCTCGTGCGCGATCTGATCCTCGTCCGCTGGCAAAAACGCCAGAAGGACCGCCTGCTGAGCGCCACGCGCACGCAGCTCAACGCCCTCGGTGCCGCGCTCAAGCGGCGGCTGGTCACGCGCGGCGAGCACGCCGTCAAGCTGCGGCAGGTCATCGCGCAGGGCACAGCCACGGCGGGCGGCGACCCGCTCTTCGATCTCTGCCCGGTGTGGATGGCGAGTCCCGGGACGGTGGCGCAAATCTTCCCGCGCGAGGCGCTGTTTGACTGCGTGATCTTCGACGAGGCCAGCCAGTGCCGCCTGGAGGAAGCCCTGCCGGTCTTGCTGCGTGCCAGGCGCGTGGTCGTGGCGGGCGACCCGAAGCAGTTGCCGCCGACCCGGTTCTTCGAGGGCGCGCTGACGGAGAGCGAGCACGTCGAAGCCGACACCGACCAGGAGTTGTTTGAGCAGCAGCAGGGCGAGACCGAGGACCTGCTCTCCGCCGCGCTCAACATCCAGGTGCAGCAGAGCTACCTGGACGTGCACTACCGCTCGCGCAACGAGGCTCTCATCGGCTTCTCCAACGAAAACTTCTACGACCGCCGCTTGCAGGCTATCCCCGGCCACCCCAAGAACCGCGCGAAGGCGTGTCCCGTGCGGCTGGTCCGGGTGGACGGCACCTACGAGAAGCGCACCAACCGCCAGGAGGCCGAGGCCGTGGTGGCGTTGGTCAAGGAACTGCTCGCCCAGCCGGAGCCGCCATCGGTCGGCGTGGCGTGCTTCAACCTCACGCAGCGTCAACTCGTGCTCGACCTGCTCGACGAGGCCGCTCTGGCCGACAAGGAGTTCGCCGCGCGGTTGGCGGCGGCGCGCGTGCGCCGGGGTGCGGGGTCATTCGAGGGCTTGTTCGTCAAGAACTTGGAGAACGTGCAGGGTGACGAGCGCGACCACATCATCGTTTCGACTACCTTCGGGGCCGATCCCAAGGGCAAGTTCCGGCGCAACTTCGGTCCGCTCGGACGCGCGGGCGGCGGGCGGCGGCTCAACGTGCTGGTGACCCGCGCCCGCGACATGGTGCATGTGCTCACCTCGGTCCCGCGCGGCGAGTACGCCGCGCTCGCCGGCGTGCCCGACGGCGAGCAGCGGGGTGGACGCTGGCTGTTGTACGCCTACCTGCGCTACGCGGAGCTTCTGGCCGAGGCGTTCGAGCGCGACCGCGAGCGGGTGGCCCAGCTGGCCGCTGCCCGGCGAGTGGGTGAAGTGCGCGTGCGCCCGAGCGAGACGGGTTCGCTCTTGGCACAGGCCCTCGCCAGACGGTTGTCGCCGGACGGGCTGTCC
Source organism: uncultured Chthoniobacterales bacterium (assembly GCA_964245035.1). Classification (GTDB taxonomy): domain Bacteria; phylum Verrucomicrobiota; class Verrucomicrobiia; order Chthoniobacterales; family SZAS-18; genus CAHJWO01. The sequence continues at coordinate 8,236 of CAXTMD010000059.1, forward strand.
AGCGACGTGCACTGGGGCAACGAGGGTTTCGGCATCGACCTCGCCCTGCGCCATCCCATCGAGGCGGAAACCGTCACGGCGGGGGTGCTCTGCGACATGACGCGCTTCCGGCAGGTCGAGGACCCGGTGGAGTGGGAGCTTTTCCGCCTGGGCGTGCACCTCGCGCAGGGCTGGCACCTGCACCGCGTCTGGTCGCCCGCCGCGTTCCGTGACCCGGAACGTGTCCGGCACGAGATTGTGGCGGCCGCAAAGGCTGCCCAGGAAGCCGAAGACGGCAAAGTCTGTGCGGAACAGCCGGCTCTTGAGCGACCGGCCGCCCCCACCGACCCGGAGGAAACGCCTGGACGCGCCTGACCGCCGTTTGGTTCAGGCGGGGCAGGCACCGCCCGCCCGCCGCGCGGACGACGCGGGTCACTTCGTGTGCCGGTCGAAGAAGTCGAACACCTGCGCGATCATGGCCGGGTTGGCGGCGATGCTCAGAATGTGGTCGCCGCCCGCGATCTCCTCGTAGCGGTAGTCCATCTTGAGGGTCTTCATCTCGGCGACCCACTTTCGTGTGTTCTCCACGTGTACGAGCCGGTCCTGGTCGCCTTGAACGATCATGATGGGCAGCTTGCGCACGGCCGCCAGCGCGTCCGGGTTGCTGTAGATCGCCGGAGCGAGCGCGGCGAGCGCCGCCCAACGCTCCGGGTACTTGGTGCCCAGGTAGAGCGTGCCGCCCCCGCCCATGGAGTGGCCCATCAGGTAAATGCGTTTGGGATCGACCGCGTAGTCCTTTTGCACCAGGGCGAGCACGTCGAGCACGTCGTCTTCGCTGAGTGCGCCCAGGTTGTCGGGCAGGCCGGGCGGCTGCTTGAGGCCCAAGCCGAAGTCTTTGCCCGCGCCCCGGCTGCCGTACCAGCCCTGGTCGTTGTAGCCCGTGGGTGCAACGACGAGGTAGCCGCGCTTTTCTGCCTCCTGGGTGATGCCTTGGTAGTGGATGACCTGCCAGGGGTTGCTGTACAGGCCGTGCAGCAGCACGACCAGGGGCGCGGGCTTGGCAGGGTCGTAGCCGGTGGGCACAAAGAGCGCGTAGGGGATGCTGGCGTCGTGCGCCTCGTGGAGGACGTGGGTGCGTTCCACGGGCACGCCGCGCGTTGCTGCCGGTGGCTGCTCCGCCGCTGGGTCGGCCCAAGCTCCGGCCGCGAAGCAGCAAACCAGCCAGCACGCAGCCACCGTTCTCAGGCCACGGGCGGCAAGCGGGGTCCATCCGGTCACCAGACGCCGCCCGGGGCCATCGTTCCACGTTCTTGATGTCATCCCTGCGAGGTTCGGCGATGGCGCGTGGATTATCAACGTGGGTCCAGCGCCGCCAGAGACGGGGCCCACGGCCAGCCTCTGTTCGTGGGAGCACGTGGCTAGGCAGCGGCTCGTGGGATCTCCGCGGCTGCCGACAGCTTTGGCGGCTGGCCTCCAAACGGAGCAGGAACCAAGGCACCGGCCGCTGGCCCTGACCCACCTCCCGGCGGCGGGAAGTGACGAGCGCTGCGCGGTGGGGACGCACGCCGAAACAAGAGGATGCGCCACACCGCACAGGACTGAAGCACAAAAAAACAGGTCGTGAGTCCGAGCAGGCAGCGGTGCCAGAAAGGCAGCGGCGTGAGAGCAAAAAAGAAGCACAGCACCGCCAGCCACCCGGTCAGGAAAAACAACACGGCTCCCAAACCCAAACGCAGGAGAAGCCCGAAGAAGATGATTGGACGATGACGTGTCATGCACGTAGCTGCCTGTCGAAGCCAAGCTCAGCGACAGAGCCTGGCGAAGAATGGCGTGGCTTGCAAGGAAAGCCTGCCGCCAGCCTCTGTTCGCCGGGACGCGTCGTCAGGCAGCCCGAGCGTCCCGCTCATCCTCGCCGAAGAGGATGCTAAAATCCTCAAGCCACTGGAACTTCTCGAACTTCAACTCGCCCTGTCTGGGAAAGTGAATTTCCAACGCTTCGCCGTGGCTGTCGTCTGGCTGTTCGAGTCGGATGGTGGCTCCTCCAAATCGCTGATCCAGCGCCACGCACAAGGAATGCAAATTTCCTTTCATGACGTGGCGCAACAGCTCTCGGACGGCTTCGCGCTGCTCGGAGTTCAAGGTCGAGAAGACGGCTCGCCGTTCTGGACTGGACTTGTTCTCTGGCCTGGCCCACGGGGCCTCGAAGGTGTCGTCGAGTTCATCCTCGGCCAACAAAAGCCAGTAGTCGATGTTGCTGACGAGTTCGAGGCCGAACAAGGCACGCGCCATCTTCTGGCGACCTGCCAAATCCTCAGGCCAGAGCAGTCTGCCTGACTCATCCATCCAGCCATGCCGCTGCATTTTCGCTCGGTAGTGCTTTTGGTGTGGTGCCATCGGATTTATGGGTAGTGTTCAAGCGATCGTTGCTTGTTTGATCTGGAGATTGCGGCTGGGGAGAAGGAAGTGGACGGCTTCGAGGTGGCGCGGCGACGGTAATCGTCGGGAACGTGCTCGCGCAGACTCGAGGAAGGCATCGCCAATCCTCGAACCGGTGGGTCACCGGAACAACCATTGGTTGATCACCACCGACCCGTCCAATGATCTGCAACATGCGCCGCACGATCCTTGAGATAACCAACGCACCTCATCCGGACCGCCAACCAGCTAGCCATGCCGAAAACCAACGTCGAAATCGTCCAAGAACTGCTCGCCGGAGCCACCCAGCCCGAAGTCGTTGACCGGCTCGTCTCGCCCGATGCGGTGTACATCTCGCTGACCTACGACAATCCGGACCTCAAGAAGATGATGCCCTACGCGGGCGTGCACCAGGACGGCAAGGAATGGATCCTCAAAACCTTTCAGATCGTCCACACCATCTGGCACATCGAGGATTTCAAGATCGACACGGCCTTCGGCGACGACGGCGAGAACGTGGCGATCTTCGGCAGCTTCACGACCCACTCGGTTGTGACGGACAAAAAGTTCAACTCGCCCTTGGCCGTCCTCGCCAAGGTGCGTGACGGGCAAGTCGTCTTCATGCAGTACATGGAAGACACCTTCGGCACCGGCGCGACCTTCCACGTCGGCGGCGTGTCCAAGTTCCACAGCGCCCCTGAGGGGGACGAGGTCGAGGTCGGACCCACGGCGGCCTGAACCGATTGGTTGGTTACCCAAAAAGAGGCTAGCATGCCCAGATGGCCGGTCCCATCCATCGACGATTGCTTGCAATGCAAGCACATCGCCTTCCACTCCGGCGCCGTCGCGCGTCAAAAGGGCGACTGCAGAAAACCTTTGTTGCCGGCCAGAGCCCTGGATACCTGCGGAAGCTCGCGCGCTTGGAGAACCGATCAAATTGTGTCTGCCTGCGTGTTTACAGGGCAGGCGCTCCGCCTGCCGCGTGACGGGACGCCGCCAGTTCCTTGTACGCCTCTTCTCTTCGTCTGTTTACAAGTCACGCTCCGTGACGCGGCAGGCGGAGCGAGGGTCTCTACAATCCAAGCCACGGCTTACCCGAACAAGTACCGCCCTAGTGGGCGGCAGGGGGTGCCAATCGGGCGACCAGCGCCTCGAAGCGCGGGTTGTCCCTGATGGGGTCCCAAACGGGATTCAACCGGAAATCCCCGTAGGTGGGTTGTTGCGGCAAAAGGTATCCCGCCGGCCGATCAATCCACGGCTCCAGGGCCTCGCACGCCCGGTCCGGCTGCCCGGTCCAGGCGTACACCACCGCCAAACTGCAAGCGGTGACGGGTGCCATCGCGTACAGGTCGTCCATGGCGGACATCTCACAAGCGTGCCGGGCTTCGGAAACCGCCCGATCCTTGTCGCCAAGACCCGCGTCGATCATCGCCAGCAAGCTGAAGTTGTGACCATCGCTGATGTTTGCCTGCATCTGCTGCTCCGCCGCCGACCGGGCGAGTTGAAAGGCCGCCCGCGCCGCGCCCTCGTCGTGGCGCATTCTTGCCGCCAGGGCTTCAAACCAGGCTTTCGGAAAAAACGATCCGCCGTATTGGAACGAAGTCTGGGTCGTGTTGGCCAGAAGCTTTGAGACCGCCGCCGGATCGTGCGAGAAGCAGGCGACCAACAAACGACGGGTGAGGATGACGGACTCCGTGCTCTCATTCGTTGCCACCAGGGTGGCCAGCACCGCCCGGCAGGGGCCGAGGTCCGCCCTTTGTTCCAACGGGCCCATGCTGCGGTAGAGCCGGAAGGCCACGGATTTTTCGGGTGGAAGCTCCGCGATGATTTTCGCCAATTCGGGATCGGCTTCCTCGTAGCGCCGCAGTTCGCGGTAAGTGTAAGCCAGGTCCCAGCGGCAACCCACATCACGGGGCTTCAAACTCACCGCTCGATCAAAGCAGTGCAGGGCGTCTTCCCAGCGGTGCTGATTGCGCGCGACGTAGCCGGCCAAGCTCTCGAGGGGAGCGCTGTTGGGCAGTTCGCGGCGCGCAAGATCCAACTCGACCCGCGCCTGTTCCCGATTTTCGCCCACCAGGTTGAAGTGGACCGCCTGCGACAGGTGCACCTCCCCCGCGTCGGGGGACAATCGCCGCGCCGTCGCCAGCGCGGTCTCCGCCATGAGGCGATGTTTCTGCGCCGCCTCGGGCCGGGTGGTCTCCAGATCGATGACGCTCATTGAGTCGTAGGTGTCGGCCAGGTCACAATACGCGAGGACAAACTTCGGGTCCCGTGCGACGGCAGCCTCCAACGCGGGCGCGCGCGTCTCCTGGTCGTAGCGGTACTCCTCGTCCATGGTCTGGAAAAGGGGCACGGTCTCGTGCACGCGCAGGTACAGGTCGTAGGCCGCCAGATCGCTGGTCGGCGGCAAGTCGATGGCGGCCTTCTCCGCATCGGAGAGCGTGGCACGCAGGTACGCGGCCACCGCCCGGGTGATCTCGCCCTGGACGGCGAACACGTCGCCGAGTTGTCTGGTGTACTGTGCGCTCCAGGGGTGCCCCGGGTCGCGCGCGTTCGCCAAACGCACGGCGATCTGCACCTGCCCGTCCTGCCGGTGGACGCTGCCTTCAAGCAAGTAGTTTGCTGCCAATTCTCCCGCTACCTTCGACAGGTCGCGCCCGCCGGGCGGGTACGAACGCGTGCTGTCCGCGCTGATCACGTTCAGAGCGGCGATGCGGGACAAGTCCATCGTGATCTCGTCCTGCACCCCCGTGGCGAAGAAGGTGTCCGTGCCGTCGGGACTCAAGTTCTCGAAGGGCAGCACCGCGACCGAAGGCCTGGCCGTCGGCAGACGGCTTCGACGCGGTGCCTGCCATCGCATGACTCCTGTCGCTAAAACCGCGAACAGGACCCCCACCCCGGCATAGAGCCCGTAGGTGCGCCGACGCATCCTTTGTGAAACCGCCTCTTGGGGGTGACGCTTCCCGCAACGTCCCAGCACGTCGAGCAACTCTCTTGCGCTCTGGGGACGCTTGGTGGGATCGAAGGCCACCATGCTCTGGAGCACCGCCGTCAAGCGGCCGGGCACCTTGGCCGCCCTGAGTTGTTCCAAGGGCAGCGATTTCTGAAGCGCATGGATGGCCCCGAGCGTTTCGCCCACGAAGGGCACTTTGCCGCAGAGCAAATACCACAAGGTCACCCCCAGGCTGTAGATGTCGCTGCGCACGTCGATGCGCTGCACGTTGGCGGGAGCGAACTGCTCGGGACTGGCGAAGGCGGGCGTGCCCACGAAGGCGTCACGGGTCTGGTCGGCCCCGAGCAGCGGATCTTCGGCGCTCACCGCCTTGGCCAAGCCCCAGTCAATCACCTTGACGTGCAGCGCGGGGGAGCCGCCGGGGTCGGCCTCCGTCCCCAGCGGATGCACCAGCATCAGGTTGGACGGCTTGAGGTCGCGGTGCACGACGCCGCCGGCTTCCGCCGCCGCCAGCGCGCGGGCCACCTGCACGCCGACTTCCAGCGCCTGCCCGGGCGTAAATACCCCGGCGCGCCGCACCCGTTCGGCGAGCGTCTCGCCTTCGACCAGTTCCATGGCGTAGAAACACTCGCCGTCTTGCTCGCCGTAGAAGGTAACGCTCGCCACGTTGAGGTGGTGCAGCCGGGCCGCCGCGCGCGCCTCGCGCAGAAAGCGCGTGCGGGCGGCAGGGTGACCCGCCGCCCGCTGGCTGATGACCTTCAACGCCACGGGCAGGTGCAAAACCGTGTCGGTCGCCCGGTAGGTCGTCGCCACCGCGCCGCGGCCGAGTTCAATCGGTTCCCCGTCGGCTCCC
>CAXTMD010000059.1:14445-14980 GCA_964245035.1 uncultured Chthoniobacterales bacterium
GCCGCGTTGTTTGCGGGCGAAGAAGGCGGCCGAGCATCCGGGGGCGACGCGGGTTGGTCTTCCTCTGCGCGCGCGGTTTCGCTCAGCGCGAGGCGGAGCGCGCACCGCAGGCATTCGCCCCTGGCTCCCCGCGGCGTGAACTCCTGCCCGCATTGCGCGCACGTGGAAACCGCGGCCGGCACGGCTTTCCCGGTCACTGGCGCGTTGTCTGGCGGATCGTTCTGGATGGGATGATCTGCGCTCACCTCGGAGCGCAGCATACCACGGCACGCAATGCACTTGCCCGGGGCACACCACGCGGCACCTTCCCCGGGGCTAAGCGCAAGGCGCCGGCCGGGCCGATGCCGCTGGATGCCCCGGTGACGAAGGGCGTCCGGCCGCCAAGAGGCAGGGAGAAACTCGGGGTTGCGGGCCTGAGGTTTTTGCGGTCCCCGGGGGCGGCGTTCGCCGCCAGCTTCTACGCCGGCAGCACCGCTGGCGAAGGGGCGGACAGCCCCCGCAACAAGGGCAGCAGTTTGCTGCCGATCGTCTCGAT
>CAXTMD010000060.1:0-14822 GCA_964245035.1 uncultured Chthoniobacterales bacterium
TCCCCTTCACCAAGCGCCGCGTCCCGGTGCTCGCCTCCGAGATGGCCTACGTCGAATCCGGCGACTCCACCCAGGTCACGGTCGTCTTCTTGCACGGCAATCCGACCTCCTCCTACCTCTGGCGCAACGTCATTCCCCACGTGGCGGCCAAGGCCCGGTGCGTGGCACCAGACCTGATCGGCATGGGAGACTCAGGAAAGCTCCCCGGCACGGCGTACGGGTACGCGGAGCACGCCCGGTACCTCGAAGCGTTTCTGGGCGCCGTGGTGCCGACGGGCAAGGTGGTTCTGGTGCTGCATGACTGGGGCTCGGGCTTGGGCTTCGACTGGGCGCGTCGGCACGAGGACCGTCTCGCGGGCTTGGCCTTCATGGAGTTCGTTCGTCCCTGGAGGACCTGGGAGGAATTTCCTGACGCTGGCCGGGAGCTGTTCCGCGCCCTGCGTTCACCCGCGACCGGACGCAAGCTGGCCATCGACGACAACCTCTTTGTCGAGCAGTTCTTGCCGGGCGGGGTGGTCCGCAAGCTGGGCGAGGCTGAGATGAGCCACTACCGCGCGCCGTTCCTCGACCCGGCAGACCGCGAGATTCTCTACCGCTTTCCCAACGATGCCCCGATTGCGGGCGAGCCGCCGGAGGTTTACGCCCGGGTGGAGGCGTACCACAATTGGCTGCTGGCGAGCGATCTGCCGAAGCTTCTCTTCTGGGCGCGACCGGGCATCGTCGTCACCGCGGAGGTAGCCGAGTGGTACACCAAGCATTTAAGCAACTCACGCACGGTGGACCTTGGGCCCGGCTTGCACTACTTGCAGGAAGACAATCCGCACCTGCTCGGCAGTGAGCTTGCCGCGTGGCTGCCGGGTCTCGGCGTCGGCATCGCGTGATTCGTCAATCTCTCTTGGGCGAACGCCACTGCTCATCCCAAGATGAGCAGCGGGTAATTCCGGGCATCGCGCCGCAGGTCTCTGCGCGAGGTGCCCGCACGGGCGCGCAGGACGATGCCCTGCACCGTGTCCACTAGGAGCCGTGCTCTCGCCTGGGCCGGAACACGGGCCGACAAGCGCCCGGCATTCGCCTCCTGCTCAAAGCGCCGCGTTAGCAACTCGGCCAAGCCAGTCAGCGCTTGTGCGCAGAACGCCCGCACCTCGGGCGACCGCCCCGCTTGCACGGCGGCGACACAGGCGACCAAGCAGCCGCTCGGCCCTTCTTCCCGTGTGCTCGCCTGGATGGTCAGCTCCAGGAAGATCGTGACGGCTTTGGCAATGTCCGGCTCGGCGGCAAAGGCGGCGAGCGCCTTGGTGCCATGGATCGTGCCGTAGCGCCGCAACGCGTGCAGGAACAGCGAGGGCTTGTCGCCAAAGCGGCGGTAGAGGCTGGGCTTGGTGACACCGACGGCACGAGCGATGCGCTCCACGTCGACCGCATCATAGCCCTCGGCCCAGAACAGTTCCACCGCCTGGTCGAGCGCCGCGTCCGGGTCGAACCCGCGGGGACGACCGGGGGGGCGCTTTTGTTGATCGTTAGTTACCATGTAGTACGAAACCTCTTGACGAAAGCCGCGGGGAGTTGAATATCGTACTCTATGGTACTTAATCCATCGACGGAAAACAAGGGGAACCGCGCGCAAGGCAAGGTCGCGCTGATCACCGGCGCAAACATCGGCATCGGTAAAGAAGTGGCCCGGCTGCTGGCGCTCACCGGCGAGTACCGCAAGATCTGCCTGGCTTGCCGCAACGAGCAGAAGGCCAAAGCTGCTAAGCAATCACTCGAAGCAGCCACCGGCAAGTCGGTCTTCCAAGTTGTGCTCATGGACGTGGCCGATCCCGCATCGGTCCGGGCAGCGCTGTCGTTGTTGGACGAAAGTATCGACGACTTGGTGATGAACGCGGGTGGCACGGGGGGCAAGACGCCGCTCGCGTTGACCAAAGACGGGGTGACGGAGATCTTTGCCAGCAACGTGCTGGGGCACGTCGTCCTGCTCGAAGGCTTGCTCGCGGCCGACAAGCTGAGCCACGCCGCGGTGTACGTCGGCAGCGAAGCCGCCCGGGGCGTGCCGAAGCTGGGCATGAAGCGGCCGGCGCTCTCGACCTCCTCCGCCGACGAGTTCGCGTCACTCTGCGACGGCACGTACTTCCGCGGACGCAAGGCCGACCCTACGCTGGCTTACGGACAGGTGAAGTACGTCGCCGCGCTGTGGATGGCCGCGACCGCCCGGCGCTACCCGAGCCTGCGGCTCCTCACGGTGAGCCCCGGTAGCACGCGCGGCTCGGAGGTCGCACGCGACGCGCCGCTGCCGCTGCGGCTCCTGCTCAAGTACGTGCTCATGCCGGTGGTCTTCCCGCTCTTTGGCATGGTCCACGACCTGCATGTAGGGGCCACGCGGCTGGTGGAAGGTCTGCACAACCCCGCTCTGCGAAGCGGCATCTTCTACGCCAGCCAAGCGAATACCCTCTCCGGCCCCATGGTGGATCAGAGCGAGATCTTTTCTGATCTGTCGAACCCGACCTACCAGGACCACGCCAGCGAGGCGGTGCGCCGCTTCCTGTAAGTCCGAAGCCTACACAAACACTTTCCATCATGGCTTCCAAATACCCGAAGGGCTTGATCACGCCCTGCCCAAATGGCTTTTTCACTAAGGAGATCGAGACGAACGGGGCGACGATCCACACTAGGGTGGGCGGCCGTGGTCCGGCGGTGCTCCTGCTGCACGGCTATGCTCTGACCGGCGACTCTTGGGCACCCTTGGCACTAGCGCTGGCTGAAACGCATACGGTGGTCGTCCCTGACCTGCGTGGGCTGGGACTTTCCTCCAAGCCGGCGGGCGGCTACGACAAGAAGACCCAGGCGGGCGACGTGGCGGGCGTGTTGGATGCGCTGGGCATCGGGCAGACGGCGCTCGTGAGCAACGACATGGGCAGCCTGGTCTGCTTCGCCTTCGCCATGCAGCACCGTGACCGGGTGACCCGCTGGGTCCAGATGGAAGCGCCCATCCCCGGAGTCGGTCCGTGGGAGCAGATCGCCAGCAACCCCAAAGCCTGGCACTTCGGCTTCGGCGGCCCTGACATGGAGCGACTGGTCGCCGGGCGCGAGCGCATCTTCCTCGACCACTTCTGGAACGACTTTTCCGCCAACCCGGCGGACATCAGCGAGGCGATGCGCGAACACTATGCGACCCTCTATGCCTTGCCGGGAGCGATGCGGGCGGGCTTCGCGCAGTTCAATGCCTTCACGCAGGATGCGCTCGACAACCACAGCTACCTGGAGCGCGGCAAGCTCACGCTTCCGGTGCTCGCCGTGGGTGGCGAGGCGTCCAGTGGGGCGAGAACGGAGGAATTGATGCGGCTGGTTGCCGAGCGAGTAGAGGGGGCTGTCGTCTCGGCGTCAGGGCACTGGCTGATGGAAGAGAACCCGGAGGCGACGGTGACACTCGTGCAGCGCTTTCTTCTTTGATTCCCGGGAACTCACTGTCAGAAAACGGTCTTTTGTCGCTTCGGAGACTCTGACGAACCCGCCGTCTCACCAACGGAGGATTTTGGAGTGGTTCACTGCTATAAAACGATGCTGCCCTGAGCAAAGCTCGGCTTGTGCCAGACAGCCGGACCTGGTTGCCCTGACAGCACAGTGGCGCTTTCGTCTCGTTGCCCCGAAATCATCGCCGTCGTACACGACAGTCTACGCCATCGGTCCACATCACGCCGCGGCGGCGCGCCGAACAAGCGGGCGTACTCCCGGCTAAACTGCGAGGCACTAACGTAGCCGACCTGGCGGGCGGCGGTCTCGGCATTTGCCGTGTCGGCCAGCAGGAGGTTGCGTGCTTCGAGCAGCCTCAGCCGCTTTTGGTACTGGAGTGGCGTCGTGGCCGTCAGCGCCTTGAACCGGCGGTGAAACGCCGTGGCGCTCAGGTGGGCGATTTGCGCGAGTTCTTCGACGCACACCGCCTCGGCGAAGCGGCTGCGTAGAGCCTGGATCGCGGCGAGCACGCGCCGGTCGTGGCCAGTGCCCAGCACGAGACGGACGATGTCGCCGCCATGCGGCCCCGCCAGCAGCCAGTAGCAGAGTTCACGCATGACGGCTGGGTAAAGCGCCGCGACCGCCTCGGGTGCGTCAAGCAGACCGACCAGCTTGCGCACGCACTCCGCCATAGGACCCTCGAAACCAGTGACAAACGCGCTGTGGACGCCCGCCTCGTCTTCTGGCGGCGCTAACCGGGGCAGGCTCTCCGCAACCTCGCGCAACGTGGCTAGGTCCAACTCGATGACCAAACCCAGGAATGGTTTAGCCGGCGACGCCTCGACGACCCGGCCGTGCGAGAGCATCTCCAGGCTGACGACGAGCGCCTGTCCAGCCGCATAGTTCAGGCGACGGTGGCCGAACGTCGTCCACTTCGCTCCTTGGAGCACGGCACAGAGCGCGGGCTTGAAGAGCCTGTGCGCCGCCCGCCGGGGACGGTCCGCGCGCAGGAGAACCAGTCCCGGCACCACCGTCCCGAACGGACCCGGCCCGCCCCACGCTCCTGTGTAGCGCCTGACGAGATCCCGCAAAGTTTCCGAGGTAGGGGCCATTCTTTTCCTGACTTCCCCAGCGTAATCAATGGGGTAGGAATAGGCAAGAAGTCAGGGGGTTCAGGTATTCCAGCGAGCCATGGAGCCAGGTAGTTTGATCCATGTCCGCACAAGATCCTCTCTCCTCTGAATCCAAAATCGCCATCGTCACCGGCGGCAGCCGCGGCCTGGGCCGCAACACCGTGCTCAGCCTCGCCGCGCGCGGCGTGCGCTCGATCTTCACTTATCACTCCAACCGGGCGGAAGCCGACAAGGTGGTGGCCGAGATCGGCGCTGCTGGCGGCACGGCGGTCGCCCTATCGCTGGACACCGGTAAGACCGGCACCTTCGACGCCTTCGTGCAGGAAGCACGAAACGCTCTGGCGGTGATGGGAGCCGACTGCTTCGACTACCTGGTCAACAACGCGGGCACCTCGCACCACGCGCCCATCGACAAAGTGACCGAGGAAGACCTGGACAGCCTCTACCGCGTCCATTTCAAAGGGGTGTTCTTCCTCACGCAAAAGCTCCTGCCGCTGCTCCGCGACGGTGGGCGCATCGTCAACGTGTCTTCCGGCCTGACGCGCGTCAGCTTTCCGGGCAGCAGCGCCTACGCCTCCATGAAGGGGGCGGTGGAGGTGCTCACCCGCTACCTGGCCAAAGAACTCGGGAGCCGCCGCATCACCGCCAACACCGTGGCGCCCGGGGCAGTGCAGACCGACTTCAGCGGCGGCATGGTGCGCGACAACCCGCAGGTCAACAAGATGGTCTCGGACGCGACGGCACTCGGCCGTGCGGGACTGCCGGAGGACATCGGCCCAATGATCGCCGCGCTGCTCTCGGAAGACAATCGCTGGGTGAACGCCCAGCGCATCGAGGTCTCCGGTGGCATGTCGATCTGACGGCGATTGGAAAAAAGCCACCTGCGTCGGGGCGAGTGTCGCATCAACCAAAGGTAAACAGCACGCCTGACAACGGTAGCATTCAGATATAACACCACTGTTCATGCAAAGTATCATCGTGGGCTCCTCCGCTCACCAACTCGTGCGTTTGGGCGCGTTCGGGTCCTTCCTCGTACGTGAAGGCGATGGCACGCTGACCGCCATCGACACCGGTCTGCCCGGCAGCGCCCCCGGCATCCTCGCCGCCGCCCGCCAACTCGGTGCCCCGGTGGGCCGGGTCGTGCTCACCCACGCTCATCAGGACCACGTGGGCAGCCTTGACGCGCTGGTCGCCGCCCTGGGCGGAACCAGCAGCGTCCAGGTCGCCATCGGCAGACGGGAGGCCCGGCTGCTGGCGGGCGACTTCTCGCTTGACGCGGCGGAGCCGCAAACCAAGGTGCGTGGCGGCTTCCAGCGGTGCGCCACCCAACCCACGGTACTGCTGGAGGACGGCGACCAGGTGCCCGGCTCCGCGCTGCGCGCCGTGGCTTGTCCCGGCCACACGCCCGGTCACCTCGGCTTCTTTGATGAACGCAACGGCACGCTCTTTTGCGGCGATGCGCTGGTCAACGTGGGCGGCCTGTCGGTCTCGGGCGTCTGGCGCACCCTTTTCCCCTTTCCCTACTTTGCGACCTGGCACCGGCCGAGCGCCTGCGCGAGTGCCCGCCGCTTGCTTGCATTGGCACCGACCACCCTCGCCTGCATCCACGGCCGGCCGATTCCTGCGCCCACCGCAGCCCTCACGCGAGCCATCACCGAGGCGGAGGGTTCCTCCAACACTGGCACTTCCTCTCTCCGCTGACCATGGCAACCTCCTCCGGCGGCTTCGCTCACTTCGCTCAGTCCGTGGAGTTAGCGGTGAGTTTCCGCTGGCTGTTGATTCACCCCAGCGCGGGGTTAGGCAGCACCTGGCCGAGAGCCAAGGTTGCCGCGCAACGGTGTGGCGTGCTCGCTGGTAAACCAAAGGGTGGTGACTTGTCTGTGGTTTGAGTTCTGTTCCACTCGAAGATCGGCCGCTACTTGCCGCTGCCAAATCGCTCGCACTGAACGCGATCAGGTTCTCACAAGTATAAGGCACCAACAGACGGTCCTTTGCCGCCTCAGAAACTCCAGAAAGGCCAGCGTCTCACCAACAGAGGTTTTTCGAAATATTTCGCCGTGGCAAAACCAAGCCGCCCGCACGGTCAGTAAACACGGAGGGGCGGTCAAAGCACGCCGACCAAGCTAGGCAAGAAGCCTCCGTCGCTGCGCAGGATGCCGCTAGGGCACCTTCCGCAGCCGTAGCGTTGGGTCCAATTCCACCGCCTGGAAGGTGATGGCGGGCGTCTTGTTGGGCAAAGGCTCGGACGCAAACCGTCCAAAACCACTCGGAGAACCAGGTCAGGCTTGCGTCGCGGTTGGGCGCACGACAATCTCGTTTACGTCCACGTCGGCAGGCTGCTCGATGGCGAACCAGATCGCCCGCGCAATGGCTTCGGCCGAAATGGCCATCTTGCGATAGGCTTCCATGTTCTTGCGCGCCGTCTCGTCGGTGATGCTGTTGGCCAGTTCTGTGTCGGTGACCCCCGGGTAGACGCAGGTCACCCGGATCTTGTCGTTCTCCTTGCGCATGCCCTCCGAGATCGCGCGGACCGCGAACTTCGTGGCGGCGTAGACGGCAGCGGTCGGTTGCACGACGAAGCCGCCCACCGACGACACGTTGATCACCTGACCATGGCCTTGTGCCTGCATCGTCGGGAGCACCGCCGCGATGCCGTGCAGCACCCCGCGGATGTTCACGTCGATCATGGTGTTCCACTCCTCAACCTTAAGGGCGGCCAGCGTTGAAAGCGGCATCACCCCCGCGTTGTTGACCAGCACGTCGATGCGGCCAAACTCCTCCTGCGCGGATCGGGCGAAAGCCTGCACGTCCGCCAGGTTGGCTACGTCGAGGGAACAAGCGCGCGCCGTGCCGCCCGCCGCCGTGATTTCCTGCACGATCTTCTCCAGACGATCTGTGCGGCGCGCGCCCAGGACGACCGTGCCGCCGTGACGGGCGGCCACCCGCGCCGTCGCTTCGCCGATGCCGCTGCTGGCTCCTGTGATCAGGATGATTTTGCTTTCTGCTGATGACATAGGTTGTGTGTGTTCTCCAAAGGGTTTGTGAGGTGTGCAAGCAATCTCGCCACGGCCCTGCAAGCGGCAATACACGGTCCTACCAACCTTTTGCCTAATCCTGCTTTCCTGGTCGAAAAGGCTCCTTGCCGGAGCTAAGATGGGCCGGATGCCGACCTTGCCTGCCGAGAAGCAAAGACGCCGAATGATGCAGCTCATCGGGGAGCTTGCACCTAATGAAGGCAGGTACCCGACGGCGGTTGCCGGCGTGGAGTTGGTGCGCGCCGACCGCAGCCGCGCTCGTGCCCCCGTGCTCTTCCGACCGAGCATCTGCATTCTCGCCAGTGGCCGCAAACGGGGCTACGTCGGCGACCGCTCGTTCGTGTACGACCGCAGCCACTATTTGGTCCTTTCTGTCCCTTTGCCGTTCGAGGTGGAAGTCAAGCTGGAGGAGGGCGAGCCGCTGCTGGGAGTCTCCGTCGGCGTGGACCTCAGTACCTTGAGTGAGCTGGCGGCCAAACTGCCGCGCACTGCGCAGCCTTCCCCCGCCACTCAGCGTTGCGTAGACGCCACCCCGCTGGACGGCCCGCTGACGGAAACGGTTCTGCGCCTGCTGCAATCGCTTCGCTCTTCAGAAGAAGCGGCGGTCCTTGGACCGGGCATCGTGCGTGAGATTCTCTACCGGGTGTTGAGCGGCACGCAGAGTGCCACGCTCTGGGCGCTGCTGGGCCGAGACGCTCCGGCGGCAAAGATCCATGCCGCCTTGTTGCAAATGCACCAAGCCTGTGAGGAGCCGATGGACGTCGGCCGCTGGGCGACGGAGGCCGGGATGAGCGTTTCCGCGTTTCACCGCAGCTTCAAGGCGGTCACGGCCACCTCGCCGGTGCAATACCTGAAAACGGTGCGGCTGCACAAAGCCCGGCTGTTGCTGGCGCACGACAAGTTGGGCGTAGCGACGGCCGCCCACCGCGTTGGCTACGAGAGCGTCTCGCAGTTCAGCCGGGAGTACCGCCGGCTCTTTGGTGCGCCACCCTTGCAGGAGGTGGGGAGGCAACGGGCTTCTCTCAGCCGTAACGGAGCACATGCCAAACCGTTTGCTTTCACCACCAGGGACTGACTTGCGAGCAGACGCAGCCTCAGAAAATCGTCCTTTTCAGACGGAGGGCATCAGGCCTCAAGAGGATGGCTGGATCCGATGCGAATGGTTCAAGGCTTGAGGTAGTCCGTGCGGTACTGCGGCCCCAGCGCCCTGGCCTTCGCTTGGAACTCGTGCTTGGCGGCGTCGTCGAGCGGGGGCGGCAGCGTCGTGCGCGTCGGCATGGGCTCTCCAATCTGCTGGAAATAATCTTCCAGCCCGGCGGGCGTGGTGATGCTCAGCAGCCGCACGATCTTCGACGTGGCGTTGACGAAGAAGTGCGGAGCGTTGGCCGGGATGCTGATGGTTTCCCCGGCGCGCACCACGCTCTTCTCACCGCGGCACGTCACCTCGATCTCGCCTTCGAGGATCGTGAAGGATTCCTCGAAGTTGTGCCGGTGGGGCGGCGGCCCGCCGCCGGGCGAGATCAGCATGTCCATCAGGGTGTAGCTGCCGTTGGTGTCGTCGCCGTTGAGCACGACGGTGTAGGTGTCGCCGACCATGCCGACGTGCGGCAAGCTCTGGTCGGTCTCGGGCCGCGCGATGCGCAGCGGACGGCGCAGGTCGTCCGGCGGGATCGGCGCGGGGGGTTGGGCGGACATCGAATGAGGATTCATGGGAGATAAGACGGGTTGCGCAGGTGAGCGGGCACGGGTTCGGGGTCCACCGATGCGGGTGGCTGAATGGCATGTGCCGTAGTTTCCGACATGTGGGAGCAGGTTCGGTTGCTCTAACTGAGCGTTTGCATAGTTGTCTGTCAATCATCCCCTTCTCGGCACGGCGGGGGGCGGGTATGAGCGAGAGGGAAGAAGTGGGATTAGTCCACTGGCAACGCCGCAGTGGCAGGATTCTCCCCGCCGAGGTCCGGGGCCTGCCCGCATCACGGGGCGAAAGCCCGCTTGGCCTGGATGACTGGACGCCCGTGCGGAAAGAGAGGATACTCCCTATCTTTCCCGCGCGTTTCCAGTCGGTGTCGCTCCACGGGGCGAAAACACTCCAAGTCCTTGCCCGCTTCCAGTCGTCCAGCCAAGATCGTCTCAGTTCCCCCCGCAACAGCGGTGGCAAAGCCCCGGCGCCGGAACCGGGAGACCACGGAGGAGGCCTTCGTGGCGGCGGCGGCGGCGATCATCGCAGAGCGCGGCTACGAGGCGGCCACCACCCGCGCCATCGCGGAGCGCGCCGGCTACTCGGAGGCGTTGATCCAGCTTTACTTCAAGGGCAAGGAGGGTTTGCTGCTCGCCGTGATCCAGCGGGAGGCTGGCGGGCCGCTCGACCAAGCCGCTTTCTTCCAGCGTCCTTTGTGCGATACGCTGCAAGAAGAAGCGCAGGAAACGCTCTCGTTCATCGTGAGTCTCCTGGTGGGACGAGTCAAAGGCTTGCGCATCGTGATGTCGCGCGTCCTGGTCGATCCGGAGTTCCGGGACGACAAAGGAACGGCGCGCATCCGCGCCTTCTTGCGCCGCCACCTGCGCGAGCGGCTGGCCCGCTACGTCGCGGCCAAACGGTTGTCCGCCAAGTTCGACGTGGAGCGGGCGGCGGAGATGCTGCTGGCACTCGGCTTCACCCTCGGTTTCCTGGACCAGGAGATCTTCCGGACCAACCCGGCCGAGATCAAACGGCGCGTCACCGAGTACGGTGCGATCTTCGGGCGCGGAGTGGTTCTGCCTCCCGCCGCAAGGAAGCCGTGACGGGCAAGGGAGCGGCAGGCGCGCCGAGTCCTGATTCTGGACGCTTGTACGACAGGGGAGTGAGCGAATCTGCCGTAGCGAAGCTTCGATCAGTCTACGTGTTGACAACAACTTTGCGTGCGCTCAGTTAAGCAAAGCTGCACGCAAACAGCTCACGATTTAACGAGACGCTGAGCAAGCCGCGCCTACCGTCAAAAAACTCCCATGGAAAACAATCAATGCGAAGTCGTCGTCGTCGGGGCAGGCCCCACCGGGCTCACCTGCGCCGCGTTGCTGGCCCGCAGCGGCGTGCGGGTGCGCATCCTCGACAAGAACCCGGACCAAGCCCACGAATCCCGCGCGCTCGTCGTCCAGCCGCGCACGCTGGAGATCTTCCTCGCCCTTGGTCTGGCGGATGAGTTGCTCCGGCGGGGCAAGCCCATCACCAGCGCACGCTTGTTCGTGGACGGCGAAACCAAGGCGGAAGTGCACTTCGACGACGTGAACCGCGAGGACACGCCGTTCTCCTCGGTCCTGATCGCCTCACAACGCGACACGGAAGCCGTGCTCAACGACGAACTCAAACGCCTGGGCGTGACGGTGGAGCGCTCGGTGGAGGTCACGGGGGTCACCCAAACGGACACCGAAGTCACCGCGCATGCCAAGGGCAAAGACGGCGCGGAGTTCGACGTGCGGGCGGCGTATCTGGTCGGCGCGGACGGCGCGCACAGCATCGTGCGCAAGGCGCTCGACCTGAAGTTCGAGGGTGCGGCTTACCCACAGAACTTCCTGTTGGCGGACTGCCGCGTGGAAGGTCTGCCGCACGACGATTGTTTCGGCCTGTACCTGCACGACAAGAACTTCGCCCTCTACATCCCGCTGCCCGGCGAGCCTGGGACAGCCCGGATGATGACGATGCTGCCGCACGAAGCCGTGGGCGACAAGCACGATTCCGTGGACACCCAGGGCGGCAAGGAAGCGCCGCTTGCCGACGTGCAGACGGCCTTCCGTGACGCCTCGAACCATCCCGTGACGCTGAAGGACCCGACCTGGACCTCGCGCTACCGGGTGCACCATCGCGGCGTGGCGCACTACCGGGTGGGCCGGGCGTTCGTGGGCGGCGACGCGGCGCACATCCACAGCCCGGCGGCAGGTCAAGGAATGAACACCGGCATCCAGGACACCGCCAACCTCGCCTGGAAACTGGTGCTCGCCCTGCGTGGCAACGCAGGGTTGGACGCACTGCTGGACACCTACCACGACGAGCGCTGGCCGGTGGGTCAGCACGTGCTCAAAGCCACGGACAGCATGTTTAGCACCATGACCTCGCAGTCGGACTGGTTCACCACGCTGCGCAACGCGCTGGTTCCCAAAGTGGCCGGGCTGCTCTCGCACACGGACTTCGCGCGCCGGGACGCGTTCAACTTCGTCTCTCAGCTCGACATCCGCTACGAGCAGGGCGTGGGCAAGCTGGATGAATCCGCCGAAGACGGGACGCACTTCTGGAAGCATGGTCCGGCCTCGGGGCACCGGGCACCTGACGCTACCTTTGCGCGCAACCAGGACGTGTTCGGCCTGCTGACCGGCTACCAGTTCCACGTGCTGGCGCTGTCGCGCCGACCGCTGAGCGGCCAGGAGATCCAGGCGTTGCAGGAAGGCTTCGCCGCCCTGCCGCAGCCGCCGGCCCTGGGCTTGAAAACCCACCTCATCGCCTCGCCTTCCGGGCTGCCGGATGAAGCCATCGTGCGAGCCGAGGCCGTGGGAGCGTTCAACGCCTACGGGGTGGACCACACGACGCCACAGGCACTCTACCTGGTGCGTCCGGACGGATACATCGCCTGGCGCACAGATCGGTTTGATGTGCCGGCCCTGGCAGAGTTCCTGCGAACCACCTTTTGCTGAGAACATGACAGTGCCTCACGCGCTGGAAGTTCAGGTCAAAAAACGGTCCTTTGGCGCACCCGCTGGATGCTTTCAGACTCTCGTGTCACTATGGGACGTTTACCGGCTCGCCGGGCTGTGGCGGGTGGGAGCATCTTGTTCAAACCCTGAGGTTGACTTCTTTGAAGCAAGACGGTCAAGTTCTTGAGTGCTCCGCCTAGATACCATGGAACCGGCTCTAGCCGCGTGCTACGGGCAGTTGCACGAGCAACTCGAAGTGTTCTGCCCCATGCGCAAAAGGCCGGCCAACCCATGCTTCAAAACAGGGGTGTTCAGCCGGCACGAACCCGCTGGCGGGCAGCCAGGTACCGTAGATCCAGTCCAGGGCACGCAGCTCCAGATTGATGCCGCCGCGGATCTCGACCTCGGCCACCTGCATGGCCGGGAAGGTGTGTCGGCTGACTTCCCCTTCGGGCACAAAGGGGGCAACGACCTCGACACCCACGTCGTAGCGGCAGTGCTCGTGGGCGGTGAGGTCCGGGTCGTCCCACATATAGCCCAGCCACTGCCCATCGGCCAGGCCCCGTGCCTCGGCCCAACCCACCAGTCGCTCGGCCGCCCGCTGGACCACGCCGGGACGAAAGGGACGCGGCACGCGCAGATAGGCTACCTGGCGCGCGGGCAGATGGCGACGGCGCACCTCGAAGCCGTCGGGGTTGACACCGGGCGGCAGTCCTTCAAGCAGGTGCGGACGTGCCGGGTCCGCATGCTCCTGCTTCCATTGTTCACGGCGTGTCTCCCGGTGCGCACGCATATCGAAGCGGCTGGGTGCCACGCCGAAGTGCGCTTTGAAGCAGCGCGTGAAGTCTGACGAGGAGGCAAAGCCACAGGCAAAAGCGATGTCGGTCAGCGACGGCTGCCGCCGCGCGGCCCAGCCTTTTTGCGACATCAGGGTGAGCGCGCGTTCCAGCCGCAGGCGCTTGACGAACTCGCCGAGCGGTTCTCCCACCACCAGCCGGAAGACCCGGTGAAAGTGGTAGGGCGAAAAGCACGCGGCCTGCGCCACCGCTTCCAGCCGCAGCGGTTCGTCGAGATGGCGCAGGACAAGGTCGATGGCCCGGGTGACTCGGTCCACGTAGGCCAGGGAAGAAGGGTCGCAGTTTTCGCTCAAGTTTCGCAAGATTTGGCAAGCGTGCCAGCCGCAGAATGCCTTACCAAAGGAGGCGACGCAGAGAAACCTTTTCTTCTTAACCCAACCATCCACCGGAAAGCACCACGTAAATGAAATTCGGAGCATTTTGCCTCAGCCTCGCCGTCAAAGACCTCGCTGCTTCTCGCGTCTTCTATGAGAAGCTGGACTTCCGGCCGACCGGGGGCGGCCCGGCCCGGAACCGGCTGGTCCTGCGCAACGGGCGGGGCACGACCTGCGAAGCTCCGCTACGCTTCGTTCGCTGAGCTTAGAGACGTCAGACCACGCAGAACTTCACCATCCAACCTTGCCAGCACAAACACAGCCATGAAACGAGTCACCGGTATCGGCGGAATCTTCTTCAAGTCCAAAGACCCAGAGGCGCTCGGCGCGTGGTACAAGGAGCATCTGGGAATTGATGTACAAGCATGGGGTGGCGCCGCATTCGACTGGAAAGGGCCGGACAACCCGGAAGGTGCGGGAACAACCGCCTGGAGCCTCTTCGCCGCCGACACGGACCACTTTGCTCCCAGTGCCGCGCCCTTCATGATCAACTACCGCGTGGACGATTTACATGCGCTGCTGGCGGTGCTGCGCGCGGAAGGCGTGCAGGTCGAGGAGAAGGTCGACGAGTCCGAGTTCGGCAAGTTCGGCTGGGTGATCGATCCCGAAGGCAACAAGGTGGAGCTTTGGCAACCACCCGCCGGCCAATAAGGGCCTCGCCCGAACGCCAGAGGCCCATCCAGACACGTTCCAGCGAACAGCTTTGGGCTGTCGTTGAGCTTGCAGGCGTCGCTCGCTCGCGTCATCCAAAGCAAAAAACAACGCACATGAAAACCCTCGGACTCATCCTCGTCACTTGCCTCCTCTCCCTTGGCTTGCTCCACGGCGAACCCGCTGCACCGTCCACCTCAACCCCCGATCCTACCGGCACCTGGGAATGGAGCACCAAGTCGCCGAACGGCGAAATCCCGACCACGCTCAAACTCGCATGGCAGGACGGCAAAATCGCCGGCATCTACTCGAATCAATTTGGCAACACCGCGATCAGCAACGCCTCCCTGCAAGACAACGTGATCAGCTTCGACGTGGTGCGTGACTTCGACGGTCAAAGGTACGTGGTGAAGTACCACGGCAAAATGGCAGGCGACACGATCGCGGGAACCATTGAAGCACCCGGCCACGACGGAGGCGAAGCGGTGAAGCTCGATTGGAACGCGAAACGGACGACGAAGGAAAGGGCGGATGACGCGAAGCTAAAAGGCTGAAGGGCAATCGTGTGATCGGCGAAACCATGCCACCCCTCACTGGGATGCTTTCTCACTTAGAGCATCTAACAAAACCAAGTTTTCTGGTAGGCTTGGCCATCTATGGCCA
>CAXTMD010000061.1:0-9317 GCA_964245035.1 uncultured Chthoniobacterales bacterium
TCGCCACCAACGGCCAGCTCATCAACGCCAACCACGCCACCGTCAACGGCAACGCCATGACCAACAACGGCAGCGTGCAGGCCGGCGACAAGGTGTCTGGTCAGCAAAGCAGCACCTTCTACCAGGAACTGCCGCCCTTGACTAACACGGCGCTCAACCCAGCGTGGTCGAGCGTCACGGATGGTGGCACCATCACCACCACTCCCGCCGCGCCCTACGTGGCCAGCACCAACTCCAGCAGCCCGACCTTGGTGCGGCTCGACGGCATCAACCTGTCCGGCGGCAACACGCTCACCATCAACGCTCCGGCCAATAGCTCCAGCACGACGCCTTCCTACATCAAGGTCTACGTGCAGGGAGACGTGGCCACCGGCAGCGGCGGCCAGATCGTGCTGGCTCCCAACGTCAACGCCATCTTCTACGTGAGCGGCAACGTCAACCTACAAGGCAGTGGCATCATCAACGGCACACAGTTGGCGCGCAACCTGGTGCTCAACGGCCTCCAACCGCCGGCCAACGCGGATGGCAGCTACCCGTCACGCTCGATCAACATCGCCACCACGCAGGACTTCGAGGGCGTCATCTACGCGCCCAGCGCCGATGTGAACCTCGCCCTCCAGGCCGTCAACGGCGGCAGCGGCAGCAACGGCAACGACGCCGGCACGGTCCTGGTGACCCTCACGGGCTCCAACCCGTTGATCGCCTCCTACCAAGCGGCTCTCACCCAACTCGCCAACGACGGCTACCAGGCCCAACTGCAACAGGACCAAGCCCGGTACAACGCGGACCTGAGCCTCTGGAACCAAAAGGTCGCCGCCGTCCAGAACCTGGGCGGCACGGTGAGTACCAGCATGAGTTCGCCAAGCGCCTCTTCGTCGGCCGACCATGCGCTCGGCTACAACGGCATCTACGGCGGATTCATCGGCAAGACCATCACGGTGGCCGCCAAGACCCATGTCCACTACGACGAAACGCTGCGCACGGCCGGGCCGGTAAACCACTACGAAGTCGTCAACTGGTTCGAGGACAACCAGAGCCACGACGCCACCGGCGGCACGGAGCAGTTCTGGTGGTAGCTGACCAAGTGAGAGCACACGCCGCTATCCTTTTGGACCGAAGCTTCACCGAAGGTCCAAGTTTCTCAGAAAACATCTGAGGTTGTGTGAGAACGCCTGCTTGGCGGTTCGTTCAGGCGAGCAGGCCAGCCGCGGCGCGGTTTTGCTCATGGCGCACGATCCAAACGAGCACGCGCGCGTAAAAGCCGCCTTGGAAGCCGTGGATGTACCGGAGAGCCCTGGTGAGGGCGCGTAAGCGCCGCCGCAGGGCCTTCACCAGCTTCTGCACGCCCACGATGTTCACGGCTCGCAGCAGGTTGTAGGCAAGCGCGCTCAGGCTAAACTCTGCGCGCACCTGGCGCAGCCCCTTCAGGAGGAAGTGGCCCTGGTTCATGGCGTGCTTGATCGTGCCGAAGGGATGCTCGACCGTGTTGCGCCGTAGCCGGGTCATTTGCGGGTTGGCCGCCAGGCGTGCGGCCATGGCATCCAACACCGCCTCGCCTTCCCAGCGGGCGATCTGCCGCCACCGCTTGGCCGAGGTGCACTGTGCCTTGATCAAGCAACGCTTGCAGGCGGCTCCATCGTAGTACACGACCACCTGGTGACCATCCCGCATCCAGTGCGTGCGCGGCCACAGGGTCTCGCCGGCGGGGCAGCGGTAGGTGTCGGCTGCCGCGTCATAGACGAACGCTTCCTTGGGGAACAAGCCCTTGCTGGCGGCAGCACCGCGTCCGAGCGGCTTGGGCACGAAGGCGGTGATGCCAGCGGCCTCACACGCGGCGATGTCCTCGCCCTTGTAACGTCCTCGGTCGGCCGTGGCTTGGATCGTCCCGACTCCGAGTGCCTCCTTGGCCGGGATGGCGGTGGGGGCGAGCTGCCCGAGATCACTGCCCGCGTTGGTGACCTCCTGCTCGACGATCAACTGGTGCTTGGCGTCCACGGCCACCTGCGCGTTGTAGCCGACCCCCACCTTCGGGTAGGTGGCCATCGCACGGCTGTCGGGATCGGTCAGCGACACCTGGTTCTCGCCCGTGCGTTCGAGTTCCGCTTGGATGGCGGCGTACTCGTCCCGGCGCTTCTGCAAGGTAGCGATCTTCTCGGCCAGGTTCTTGAGCGGCGGCGTACCCGCCGGTGGGCCACCGTCCTGATCGTCCGCCTTCGCCAACTCGGCCAGGTACTCGGCCAGCCGGGCGTCCGCGTTCTTGAGCATGGTCTTGAGCTTCTCACGCGTGAAGTTGCGCTCCGTGCTGTTGACGGCTTTGAGGCGCGTGCCGTCGATGACCAGCAGCTCGCGTCCGAAAAGATCAAGCTGGCGGCACAGATAAACGAAGCGGCGAAAGGCCACCTTGAAGGCTGGGGCGTTCTCGCGCCGGAAGTCCGCGACCGTCTTGAAGTCGGGCCGCAAGCCGCGCAACAGCCACACCACCTCTAGGTTGCGGTGGCACTCCGCTTCCAACCGCCGGCTGGAGCGCACGCGGTTGAGGTAGCCGTAGAGGTACAACTTGAGCAGATCGCCCGGATGGTAGCCGGGCCGCCCCGTCTCCTTGGCCTCTGCGCGCACGAAGCCCGCCTTGGCCAGATCGAAGCCGTCCACGAACGCTTCGATGGCGCGCACCGGGTTATCCTCACCGACGTAGTCTTCCACCGACGCGGGCAACAACAAGCTCTGCGCGCGGTCACCGCCCTGGATGTGGCGCATCACCGACCCTACCAACCCGCATCAATAAAGGGGAGCGTTTTCACACAACCTCCACCGTTTTTTGACACAGTAATTGGCTGGCGAACGACGGACAGATTGCTACCGTCCATACAGCGGCTTGTTTTTGGACCCTCTGTGGTTAAGAGAGGCCGGTGCCGCCGCTTCCGCCGCTCCCTTCAGCCCGAGAACTTCCGCCCCACGCAGCGCGGCGCTTAAGCGTGTCTCCACGCCCAGCTTGACCAAGATGCTTTGCGCGTGCCGCTTGATCGTGTTGAGCGCAGCTTCCAGGATGATGGCGATTTCTGGGTTGCTCTTGCCGTGAGCGATCCAGTAGAGCACCTCCGCCTCGCGCGCGGTCACGCCCAACCGCAGAAGGCTCGCGGGCGAGTCCGCGACCGAAGAGGTTTCCTCCAGGGCGAGCAGCCAAGAGCGGCCCGGCTGCGGCTCATCCAACAAGCGCGCTTCCAGCGACGCTTCTTGCCCGACGGACCACCGGCCAGTTCCGACCGCGTCGCACGCCCACACCGCCAACGGGGCGGGCAGCCGTTTTGGATCGTCCTGCGTCGGGAAGTATTTGCTTAGGAACTGGCGGGCCGGACGCGTGCAAAACTGGATGGTGTCTTCCCCCGCCACGATGATGACGGCGCTTTCCAACGTCTCTTGCAATTGCGCCTCGGCTTGCAAGCGCAGGTTCACCGCCGCCCGCAGGAGTTCGTTCTGCTCCTCCAACGCTTGCTGCAAGGCGCGGATCTGCAGGTGAGCGCGCACCCGGGCGAGCACCTCCTCGTTGTGCAGCGGTTTGGTGATGTAGTCCACGCCGCCGGCCTCGAAGCCGCGCAGCTTGTCGGTTGGGTCGTCCTGCGCCGTCAGAAATAAGACCGGCGTGTCGCGCCAGCGGGTGTCGGCCTTGAGGCGGCGGCAGGTCTCGTAGCCGTCTAGCCCGGGCATGTTCACATCTAGAAGGATCAGGTCGGGCTGCATGTACTCCAGTCGCTCCAAAGCGATCTCGCCGCCAGCGGCCACGCGCACGTCGTAGTCGGCGGCGTGGAGGGTGTCGAGTAACCCGCCCAGGTTGCCGGGCAGATCGTCGACGATGAGCAGGCAGGGCGAGATTCTTTCCTGGGCGGGATCAGGGATCGGCATTTTGCTGGAACTGGCGCAGAACATTGAGGATGCGGTCCACCTCGTAGCCAGCCAGCAACGGCTCCAAGCGGCGCACGAGATCTAGGTGCTTTTCCGGGATGCCGCCGGCGTCACGAAAGGCGGCGAAGCGTGTTTTCAGCGCGAAGATGTCGCCGCCGCGCGCGAGGTCGAGCCATGCCGCGACCTCCGCGGCAAAGCGCGCCGGGTCGGCGACGGCGGGAAGCGCCGCCTGCCCCGCCGGCTCCGCGGCTTGCACCCACTCCAGCCCCAGCAGCCGGCCGAGCACCGCCAACACTTGTTCCTCTTTGAACGGCTTGGGCAGGAAGTCGTCGCAGCCCGCCGCGATGGCTTCCTGTCGGTCGTCGGCGAACACGCTGGCAGACACGGCAACGATCCGCACCGTCGCGCCGGCTTCTCCCCGGCAGCGCAACTCGCGCGCGGCCTCCAGCCCGCCCATGGGCTTCATGCGCAGATCGAGCAGGACGGCGTCGGGCGGGCGCTCGGCGCAACGTTCCAGACACTCTGCGCCGTTGGCGGCTTCCTCGGTCTCGAAGCCCAGGGGGGCGAGCAACTCGACGAGCACGCGCCGGTTAACCGTCTCGTCGTCCACGACGAGCAACCGGCGCGGTGGTCCGCGGAAGCCGACCACCCGGCGGTGAGCGGAACTGGTGGCCGGCGCGGCGAGCAGGTCCCCAGACGCGGCGACGGGCGGCAGGTGCAGGGTAAACGAGAAACGGCTGCCCCGCCCCGGGGTGCTCTCCACCTCCAGGTGCCCGCCGAGCAGTTCTACCAACCGCTGGCTGATGGACAATCCCAAGCCAGTGCCCTGAGCCGCAGTGTGACTATCACCCGCTTGGTGGAAGGCGTGGAAGATGTGACGCAGTTCCTCCGACGCGATGCCGACGCCCGTGTCCAAGACGCCGAAGCGAACCCGGTCGCCCTCAGCCGGAGTGATTTCCAGACGCACTGCACCCTGCTGGGTAAACTTCAGCGCATTGCCCAATAGGTTGAAGAGCACCTGTCGCAGCTTGCCCGCGTCCGTGTGGACGACCATCGGCAGGCCGGGGGCGGCCACGTGCGCGAAGGCGAGACCCTTTTCTGAGAACCGTGGCTGAAAGGCCGCGCACAGGTCGTCGAGCAGCGCGTCGAGCGAGAACGGCGTGGGCAGGAGCGTGAGCTTGCCCGCCTCGATCTTGGAGAGGTCCAGGACCTCGTTGATCATGGAGAGCAGGTGGTTGCCGCTGCGGTCCATGGTGGTGATGCGCTCGCGGTTACGCGCCGAGAGTTCCTGGTCCTTGAGCAGGATTTGCGAGTAGCCGAGGATGGCGTTGAGGGGCGTGCGCAACTCGTGGGTCATGTTGGCCAGGAACGCGCTCTTGGCCCGGTTGGCCGATTCGGCCTGGTCACGGGCGTGCACGAGTTCGTCAGTGCGTTCCTCGATGAGATCCTCCAGGTGCTGGTTGCGCGCGTACAGACGCCGTAGCCGCCAACGCACCATCCCGTACACGGCCGACGCTGCCAGCAGCGCGTAGAGCGTGTAAGCCCACCAGGTCCGCTGCCAGGGCGGCAGGACCCGCAGAGGGAACGCGGCCACGCTGCTCAGCCGTCCATCGCTGTCGCGTGCGCGCACCTCGAACGTGTAGCGGCCCTCGGGCAGGTTGAGGTAGTCCACGCTCGGGCGTTCGCTCCAATCCGACCAGCTTCCTTGGCCGAAGTTAACCAAGCGTGTCTGGAAGCGCAGCGCCGCTCCGAACGCGTAAGTGGCGGCCGAGTACTCGAAGTGCACCGAGTTATGCGCGTAGGGCAGCGGGCCCGACAGGACCGGCGGCGCTTCGCCAGGCGCGTCCGACCCGCCAACGGTCACCGCGCGACGGATCAGCGCGGCGAAGGCGGGCGGTGCGGCCTGCGCTTCCCAGCGCGGCACGTCCAGACACACAATACCCTCGGAGCCGGTGACGAAAAGGGTGGTCAGCTTTTCCGGGGCATCCTGGAGCGGGATCAACGCCTGCACCCGCCCGACGACCCGCGTGATCTTGCGGGGCAACTGCTGGAAGGTCGGCGCGCGGCCCTGCCCGCCGGTAAGGACTCGGCCGTACACTGGTTCCTCTCCGGCTTTGCCTGGACGGCTGCCCACCACCCAAAGCGAGCCGGCATCGTAGCTCAACACGCCCGCGTTGCGGAAGGAGCCATCCACGAAGCCAGCGCCGTACTCCGCGGCCGGCCGGACATTCTCCCCGAGCTCGTCCAGCCGGAAGAGCTTGTCGGGCGTCATGAACACCACCGGGCCACCGTCGGTCCAGACCCAGACGTTCGCCTCGCCGTGCAGGGGGCCGGGGGCCTCCATCAGCGAGGTGATACGCTCCTTCCCCTCGCCGGCGGCAGGCTGGACGCGGAAGAGGCCGTGTCCGCTCGAAGCCACCCACAGGTCACCCTGCGGCGATTCCGCGAGGCCGCTGACGACGCCAGTCCGGCCGAGGTCTACCACCAGGCCCGCGTCTTGCCACCGGTGCGTCGCCGCGTCGAGTTCCAGCGCGCGCACCTGCCCGTTCTCCAAACCGGCGTAGACCTGGCTGGGATGGATGACCGAACGGTAAAAAATCACCTGCCGCGATCCCGTGTCCAGCACGGGGACGATCCGGGCGTCTGCGTCCAGCAACACGACCTTGCCGTCCGCCGTCAGGAGCAGCCCGTTCTCCACAGGCAAGGCGCCGTCGTAGATGTCGTTGACGCCGGGAAGTCGTTCGAGGTGCGCACCCGTCGCCGTGGACGGGTCGGCGGCCGTGAGCTGATAAAGCCCGCTGAAGTTGCCCAAGACCATGCGCCCAAACCACAGGTCACCGCAAAAGGTGTTGGTCAGTTGCTCGCCGGAAGCAGCGCGGAGGATCGACAGGGGGGAGTTAACCTCCAGCCGCGCGACGCCGTTGAGCGAACCGAGCCAGAGCCCTCCCTCGGCGTCTTCGCACAAGCCTTGGAGGCCGCCGTCATGCAGCCCGCCGGGCTCACTGACGCGCACGCGGAAGCGGCCTTCCCGGTCGAGCAGGATCAGGCCAGCCGACTCCGTGACCACCGCCAGCGAGCCATCCCGCAGCACCGCGAGGTCGTTGACACCTTTATCCTTGAGGAATGCAGCGCCTTCCACGTCCCAGGGTTGGGCCACGCCGCCGCGCAGGGTGAACAGCCCGTCGCGCGCCGTGGCCACGAGCGTCGTGCCATCGACCGCGGCGCGCACCGCCCGCACCGTCACGCGGTGGAACGCCGGGTCGCCGGAAGCTTCCACGAACGCCTCGTTTTGCAGGCAGCGCAGACCCGTTTCGGGACTTTGCACGTAGAACTTCTCGCCTGCCCAGCCGCCCCGCAGCCGGCCAAATTGACCCGGCGCGGCGAGTTGCCACGCCTTGAAGCAGCCATCCCGCCAGCGCAGCACCCGGAAGTTGCGGTCCAGGAAGAAAACTCCTTCCGGGGTGCAGTAGATGCCGTGGATGTCACCAAAGTCGCGCGCCTCGGCCGGGAGTTGCTCCGCCAGCGAGACGAAAGCCCGGCTGCCGTCGTCCGCGGGTTGGAGGTAGCCCAAGAAGTTGCCCCCGCCGACGAAGACCCGGTCGGTAGAGGTATCGTAGGCCAGCGCACCGATCCACCCTTCGCCAGACAAGGGAATCTTGCGCCAAGTCGAAGCGTCGTACTCCAATACGAGCGAGTGGTTGCCGACATACACCAATCCGCGGCGGTCCTGTACGACACTCTTGCAGGCCGTGTCCGCGTCGTAGTCGCGCGGGGCGAAGCCTTGCACAAACGGTTGGCCTTCCAGATTCGCCGGTTCCGCGGCCCGTGCTGCCCCGGCCGTCCACCCGAGCCAAGCCGCAGCCACCAGGAAAACCCACGCGAATCGGGAGAACGTCGCGCGAACCCGGCGGATGGTGAGATCGATTGTCTGCATGTCCCACACCGTGCATACCACGTTTCTAGCTGCCGCCCATAGTTCGGTCGAACTATATGCTGACACGCACGTTTGTGGTTTAGCTGGCGGACATGAAGACCTCCTTTCCCGTCCGCGGTCGCGCCTTTGCCCTGGCCGCGCTGCTCGCCACCCTGTCCGCTCCCGCCCGCGGAGCCACGTATCTGTGGCAGGGGATTGTCCAGAATGACAACTGGACGACCGGCTTCAACTGGATGGGAGGCATCGCCCCGCCGAGCAGCCTCACCGACACGGACTTGGTGTTCGGCCAGCCCTACAACAATGCCAGCGTCGCTTCCTCGAACATCGACACCCCCTTCAGCATCCACTCGCTGACCTTTTCCAGTGGTGCCGCGGCTTACACCTTCACCGGGCAAGGGCTGACGCTTGGCGCGGGTGGCTTCACCCAGAACGCGGCCAGTCCAGAGACCTTCAACGCATCGGTGGCGCTCGGCGCAGACCAGGCCTGGACGCTGGCCAGCGGCGCGGGCGCGCTCACCTTCAACGGCGGCGTCAACACCACAGACGGCAGCGGGAACACCCACGTCCTGACAATCAACGCTGCGACGACGAGCGGCGGCGGCAACACGATCAACGGCGTCCTCAGCGGCGGCGGTTCGCTCACCAAGACCGGGGCGGGCACGCTGACGCTCACCGGCGCGAATACCTACACGGGGGACACGACGGTGGACATGGGCACGCTGGCCATCGGCAACACCGGCAGCATCGCCGCGGGGAGCAGCAGTACCCTGACGGTAGACGCCACTGCCGCGAGCGCGGCCACCGTCAACTCAAGCGGCAGCCTCTCGACGGTCATCGCCTACGTCGGCAACAGCGGCGTCGGCACCTTCAACCAGACCGCAGGCACCGTGCGCGGCAGCTTTCTCTTTTTGGGCAGCCGCATGGGCAGCAGTGGCACCTACCATCTCGGCGGCGGCACCCTCACCCTGGACTCGGCCGTCGTTGGCAGCAGCGGCACGGGCGCGTTCACCCAGACGGGCGGTATGGCCACGATCAACGACTCCTTCAGCCTCGGCACCAACGCGGGTGGCAGCGGCACCTACACTCTGGGCGACGGGGCGCTGACGACCGGTTCCACGCAAGTCGGCGACGGCGGCACGGGCAACTTCGTGCAGAACGGCGGCACCCACGTCACCGGCACGCTGGGTCTGTCGGGCGCGAGCACGGCTTCCCAGGGCACGTACACGCTCGCCGGGGGCACGCTCAGCGTGGTCGGCGTGGCCGGCCACGACGCGAACAGCACCACAGCGGGCACTAGCATCTTCTACTTCGCCGGCGGCACGCTCCAAGCCCGGCAGGATAACACCAACTTCCTGGCCGGACTCACCACGGCCGACGTGGGCGCAGCCGGAGCCAGGATCGACACCGCCGGCTTCAACGTGGCGGTGGCGCAGAACCTCCTGCGTGACGCGACCAACAACGCCAACGGCAGCCTGACCAAGCTGGG
>CAXTMD010000061.1:9417-11057 GCA_964245035.1 uncultured Chthoniobacterales bacterium
CGGCAGCCTGACCAAGCTGGGCGCAGGTACGCTGACTCTGATGGGCACTAACACCTACACGGGTGGCACCACGATCAGCACGGGCACTCTGGTGGCCTCCAGTAATCCCAGCGCCCTCGCGCCCGGCGCGGTGAACGTAGCCGGTGGCGCGACGCTCGTGCTCAACAGCGGCACGGCGTCTTACAGCCAGGCTGGGGCCACCACTTTCACCGGAGCGGGCACGATCCAGAAGGCCGGCGCGGGCAGCCTCACGTTCGGCGGCAGCGGCACCGTCACGCTCGCGCTTTCGCCGGGCGGTCTCCTCGATGTGCGGGCGGGCACCCTGATTGGCTCCAGTTCCTTCCAGGCCGACTACACCAACAACCAGGGCGGGTTGAGCGTCGCCTCCGGGACCACCTTCAACGGGGTGGAGGCCAATGTGCGCGTGGACGCGCTCACCGGCGCGGGCCTGCTGCTGGGCGGCTACAATAACGGGGGGACTCTGGTGGGCAGCACGACGGTCGGCGTGGCGGGCGGCAGCGGCACGTTCTCGGGGATCATTTCCGACAACAGCGCGCAAAGCGGGGTGCTGAGCCTGACCAAGGCCGGCGCGGGCACGCAGATCCTGACGGGTACGAACACCTACTCGGGTGGCACGACCTTCGCCGGCGGCACGCTTCAGGCCGGCAGCGCCGCGGCGTTCGGCAACAACGGCACGCTGAACTTCACGGGCGGCACCCTCCAGTACTCGGCGGCTAACGCCACGGATTATTCTCCGCGCTTCAGCCAGGCCGCCAACCAGGCGTACTCGGTCGACACCAACGGGCAGAACGTCACTTACGCGACCGCGCTGACGAGCAGCGGTGGCAGCCTCGCCAAGAGCGGCGCCGGCACCCTGACCCTCCCCAGCGCCAACACGTACACGGGGGCCACGACGGTCAACGGCGGCACGCTCCAGTTGACAGGCAGCTTGGTCCAGAACCAGGTGTCGCTCGTCGTCGGTGACACGGCGGACGCTGCCTGGCTGCAAACCGGCACTCTTACTGGCACGAACGGCGGGAGCATCGTCCTCGGCAGCAACCCCGGGGTGACCGGCACCTTTACTCTCAACGCCGGCAGCGTGTCGCTGCCACTCGGAGGAGCAATCGTCGTTGGCGACGGCGGCACCGGGGTCTTCAACCAGGCGGGCGGCAGCATCCTGATCGGCAGTGGAGGGGTCGCGGTCGGCTCGGGCTACGGGACCAGCGGCGGCACGTACAACCTGACCGGCGGCAGCCTGACGACGTCCGGGACGACGCTGGAGGCCAGCACGATGACCAGCACGTTCAATCAGAGCGCCGGCACGCACACGACGCGCACCCTGACGCTGGCGGGCGGCAGCGTCGCCGCCACCTACAACCTCGACGGCGGCACCTTGCAGGCCACCGGCGTGATGGGCACCGGCAACAGTGTCTTCCACTTCGATGGCGGCACGTTCCAGGCGGGGCCGGTTGGCAACGTCCTTTTCTCGGACGTTGCCACGGCCGACCTGCGCAACAACCGCAGCTTCTTCGACACGCAGGCCGCCACCGTCACCGTCACCACCCCGCTCCTTCACTCCACCGTGGCCGGCGACAACGCCACCGACGGCGGCCTGACCAAGCTGGGTAGCGGCACGCTGA
>CAXTMD010000061.1:11157-14816 GCA_964245035.1 uncultured Chthoniobacterales bacterium
CGGCGACAACGCCACCGACGGCGGCCTGACCAAGCTGGGTAGCGGCACGCTGACGCTGACGGGTGCTAATACCTATACGGGCAACACGACGGTCAGCGCCGGTATCTTGGCCGTCAACAACTCGAGCGGTTCAGCCACGGGGACGGGGACCGTGACGGTGGGAAGCGGCGCGACTCTGGGCGGTGGCGGCATCGTTCAAGGAGCGTTGACCATCCAAAGTGGCGGCACGCTGGACCCGGGGCTCTCGCTCGCCCCCGCCAGGCTGACGCTGGGGAACAATCTGATGCTCAACGCCGGGTCCACCTTGGCCATCGAACTCGGCGGCACCACGTCCGGCAGCGGCTACAGCCAAGTGCGTCTGTCGGCCAACCCTGTCCTGGGCGGCAACCTGCGTGTCGTTGAGCTGCCTGGCTTCACCTTGGCAGTCGGCCAGACCTTCGTGATTCTGGACGACATAAACATCTCGTTGCCCGTCACCGGCACCTTCGCCAACGTGGGCGTGGGCAACCTCTACACCGACGCGGTGGGCAATACGTTCTTGGTCAACTACACGGCTTACGCAGCCGGCAGCGTCGTGCCCAACGACGTGTCGTTGACCGTGGTCAGTGTCGTGCCCGAGCCATCCGCCTGGGTGATGCTCGTCACCGGGACAGGATTGCTCGGTCTTGGCTTCCTGCGCCGTCGTCGCGTGGCCTGACGCTTACCCGAGAAGATACCAGTTTCCTAATGGAGAGCGGTTTCCCTTCCATTGCCGGTCTTGAGGTAGCCTGCAAATCAGGCAAGAGACATTTTCTAAAGGCGAGTACATCGTCTTCCACCCGATGTTTTCGTTTCGCTGATTTATGCCGCTGGAACAATTCGAATTCGGGAGGGAGCCATATTAGAAAACCACCGTTATTTGAGAAATCAGACCCTACTAAAAATGGCTTTCCCAAATTAGACTTCAGCAAAAACGCCGCGCAAAGCGGCCAAGGAACGTTCCCGTCTTTCCTCGTAGGACCGCCTCCATGCCCGCAGAACGTCCGCTGGACCAAAATACCAGATTGAACCCGCTGGGCTGCTGACCACGTTTTGACCAACACGGTCGTCTTGCCCTCCTTCGGAGTGAAAGAACATTTGTGTGCTTTCCCTGGAGAGAGGCTGAAGCGGACTACTCGGAACGGGCCAGCGCCGCCACTTTTCGCAGGAGCAAGACACGGACACTCTCTACATCATACAAACCACGCATCTCATCGTCTGCGAGATGGATGCCAAGCGCGTCTTGTAAGTCGAGCATGATTTCTATGAGCGTGATCGAATCGAAGCTGAGGGTGTCCAGAGCCACTTGCGGCGGTGTCTCCGCTTGGGCGACGGGATTGCCCTCCGGCAAATGCTTGTGCAGAATGCCTTGCAGGATGGGAGTGACCAATGCCGGGTCTTGCGTGCGCTGGAACTCGCGGATGGCTGCGGCGACCGCAGCCGGGAAATGTGAGAAGCGGTCTCTAACTTCTTCGGGGTTCATTGCAAGTCGGTGAAAAGGGTAGCGGTTTGCAGCGGCGGCGCGGCGGGGGTGATCCGCAGGGTCACACCGTGTTGGGGCCAGAGGGTAACCCGCGGCGTCCAGCCGGGATCGGGACGGCCGGGAAGCTCCGAAAAAGTCCAGCATTGCACCACGGTGGCAAGCACCAGCGTGGCCTCCATGGTGGCAAAGCGTTCGCCCAGACAACTGCGCGTCCCAGCAGAAAACGGTAAAAAGCTCCCGCGCGGCAGGCGGGTGCGAAGTTCGCCGCCGGTCCAGCGTGCGGGCAGGAAGCACTCCGGCTCTGGGAAACGGTCCGGGTCGCGGTGCAGCAACCACGGGCAGATGACGAGATTCGCCCCGGCGGGCAGGGTGTAGCCGCCCAAGATGAGTTCGCGCGTGGTCTCGCGCCCGAAGCCCCAGCCCGGTGGGTACAGCCGCAGGGTTTCTAGGAATACCGCCTCGCAGGGGTCTGCCAAGGCGGGCAGGTCTTCGTAAGCTGGCGCGCGGTCTCCGAGCACCGCACGCACCTGTCGGGCGAGTGTCGCGCCGGCTTCCGAGTGCCGGGCCAGCAGCCAGCAGGCGCAGGACAAAGCCGATGCGGTGGTGACGTACCCGGCGAGCAGGAAGGTGCGCAGTTCGTCTTCGATCTGCGCCGCGGTCACCAAGTCGGGATCATGCCGTCCGGCGGCCAGGAGCAGGTCAACCAAGTCGTCGGTCTCCCCGGCGCGCACGGCGGCGCGGTGGCGGGCGAGCAAGCCGCGCACGAGCCGGGTCACCTCGGCGTTGGCGGCGGCGAAGGCCCGTTCGTCCGCCCCGGCGGGGTTGCCCAGGCGCATGATGTGGCGCTGCAAGGTGTCCGACGCCGCGTGGATGGCTTCCGGCTCCCCCGGCTCCAGCATGATGCCGAGCAGACAGTGCGCCACAACCTCCAAGGTGAGCGCGTTCATTGCACGGGTGAGGTCGATGGGTCCTTCTCGCCAGCCGGCCAGTTGCTCGCCGATCAGGCGCGTCATCTGCCGGGCGTAACTTTCGCTCCGGCCCGATTGGAAGGCGGGCCGGGCCACGCGGCTCATCTGCCGGTGCCGTGGTTCCTGGCTGCCGATCAGCCCCTGGCCGAACACCTGGGCAAACTTCTCGTTGAAGTTCCACTTGATGAAATCCTCCGGCCGCGTGACGAGTACCTCGCGCACGAGCGCCGGGTCGTTGACGAAGTACAGCGCGGTGCCCGAGGGCACGGTGAAATGCGCGAACGGTCCGGCCTCGCGTGCCAGCCGCACGTAGAAGCCGAGCGGATCGCGCCGCACGTTCATCCAGTTGCCCACCGGGGAAGAATCAGAGAAGGTTGGCGGCAGTGCGTGCAAAGGCGAAACGGAAGGGACAACCCGGTGAAACCGGCAGTCCTGTGTGCTTCCAACCTACGCCACCGGTTTTTGCCAATGCAAGCGCCCGCTGCTAAACCCGCCGCTGCCGCCATCCGTCCCCCGTGGCCCGACGAACTCACCCGGCTGGATGGTTTCCTGCCGCCGCTGGCCGGTGGGGGCGGAGTACAAGCGGGACTCTCCGTGGTGGCGGTGCGGGGACGCGTGGAACGCATTGTCGGGGCCGCCGTCTTGACCGCGCCCACGCCGGAGGACGGCCTGGCCACCCGCCGCCTGCGCTTGCGGGTGGATGAACCCCCGGAGCGTCGGGCCGCCTTGGAGCGGGCGCTGCTGCGAGGCGCGCTGGACTGCGCCCGGGCCGCCGGCACAGAGCGGATTGTCTTCACCGACATGCTCGACGCCGACTCCAGGCTGGCGCTCGTCCTGCGTGACCTCGGCTTCGAGGAAATCAACGCGCGCGACTTCTACGAGCTGCCCGCGCCACCGCTGGCCGAGCGCCTGGAGCGCATCCACGCCCGGCTGCGCGCGGGCGGGCTGATCCCGGCGGAGACCGAGTTGACCCCGCTCCGGCCGGAAACGCTGCCGCGGGTGCGCGAGTTCATCGAACGCCACCTGCCCGGCAACGCCGCCGTGCTGGCCGCGAGCCGGAGCGGCTACCGGCCCGAGCATTCGCTGGCGCTGTGGCTGCGCGGGGAACTGAAGGGCGTGCTGTTGAGCAGCCGCGCGGGCCGGTCCACACGCGTGGGGCTGCGGCTCGTCGCCCCGGAACTGCGCGGCGG
>CAXTMD010000062.1:0-14689 GCA_964245035.1 uncultured Chthoniobacterales bacterium
GCTTTCCTACGAGTGGCTGCCGACGGTGCTGCGTTCGTTCCGCCGTCACCACGCCGACGTGGAGATCGCCCTGACGGAACTCACGCCCACCCGGCAGATCGAGGAACTTCTCGAACGACGCCTCGACCTCGGCATCATCGGCCTCGGGTTGCCGGAGCCGCACAACGATCTGCACGTGGCCGTGATGAGCGAGGAGCGCCTGGTCGCCGCGCTTCCGCACGGTCACCGGCTGGCCACGCGACGCAGCCTCGCGCTGGGCGAGTTGGCGAAGGAAAAATTCATCTTCACGGCACGCCACGACGCGCCGGCGTTCAGCCCGTGGCTGCTGTCGCTGTGCCGCCAGGCGCACTTCGAGCCCGAGATCGCGCTGGAGACCGACCGCTCGCCCTCGGCACTCAACTACGTGGCGGCCGGCTTCGGCGTCGCGGTGTTTCCCGCGCAGATCGGGCGGCTGGCGATGCCGGGAGTCCGGTTCGTGCCGCTCGACCGGTCGTCGCCGCTCTACCAGCTTTGCGCCGCGTGGCGCAAGGACAACCAGTCACCGGCTCTGGAGCGTTTTCTGGCCACGGCCCGCAGCGTCGTGCGCACCGTCGGGCGCTGAAGGCAGCGGCAGCTCGATCTCGACGAGCAAACCGCCGTCCGGTTGGTTGGCGGCGCCCACGCGTCCTGCGTGCGCCTCCACCGCCTGCTGGGTGATCGCGAGCCCGAGTCCCGTGCCGCCCGAGAGGCGGTCACGTGCTTCCGAGACCCGGTAAAACGGCTGAAAAAGATTGGTCAACGCTCCTTCCGGGACGCCGGGTCCGTGGTCACGCACCCGGATCACGGCCGCCTTGCCGACGGCGTTGACCGCGAGTTCGATCACGACCTCCGAGTCCGCGGCCGTGTAACGGATGGCGTTGCGCACCACGTTCTCGACGGCGCTGCGCAGTAAATGGCGCACGCCGCAAACCGCCACCGGGCCGGCCGCGCGTACGTCGACGCGGCAGCGCCGGCCACTCGCCTCGAACTCCGCGTCTGCCGCCACCTCCGACACCAGGGCCAACAGGTCGAGACGTTCGGCTGGCTCGGTCGGTTCGTGGATCTCCAGTTCGGAGATCAGGAGCAACTGCCGGATGAGTTCGTTGAGCCTCCCGGCTTCGATCTGGATACGATCCAGCTCGGAGCGCGGGGCGGCATCGCCCGTTTTGCGAAACGCCAGGCCGAGCGCCACGTTGAGGCGGGTCAACGGCGTGCCGAGTTCGTGGGAAATGTCGGCGATGAGCCGCTTCTGCGCGGTGAGCAGGTCCTCGATGCGTGCGGCCATTTCGTTGAAGTCGCTGGCCAGCACGCTGAACTCGTCGCGCCGACCGGCGAGGCTGCCCGAGGTCATGACCCGCGCGCCGAGGTTGCCCTCGGCCAACTGCCGCGTGGCCGCCTGGAGCTGGCGCACGGGCGAGACGACGTAACGGGCCAGCCAGTAGCAAACCAGCGCGGACACGACCAGCGCCGCCGCCAGCTCGAACGCCGCCTGCGGCGTGGTCGGCAGCAGCGGACTCGAC
This sequence comes from uncultured Chthoniobacterales bacterium, assembly GCA_964245035.1. GTDB lineage: Bacteria > Verrucomicrobiota > Verrucomicrobiia > Chthoniobacterales > SZAS-18 > CAHJWO01. The sequence goes on from CAXTMD010000062.1 coordinate 1,539, forward strand.
CGCGGCATGCTCCAGAAGAAGACGTACCTGCGGCCGTCCCCCGCACCGCCGCTGACCGCGTGCGCCATGAGCAGGCGGCCGACGCGGCGCTCCAACTGCAAATCGTTGCTCGCCGCCGCGCGGGAGACGAGTTCGCGGGGATCGTTTTGCGTCACCTGACCAGCCAGTTCCCGGCCGGTGGCGGCGTCGAAGAGGTAGGCGTGATCGAGCCGCGCCTGCGGCGGCAGTTCCTGGGTCTCCGCACGCCGGGGAAGGCCGGTCAGGAACTCACGCAGCGCGTCGGGACCGGACCGCTCGTAGACGGCCACACTCTCGCCCGCCAGACGATCCAACATCCGCAGCGGCAGGAACCCCGAACGCGGGAAAAACTGGCCGGGGTCCGTCAGGAAAATCGTGGCCGCCACCGCGCTGGCCAGCAAGAGCGCCGCCAGCCAGCACCAGAGGAAGATGCGCCAGAAGATGCTGCGCATCGGTGCCGGCCGGCGACGGAGGCGGACCGTCGCGCGCGGGAGGGGGGTGGCTGCTCCCGGCGCGGGCCGCGGCGATTCACGCTGGAGGGTGGCTGCGGCTGTGGGCATAGAGGTAACCGACTCCGCGGATGGCCTTGATGCGCTCGTCACCGTCCGGGGCGGGACCCAGCTTGCGGCGCACGGCGCTGATGAGATTGTCGATGCCGCGGTCCGCGCTGGCAAATTCGCGCTCCAGCACCACGCGGAACAATTCCTCGCGGGACACCACGCGCCCCGCCGCGGCGAGCAGGACCCGCAGCAGGTCGAACTCGGCGGTGGTCAGCTCGACGTGGGTGCCGTTGCGCCGGACCTGGCGCTTGCCAGCGTCCAGCAAAAGGTCGTCCACCGCCAGAAACTCGGGCCCCCGGCCCGCGCCGGCGGGCCGCACCCGGCGCAAGATCGAACGAACGCGGGCGACGAGTTCGCGCGGATCGAAAGGCTTGGGCAGGTAGTCGTCCGCGCCGATCTCCAGACCGATGACGCGATCCGCCGTGGAACGCCGGGCCGTGAGCATCATGATGGGCACCTGCGAGTGCCGCCGCACCCGCCGCAACACTTCCAAGCCGCCGATGCCGGGCAGCATGATGTCGAGGATCACCAGCGCATAGCCACCGGCCAGGATGCGTTCGACGCCCTCTTCGCCGTCGTGGACAGATTCCAACTCAAACCCCTCCGGCTGAAGGTACTCTGCGAGTAGTTCCGTCAGGGCGGCATCGTCGTCCACGGCTAGGATGCGCTCCATAGAAAAGGGAATTTAGCAGAGTGGCAGAGGGTAAGATGTCGAGTTTTGTCCGCAACGCCACGGAAAAGAAGACGGCGGGCAGCACGATCTCGCGCCGCTGATGGCCACGCTCGCCAGCTTTGTTTGCGACGCTGGTGATCCGTCCGGCTTCCGAAAGACTGCGTCCGCCCTCTGCGAAACGCCGTGACGAGCCGGCCCCAACGCCGTGCCGCGATCAGGCCACACGTCACGAGCATCCGGACCGTCAGTCGCCGTGGGCGTTGTTCTCGTCGTTCCCGGGGAACGCGGTCGCCCCGTCGCTTTCGAGTGCCTCAACCCGAGGCAAGGCGTCGGTGGGAATGGCCTTGCGCTGTTCGGGGGTATCGATGGGACCCTCGAAGGTCTTTTTGCCGTCGGCATCGCGCAAGGTCAGGGTGCGCTTGCCGTGTGCGGCGCGGATCTCGGTTCGGCCGGCAGCGTCGCGGAGCAGGACGCGCGCGTCGTCGTAGTCCAACCGGCTGCCGGTCGCGCGTGTCGTGCGGTCGCGGGCGATCTCCATGGCGCGTCGCGCCTGCTCCTGGGCTCGGGCCGTCGCGGCTTCGACCTTGGCCCGACTCCTTTCGAGGGATGCCTGGAGCCGTTCGGAAAAACCGGCGTCCGGCACCTCATCCGCATCGAAGTCAAACTTGCCCTCGAAATCATCGGGGGCTTCTTCGCTGTGTTCGTGCGGATCATGCGCCGAGCGCTTTCGCAGGGTGGCGGTGAGCTTGGTCTCCTGTCCCTTGCGCAGGACGAGGAGGTTGACGGCTTGGCCTTCGTGGAAACTGCGCACCAGCACGGAGAGTTGTCTTTCGCCGGTGAGAATTTGGGCGTCGAGCATCTTCAGAACATCATGCGCCTTCACTCCGGCCGTTTCCGCCGGACTGCCGGGCACGACGTAATCAACGAGCAAGCCGAAGCCTGTCGGCAGGTCCAACTGGTCTCTCAAGGCCGCTGGCACCGGGGTCGTTTCGACACCCAGGAAAACGTCCACCGGGCTCTTGGCCTCCGGGCGCACATCGCGTGGCGCTGACGGGACGGAGGGAGGAACAGGAGCGACAAGCGGAGGCGCGGGGGCGGGGCTTTGGGCCCTTCCATCCAGCGGAACGATGCAGCAAGACGCCGCGAACAGAACCAGGATGCGTTTGATCATGGGCTTGGGAAAGGCTCGTTGCGTCATTCAACGTGGATGGGTGCCAGCGTCACGTCCTCCCGGGGATAAGCAACTTCCCAGAGGACGCCGGTTGCGGGGTTGCGCCAGCGGACGAGGTCAGCGGAACGGTAGCGGAAACGGTGCACGGCTCCGCGGGCACCGTCGAACACCACGCCGTCGTCCTGGGTCTTGTAGAGGACGCTGGACGCGCGCACCGTGTCGGCGACGGGCGGGTTTTTTGCCGTCGCACTCAGGCCGGGCAGGGGAACACCCACCGCATGGGTAGGGGGATGCTGGTAGCCGACCGCCTGTGCAACGATGATGGCGGCCGCGGCGCTCAGCACCGGCGAGAGCAGCCCCCAACTCCAGGCGGCGGACGGCCGGGCGAACCCGAGACGCTGCCACCAAGACCCGGCGTCGGCGGTGGGCGCAGCCGCGAGCGTCGAGGCGATGCCCTGTTGCAAGCGCCTGCTGATGCCGACGGGCCGCAGCTTTCTAAGTTCGTCTTCGAATGGGGAGAGGTTGTCATCCATGGCAGGTGGAATGCAGGAGTTTTCTCAAAGCGCCAAGGGAGTAGCGGTAGCGCGAAGACGCGGTGTTCGGAGAGATTCCAAGCGCTACGCCGATCTGCGCGAAGGTCAGTTCTCCCCAGATTTTCAGCACCAGCACCTCGCGTTGCTCCGCGGGAAGCTGGTTCAGCGCGCCTTCGACAACGAGGTCGGCTTCTTCGAAAAATGGGGGGATTTCGGCTTGGCCGGGGGCGTAGAAGTTGCCTTCCGACGCCGCCATCTCACGCCGCCTGCGGCGCGTGTCGCGTCGGATGAGGTCCAACGCAACGCTGCGGACGGCCGCGAACAGCAAGCCGGCATGTTCCTCGCGCGGCGTCTCGTGCTTTCGCCAGAACCGAACAAACGCTTCTTGAACCACGTCTTCGGCGTCGGAAACATCCGGCAGCCACTGTCTGGCGAAGAGCACCAATCGTGGTCCGAACTGGTCGAAGTACGTTCGCCAATCGGAGGTCAGACTGCTAGGCGCGGGGATCATTTTGTCGTCGCACGTTCAAAGTAGAAACGTCGCTGGGATATTTGTTCGTCTGTCCGTGTTCGGAAAAGCCACGGGAGCCACCTAACCTGATATTACATTTATTGTATGATGTTACCATTTGTAAGCACAATCGCGACTGAAAACGACGGCCTTGCTGCCTTGTCTAGGCCGCTCGGCATCAACTAACGGTAAATGCTGTCAACGCACCGTGGCGAGTGCTGTTTCGTCGACTCTCAAGCTCCCGCGGCAACGCTTGTGTTTCGCCTCGGGATGGCCGATGTTCGCAGACCTTTTATGTTCAACTGGATTCTCAAACAGATCCTCGGGTCGAAAAACCAGCGCGAGTTGAAGCGTCTGATGCCGATCGTCCGCCGGATCAACGAACTTGACGAACAGTTCAAGTCGCTCTCCGACGACGAGTTGCGTACCAAGACTCGCGATTGGAAAGAACGGCTTGCTCCGGTGGACGATTTGACGGAGCGCGAGGCCATTTTGAACGAAATCCTCCCCGAGGCCTTCGCCGTGGTGAAAAACGGCGCGCGCCGGCTCTGCGGCAAGACGTGGACCGTCTGCGACCAGGAAGTCACCTGGAACATGATCCATTTCGACGTGCAGCTGATCGGCGGCATGGTGCTGCACTCCGGTCGGATCGCCGAGATGGCCACCGGCGAAGGCAAAACGCTGGTCGCCACGCTGCCGCTCTACCTCAACGCCCTGACCGGCCGCGGCGCGCACCTGGTCACCGTCAATGATTACCTCGCCCGTCGCGACGCCGAGTGGATGGGCCAGCTTTTCAGGTTCCTCGGGTTGACCTGCGGCTGCATCCAGCACGACCAGTCGCCGGACGTGCGCCGTGCGCAGTACGCCTGCGACATCACCTACGGCATCAACAGCGAACTGGGCTTCGATTACCTGCGCGACAACGGCATGGCGACCAGCCGCGAACAGCAGGTCCAGCGCGGGTACGTCTTTGCCATCGTGGACGAGGTCGACTCCATCCTCATCGACGAGGCCCGCACACCGCTCATCATCGCCGGCCCGGCGACGGTTTCCACGCACCAGTACGACAAGTTCAAGCCCGGCATCGAACAGCTCGTGCGCAAGCAAAACATGCTGTGCAGCCGACTGGTCAACGAGGCCAAATCCTTGCTGGACGACGGCAAAAACGACGAGGCCGGCACCACGCTCTACAAGGTCAAGCTAGGCCAGCCGCGCAACAAGTCGCTGCTGCGCCTGCTCGAAGACCCGGTCAACCGCCGCGCGCTCGACAAATCCGAGCTTTCATTCCACGGTGACACCCGCAAGGACGAACTTTTCGCTCTCAAGGAAGAACTTTTTTACACCATCGACGAACGCGCCTCGGAGGCCGACCTCTCCGAACAAGGCCGCGATTTCCTGAACCCCGACGAGCCGGACGCGTTCGTGCTGCCGGACATGATGACGGCTTTCGCCGACCTGGACGTGCGCACGGACCTGGATCAGGCCGCCAAGGAACGCGCCAAGGCGCAGTTGCAGGCCAACACGGACCATCGCGCCGAGCGCATCCACAACATTTCCCAGCTCCTGCGCGCCTACTGCCTGTACGAGCGCGATGTGGAGTACGTCGTGGAAGAAAACAAGGTGGTCATCGTGGACCAAAGCACCGGCCGCAAAATGCCCGGCCGCCGCTGGAGCGACGGCTTGCACCAGGCCGTTGAGGCCAAGGAAGGCGTGCAGATCGACCGCGAGACGCAGACCCTGGCCACGATCACGATCCAGAACTATTTCCGCCTCTACCAGAAGCTCTCAGGCATGACCGGCACCGCCGAGACGGAGGCCAACGAGTTCCACGACATCTACAAGCTAGGCGTGGTCGTCATCCCGACCAACCGCGGCATCTTGAGGAATGATTCCAACGACCGCATCTACAAGACCCGGCGCGAGAAGTACAACGCCGTCATCGCCGAGATCAAGGAAGCGCACGGCCGGGGTCAACCCGTCCTGGTCGGCACGGCCAGCGTCGAGTCGTCCGAATTGCTCAGTCGCATGCTCAAACGCGAGAAGGTGGCGCACAGCGTTCTCAACGCCAAGTACCACCGCCAGGAGGCCGAGATCGTGCAGCGCGCCGGCCAGCGCGACGCCGTGACGATTTCCACGAACATGGCCGGACGCGGCACGGACATCAAGCTCGGCGCGGGCGTCGGTGAACTCGGCGGCCTGATGGTCCTCGGCACCGAGCGCCACTCCGCCCGCCGCATCGACCGGCAGCTGCGCGGCCGCTGCGCGCGCCAGGGCGATCCGGGCGCGTCGCGCTTCTACGTCAGCTTCGAGGACGACCTGATGCGCAACTTCGGCGCAGCGGATCGCATGACCACGATCATGTAAAAGTGCGGCCTGGAAGACGGGCAGGAACTCGAACACCCGTGGTTGAATCGCAGCGTCGAAAACGCCCAAAAACGCGTCGAGCAGCGCGACTACATGAGCCGCAAGCACACGCTCGAATACGACGACGTGATGAACAAGCAGCGGGAGGTTGTCTACGGCTACCGCAACGAGATCCTGGACACCGACAATCCCCGGCAACTCATCGACGAGGTCATCGCGGAGGCCATCCCCGCCAAGGTCGGGGAATACGTGTCGGAGGACAGCGGCGAGGAGCCAAATTATGCCGGACTGCTGGGCTGGGTGAACATGACTTTCCCGCTGGGATTGTCCGCCGAAAAGGCAGCGTTCGAGCACCAGGGCGCGGCGGCAATCGGCACCTTCCTCGTGGAGCGCATCACCGAGGCGTACGACCGCAAGTGCAGCCACGAGGACCCCGATGCCGTCAAGGGATTGGAGCGCTACATCGTCCTGAGTGCCGTGGACCGCCTGTGGCAGGAGCACCTCTTCGCCATGGACGGACTGCGCGAAGGCATCCAGCTCCAACGCATCGGCCAGAAGGACCCGCTGGTGGAATACAAGAACGAGGCGTACACGATGTTCGTCGAGTTCATGGCGAGCCTCAAGCTGGAGATCCTGCACAACCTGTTCCGCAGCACCTCCAATCTCCAGGCGTTCGAGAAGTTCCTGGCCAGCCTGCCCCAAACCCTGCTGCACGACGCGCTCGGCAGTCCGGAGGCCGGCGCGCGGCCCGCGCCGCCTGAACCCGGTCTCGAACGTCCCCGCCCCGCGCCAAACGCGGCCCTTCCCGTGGCGGAGGAAGCCCCTCCCCGGCTGGAGATCCCCGGCCGGCAGGAACTGCCGAAGGTCGGTCGCAATGACCCCTGCCCCTGCGGCAGCGGCAAGAAGTTCAAAAACTGCCACGGGCACCAACCGTAGAGCGGATCGCGCCGCGGCGTGGCTGGCGGCTCCACGCCGTGAGGCACCTGTGTGGGGTCAAGTCAACACGATTGTACCTTGCCTAAAGCCCCGGAACGTCCATATTGTCGGGCAGATTGGGCGTTCCTATGGGTTTACGTCGGACGGTTCTTCTCTACCACTGGTTGGGGCTCTTGGCGATCACCGCGATGCTGCGCACCGTGGCTTGCCTCTCCGCACCTCCATCCACCGGAGAATCGTTTCGCAGGCTGATGCCGCGCCGCGGACTTGTTCCGCGGCCCCGGCGGGAGCCGTCGTCCACGGACCCCGATCCCTTCCGGCAAAGTATTCTTCCGCCTGCGACTGCCCGTCCAGAATTTGGCGAGGATTGCACTCCTCTGGCAACGCGCGGAGCGGAGAACGGTGCGCCTTCCAAGGCGCGCTTTGCCGGGCAACACACGTTCAGACATCCCACATTTGACTCCAAGCATGAAACCTTATTCTTCCTCCCCATCCGGCAGCGGTTCGCGCCGGGGCTCCCGCAACCGCTCCGGGCGGTCCTCGGGTGACCGGCGCCCCAACGGTAACCGCCCTGCCCTTACGCCGACCTTCTGGCAGAAGGTCACGTCTTTTTTCAAGGGCGGCGGCAAGAAACCTGCCGCCCGTCCCGGCGGCGAGGAACCAGCTACCACGCGCTCGTCCGACGACCTCGGCTCATCCCGCCAGCGTTCTTCGTCCAGCAGCGGCCGCACGGTCCGCAAACCCGAGGCCGTGGAGGTGACCAGCCCGCGGCTCTACGTCGGCAACCTTTCTTTTGATGCGACCGAGAACGATCTCTCCGAACTGTTCAACGGCGTCGGCCAAGTGGTGACCGCGGAGGTAGTCAGCCACAAGCAGACGCAGCGTTCCAAGGGCTTCGCGTTTGTCCAAATGCAGACGGTCGAGGAGGCCAAGCGCGCCGTGACCGAACTGCACGACAAGGATTTCATGGGCCGCAAGCTCGTGGTCAGCGGGGCCAAGAGCACCGAGGATCACGACAGCCGCAGCGAGCCGCGGTTCGCGGCCTGAGCTGATCCAGTTGTTTTCGTACGGCCCAGCCGCCTCCAGGGATGGCTGGGCCGTTTTCTTTTGTGTCCGAGCCCTTTTACATCGTCGGTCCGACGGCGGTCGGCAAAACGGCCGTGGCGGTAGAGGCCGCCGCGCTCTGCGGGGCGGAAATCATCAGCGCGGACGCGTTCCAGGTTTACGCGGGCCTGGAGCGTCTGAGCGCGAAGCCCTCCGCAGAAGACCTTGCGCGCGTCCGGCACCATCTGGTCGGGCACGTGGCGCGCTCGGAATGCTACAGCGTCGCGCGCTTCCACGAGGAGGCGACGGGGTGCCTGCGGGATGTGGCGCGGCGGGATCATCCGGTGATCGTCGTCGGAGGGAGCGGGCTTTACGTCAAAGCGCTCACCCACGGGTTGTCTCCCCTGCCCCCCGCCCAGCCGGCCTTGCGCGCCGAGTTGGAACACGCCGAACTGCCCGCGCTCGTTGCCCGGTTGCGCGCGCTCGACCCGGCGGCCGCCGGGACCGTCGACCTGCGCAACAAACGCCGGGTCGTCCGCGCCCTGGAGGTTTGCGTCACGACGGGCGGACGCTTTTCCGACCACCAGACTGCCTGGAACGCCGACCGGCCGCCGGTGCCCGGGGTGTGGCTGTTCCGCGACGCCGACGACCTCTCGGCGCGCATCCGGGCGCGGACCGACCGCCTGCTCGACGAGGGAGCTTTGGAGGAAATACGCGTGGCGAGGTGTTCTCCGATGTCGGACACGGCGTCTCGGATCATCGGGTGGAACGAAGCCTCCGCCTTTCTCGACGGCAGGATGACCCGGGCGGATTGCCTCGAACAAATCCGGCTGGCCACCCGCCGCTACGCCAAACGGCAGATGACGTGGTTTCGCGGTGAAACGTTCGCGGAAACGCTCAATCTCACCGTTGGTCCAGACCTCCATGCCTGCGCGCGGTCCATCGCCGCCAAGATCAACACAGCGCCCCGCGACAAAAGGCCGGGAACGTGACACGATGCGGGCGATGAACCTGCGCTTGCGATGCGGTGCCGCTTTGGCGGCGTTCCTCTGCCTGATGTCTCCAGCCGGCCGGGCGCAGCAGCCCGCCACGGCCGGTCCCACCACGACCGCGCGTCCCGACGGGTTGTGGCGTTGCCAGTTGCCGGGCGGCGTGTTCCTGGTGGCTCTGCGGAGCATCGTCTCAATCAGCAGCCACGAGTACGTCGTGGACGGTCTCGCCCGTGTCACGGAGGTAAATGTCGCCACTGCCAGCACGGTCGAGGCCAGGTTTTATTACTTGGACCCACTGCCGGCCAACGTCGGCTCCACCGGACCGGGGGCTAGCTTGCAGACACTCCAACAGCACGTCCAGGACTTGGCCGCCTCCCGCTCGGAGGTGGAGGCGGTCTGGCAAAAAGTGGTCAAGAATTACCCGGCGACCACTCACGCGCACACCGTCGAGTACCGGCTGAACACCAAAACCGACCTGCAAAGCCTCTACGACAACCTCGAACTCTCCTGGACCACCGGGAAGGGAGCGAACTTCAAGGTCGAATGAGTGTGGTCAGCGCGGCTTGAGCAGATCGAGCAGGCCGCTGGCGGTGTCCAGGACCGTGTCGGTGCCTTGTCTGGCCTTTTGAATGACGGCCTTCTCGGCCGAGGCGGCCAGCCGGCCGGTCAGATCCTCGTGCGGGTTGTTGACCGGACCGCTCAGGTGCATCGTCGTCCAGACGTAGCCGTCGTGCTGGGGAAGGTCGAAAACCGCGGCGCTGATCTGGTTCAACCAGCGGACGGACGAGATCGCCACGCCGACATGGAAGGTTCCGTCGATCTGCCCGTCACGCACGGCAAAGCCGCCTTCCACCCGGAGCAGGCCGTCGGACTCGAGCGCGAGGTTGCGGACGCTCAGCGAAGAGGGCGTCCACGTGAAGTCGGCACCGCCCTTCTGCACGATGGTTTGCCGGTAGCGCGCCGTGGATGCGAACACCGCCAGTTCGTCGAGCACCGGCAGCGCCTCCAGCCGGCCTTCGTGCAGGTCAAAGTGTCCCGTTGCCTCCCAGCCTTTGGCGTCGCCCGGTGACCCGGTGACGTGGACGCTGCCGTTGGCTTTGCCGTGGAGCCGGCCCCGCCAGTCCGGTGGCAGCAGCCCCTCGATGGGCACCCCGTCGAGGTTCAGCGCGAGATCGAGGTCGCGGCGGCCGCCCAGGGACTGCTTGCCGGTGAATTCGAGGTTGCCGCCGGCCGCCGGACGCCCGCTGGCCCGGGTGATGAACACCGCCTCCTCGGTGGACTTCAGGGCGAAATTGTCCAGGGCGACTGCGGGCAGGTCGCCTTGCACCAGCGTGCCGCCCTTGCCTTCCACCTCCCACGTGCGCACGTTGCCGCCGAGCATCCGGGCGGAGAGTCGGGTGTCGATCAGTCGGCTTACCGGTTTGGACCGTTCGTCGAGCCACCGTGCGGAAAAGTCGGACACGTGCACCTCGCCGACGTTTATCCTGTTCGGCAGCAGCGACCCCAGAAAACTGCCGCCGGCTCCGGGCGCGGCCACTTGGTCGGGCCGTGGTGGCGCTGGCGCGGGCTTCAGCGTGGGATTGACACCGAAGTCGGCCACGACTCGCTCGGCGTCGAGGCTCTCAATGCGCCAGAGGCGGTGCCAGAGCGCGCCAAGGTCAACCCCCGCGCGCACCTGGTCAGCGGTAAACGCGGTGAGCGGTCCGGCGGGGCTGCCACGCACGCCGACGGCGGCGGTGTACAATTCGCCGTGCTCCCAGCGAAGCGGGTCGACGTGCGCCTCCGCCTGCAAAGCGGCGGAAGCCTTGCGGTCCAGGAAGCGGCGGAAGTCTTCGCTGCGCAGGAAGTGATCCAGCCACCCGCGGACCACGAGCACACCGACCAGCAGGCAGACGAGCACGGCTGGCGTGCCGAAGAGCAGCCACTGCGCGAGGCGGGACGCCTTCTTCCTTGGCCGGCGCGCGAAGCGGCTCGAGGTGACGGGAGAAGCCGGCGGTTGCATCCGGGCAGAGTAGCACGAGTTTTTTGCATTGACAGTCGACCGGGCGGTGAGCGGTTGTACAAAGCCAATGCTCTCGCTGGAAGCCATCGCCCTGCAGACCGGCGAAGACGAAGAAAGCCGCTCGCTGCTCGACGGCGTGGACGTGCGGATGCGCCGCGGCGAACTCATCGCGGTCGTCGGCCCCTCGGGCTGCGGCAAGACGACGCTGCTCAAGGTCATCGCCGGATTGGCGGAGCCCACCGACGGCGCGGTCCGCTGGGACGGCCGGGACCTTGCCACCGAGGGGGACCTCGCGCCGACGGATCTCGGTTACGTGCCGCAGTTCAGCCTGGCGTACGACCGCCTGACCGTACGCGAGAGCGTGGACTATGCCCTGCGGCTGCGCGTGGCGGGTCTCGACGGCGACGCGCGCGAGGAACGGATCGGCGAACTGCTCGCCACGACCGGGCTGGGCGGGTTGACCGACCGGCGGGTCGGCGTGCTGAGCGGCGGCCAGCAACGGCGGCTGTCGCTGGCCACCGAGATGGCCTCGTCCCCTTCCCTGCTGCTGTGCGACGAGGTCACCAGCGGACTGGACCCGGGTTCGGCGCACGAAATTGTGTCGTTGCTCCACACGCTGTCCCGGGCCGACGGCAGCCGGCGGATCGTCGTCAACGTCACCCACAGCACGGTCGGTCTGGAGCTCTACGACCGGGTGGTCGTGCTTTGCGAGGGCAGACTGGCCTACCAGGGGCCGCCCGAACACCTCGCGCACTACTTCCGCGTTGAACACCCCGACGCCGTTTACGGCCGGCTTGCGCAACGCTCCGGCGAGGAGTGGAATGCCTCCTGGCGCAAACACGGCCACTTCTTTGCTGACGATGCGCCGGGAAATCCCGCCGAGCCGCCACCGGACGAGGAAGAAGCCCACACGCCCGGCTTGCTGACGCAGTTCGCCGTGCTCTTCGGCCGCCGGGCGAGGCTGTTCATCCGGGAGCGCAGTCAGTTGGCGCTGCAAGCGGCCCTCATCCTCGGTTTTCCTTGCCTGGTGGTGGTCTTCGCGCTGAACGGGCTGCCGCGCATCCACAACCTCTCGCTGCAAAACGACCCCAACGTCGTCGAGCAGCTGCGCGAGACCGCCAACTACCTGGCACAGGCGTTCGACGTGGGCGGCCTCGTGTCCGGGTTGCTGCTGTTTCAGATCATCCTGCTCGCGTTGATGGGCTCGAACAACGGCGCGCTGGAGATCGCCGGGGAGCGGCGGCTGTTCGAGCGCGAGAAGCTCGCCGGGCTCTCGTCCTTGAGCTACCTGGCTTCCAAGGCGGTGTTCCTCGGCCTGCTCATCACCGTGCAGGCCGTCTGGATGGTGCTCTTCGTCCACGCGGTCTGCGGTTTCCCAGGCGATCTGCTCGGACAGGCCACCCTCCTATGGCTCGCCGACGCGGCGCTGACGGCGGTGTGCCTGGCGTTTTCCAGTTTCGCGCGCACGCCGTCGCAGGCTTCGCTGGTTTCGGTGTATTTCGTGGGCTTTCAGTTGCCGCTCTCCGGGGCGGTGCTCGCCCTGCCGGAGACACTGGCCAAGCTGGCCCGGCCTTTCATCGCCGCCTATTGGAGCTGGGCCGGTTCCATCCTGACCCTGCGCGACACGCCGTTCTACGACCTGATCCTGCGCATCACCAAGACCGAACTGGCCGCGCTGCCGGTGTGCTACTGGGTGCTGCTCGCGCACGTGGCGCTCGGCACCTTCCTCGCTTATCTGGGTTGCCGCCGCAGCGTTTGGGATTAAGGATAGCGCGCGTTCCGGTCGTCCCCCTTTCTTCCCTCCCCCATGGCGCGCCGCGCTAGTTCGAAAATCCGCCCAACCTGGGTCGCATTCATCCTCGGCGCGTTGGCGCTCGCCGTCCTCGGCGGCATCGTGCTCCAGAACCAGGGCGGCGACGCGTTCCGCACCGTGCCCGAACTCAACGTCGGCGACTACCTGGCCAACGCGAACAGCTTGCAGGGCAACACGTACAAGGTCAAAGGTGTCATCGCCCAGTCGCTCGGGTACTCGCACGACAAGGGCCGGCTGTTCTCCGTCGAGGTCAGCACGGGCGGCAACGGGGGCGAGGACATTTTGCCGGTGCTCGTGCCGCCGGAGTTGAGCTACCTCAACCTCCAGAAAGGTCAGCACTACACGCTGCTCTTAGAGGTCGGCGACGCCGGCGTGCTGCTGGCACGCAAGATGCAAAAAGGTTAAGCTGCCGCCTTCCCCTTCCATGAACCGCTCCTCCCTCCCGCTCGCCGCCGCGGTGTGCGTGGTGTTCGCCACGGCGGCCGTCGCGCAGGTTCCCGACGCGCCGGCCCCACCGGCGAACCCCGCACCGGC
>CAXTMD010000063.1:0-10014 GCA_964245035.1 uncultured Chthoniobacterales bacterium
ATGGAGGACCTCTACGCGCAAGGCAACACGATCATCGTGGTCGCGCACGAGCCCGACATCGCCGCGCACGCGCGGCGCGTGGTGCGCTTGCGCGACGGCCTGATCGAGAGCGACACCGCCGGGGCGAGTTGAACGGTCGCACACACGATGAAACCGGGAGTCATCCACATCCTCTGCGCCTACCCGATTGCCATCGTGTGGACGTTGGTGGCAGGCGGCGTGAACGCGCTGGTTCTCACCAACCTCGCGCAGGAATTTACGTGGTCTGCGCTGTTGCTCGACGTGGGAATGGCGGCACGATTGAGCCTGCTCTGCACCATTGTGACCATTTTCTGCCTCATCCCGGCCGCCGTGGTCTACCCGATTATCGCGGCGCTTTGCCGGAAGGTGAACGGAGGTCCGTACCGGCGCGGAGACCAAGTCCTTGTGCTCGCAGGCAAGTATCGCGGCGTGACCGCCGAGGTGCACAAGATCATGGCCGGCCAAGGAGGCCAGCCGCTCGCTGAATTGGACCTCCACGAGGAACACGGGGGGACGTTCCAAGCCCTCTTTGAGGAATACGCCTTGTTGCGGATGAGCCCGCGTCTTCCATGAACCGCCTGCGTTTCGAGTTCGTCGAAAGCTGCAAGATCGCGTACGCACAGATCGCGGCCAACCGCACGCGCTCGTTCCTGACCGCCCTCGGTGTGATCATCGGCATCGTGGCCGTCACGCTCATGGGCACGGCCATCGGCGGCATCAACACGGGTTTCAACCACTCGATGGCGCTGCTGGGCGACGACATCCTCTACGTCAGCAAACACCCGTGGGCCACCGACCGCGACGATTGGGAGTTCCGCAATCGACGCGACATCAAGAGCGAGGCCGCCGACGCGCTGCAGATCATCATCGACGGCACGCCGCACTCGCAACTCGTCAAGGCGGTGCCGACGGCCAACACCTTCCGCAACGTGGTGCGCGGTGACTACCAGGCCAGCAGCGTGTTCACGCTCGGCACGACCGACGAGTACCCGGAGATCGCCACGGTGGAGCTGCGCGACGGCCGGTTCTTCAACGCCACCGAAAGCCGCGGCGCGCGCAACGTGTGCGTGCTCGGCTGCGACGTGGCGGACGCGCTGTTCCCTGAGAAGTCTTCGCTGGATCAGTCCGTGACCGTGGGCGGCGAAAAGTTCCGCGTCATCGGCGTGTTCGCCAAACAGGGCAGCTTCCTGGGCCTGTTTTCCTTCGACAACCAGGTCGTCATCCCGCTGGCTGCGTTCAAGAAGTTTTTCGTGAAAAAAGGCAGCGAGACCGATGTGCGCGTAAAGATGCGCGACAAGGAGCACATCGAGGAAGCCAAGTCGGAACTGGTCGGCGACATGCGCCGGGTACGTTCCCTCTTGCCCGACCAAGGAGACGACTTCGCCATCAGCACGCAGGATTCCTTCAAGCAGGCGCTTGACCCGATCAAGACAGGTATCGCGGTCGCCGGGTTGTTCATCACCGGGTTGGCGCTGTTCGTGGGAGCCATCGGCATCATGAACATCACCTTTGTCAGCGTGCGCGAACGCACCCGCGAAATCGGCACGCGGAAGGCGCTCGGCGCACGGCGGCGCACGATCCTGCTGCAATTCTTGATCGAGGCCGTCTCGATTTGCCTCCTCGGCGGGTTTGCCGGGCTGCTGTTCTCCTACGTGTTGTTCAACGGAGTGGCGGCGGCGTTTCCGTCGTTCCCCATCGAGTTTTCGATCAACCTGGTGCTGACCGGCCTGGTGATCTCCGTCGTGACGGGCGTCGCGTCCGGCTTCGCGCCCGCCTGGTCGGCCTCGCGGCTCGATCCCGTCACGGCGCTGCGCTACGAATAATAACAGCCATGCCCTTCCTCGAAGTCCTCCGACTGGCGTTTGCCGCGCTCGGAGCCAACAAGCTGCGCTCGGGCCTCACGATGCTCGGCATCACCATCGGGGTGTTCTCAGTCATCAGCGTGATGACAGCCACCGGCGCGCTGCAAACCTCCGTCGAAACGGGGCTGAGTTTCCTTGGCTCGAACTTCTTCCAGTTCGCGAAATACCCGGTGCTGGGTGGAGGTGGTCCGCAGGCGGCGGCCAAGTACGGCAACCGCCGTAACATCACCTTCGAGGAGGCGACCGTCTACAAGCGCCTGATGGCCGACACGGGAGCGGCGATCAGCCTGAAGGTGTTCGACAGCGGCAAGCGGGTCACCTACGGAAAGCTGCGCACCAACCCAAACATCGAGATCGTCGGCACGAACGAGAACTTCGTTTTGTCCAACAGCTACACGGTCGAGGAGGGCCGCAACTTCAACGAAAACGACGTGGAACTCGCGCGCAGCGTGGCGATGATCGGCAGCGACATCCGCAAGCGTCTGTTTCCCGTCGAGGACGCCATCGGCAAACTCATCAAGGTCAACGAGAAGAACTACACCATCATCGGCGTGCTCGAAGAAAAGGGCGGCAGCTTCGGCGGCAGCAACGACGCTTACGTGCTCGTGCCGATCACCCGGTACTTCGAGGACTTCGGGCGGGTCAACCGCACGGTCAACGTCGCCACGCAGGCCACCAGCCAGCAATCTTACCAGCGCACGTTTAACGCCGCCGTCGGCGCAATGCGGGTCGCGCGGCAACTCGGACCCGGCACCGACAACGATTTCGAGGTGTTCACGAACGATTCGCTCGTCGCGGCGTTCGCCTCGGTGGCCAACGCCGTGCGCGCGGGAGCGTTTGTGATCAGTTCGGTCGCCCTGCTGGCCGCGGGCGTGGGGATCATGAACATCATGCTGGTGAGCGTCACGGAGCGGACGAAGGAAATCGGCGTGCGCAAGTCCATCGGCGCCAAGAAGCGCGACATCCTGCGGCAGTTTTTGGTGGAGGCGGTTTTTCTCTCCGAACTCGGTGGACTCGTGGGAATTTTGCTCGGCGTGGTGGGCGGCAATGCGCTCGCCATGTGGCTGAAGGCGGACGTGATTTTCCCGTGGGGTTGGGCGGCGGCGGGTTTGATCGTGTGCTCGGCCATCGGCATCGGCTTCGGGATGTACCCGTCGGTTTGGAGGCGCCTGCGGCTCACGCCGCCAGCGCGCCGTACGTGCTGTTGAGCTTGTCCAACTGCGCTACCAGCAGGCTCAGAAACAAACCCACGTCCGTCACGATGCCCACCGACTCCACCGAGCCGCGGTCCGCCAGCTTGGTCACGACCGCCGGGTTGATATCCACGCACACTAGCTTGACCCCGGCAGGGGTCATGTTCCCGACGCCGATGGAGTGCAGCATGCTGGAGAGCATTAGGATCATGTCCGCGCCCTTGATGAGCCGGGCGTAATCTTCCTGCGCGCGGATCAGGTCCATGATCGTGTCGGGCAGCGGACCGTCGTCACGGATCGAACCCGCCAGCGAGAACGGCACGCGCTGGCGCACGCATTCGTAGAAGATGCCGCTGCGCAGGTCCCCCGCCGCCACGGTCTGCGCGATGCTGCCGTGGCTCCGAACGGTGTTGATCACCTTCAAGTGGTGCCGGTGCCCGCCGTGTACCGGTGCACCGCGTTTCATGTCCACGCCGAGCGACGTGCCGAGGATGTTTTGCTCGATGTCGTGGACCGCGATGGCATTGCCGCCGAGCAGGACGTGCACATACCGCTCCCGGATCAGCCGCGCGAGGTGGTCGCCGCCGCCCGTGTGGATGACGACCGGACCGGCCACCACCACGACCTTGCCGCCCTGGTCGTGGATGCGTCGCAGTTCCCACGCGATCTGCTCGACGACCAACTCCACCTTGCGCTCGCTCGACACGCTCGCGCCCATGAACCCGAACTCTTCCGTGACCGCTTCGCCGAGGCCGCCCTCGCGCGACTCCGTCTTGCGGATGGCCCGGATGCCATCCACGCCGACCACCACCTGATCGTTCGGCCGGAGATCGCGGATGAGCCGGCACTCGGCCCGCGCGCCGTCCCACACGATCACGCCGTCCATGCGCTGGTTCTCCACGCGCCGCCACGCGCCGTCGCAGCGCACCTCGGTCGGGTAGATGGTCGTCACGGAGAAGTCGACCGGTGCCACCCCGATTTGGGTCACCGCGGCGCGGCGCGCATCTTTCTCGTTCGCGGCCGGCTGGCCAGCCCCGAGCGGGATGAGCTGCCCCATGATCCGGTCGAGCGCGTCGGCGGAGGGCGCGGAGATCTTCAGCCGTGCGCTCGACGTGCTCTGGCGCTGGCGGCCGAGGTTGAACTCCAAAATCTGGAAGCTCCCCGCTCCCTCCACGACTGAGTCCAGCGCGCGGTCGAGTAGCCCGGAGTCGAGCAGGTGCCCCTCCAGCGTGACCTCGCGGCTCTCCACGGCGGCTAGGGCGTGCGCGTCCTCGCGGATTTCCTCGTCCAGGCGCAGCGTCAGGCATTTCGCCGCGCCACCCGCCTTCATGAACTCGGTCAACGGCGTTTCCACGGTGGCAAACCCCGCAGCTGCCAGGCGTTCGCGCAGTTCCGCGCTGGCCTTGTTGATGATGACCGTCTGCCCGACGTTCACCGCGTTGCAGACGAAGTTGACAGCGTCGGGTTCGGCCACGGCGATGCGCCGGGCGGCGGGCACGCGCATTTCGATGAGGCGGTTCGAGTAGGCGTCGAACGCGTCGGGATAATAGAGCAAAAATCCGCCGACCAGCGGGCACAGGCAGGTGTCGAGATGGTAAAAACGTTTGTCGATGAGCCGCAGCGAGAGCACCTCGACGCCTAGCCAGCGGGCGAGCAGCGGGTGAGAGTCGAGTTCGGTGCGTGGGCCGTAACCAGCCCACAGCCAGCGGCCGTCGCGGTCAAAGAGCGCATCCCCCGCCCCCTCGAACGGCAGGTCCTCCGGCATCTCGTACACCGTGAACCCGGCGCGCTCGAACCACGCCTTGAACACTGGTTCTTCGCCCTGGCGCTCGGGATGGAAGAAGCGGCTTAAAACGACCTTGTCGCCGAGCACAAGGCCAGCGTTGGCGGTGAAGACGAGGTCCGGCCAGCCGCGCGCGGGTGGGACGAGTTCCACGTCGGCGTGCTGGCGTAGCACGGCTTCGAGACCGCGCCACTGCGTGGCGGCGCGATCCTGGGAGGAACGGTCCACGTTGCCTTCCATCCAGACGTTGATCACGTAATCAACCTGGTAGAAGTCCGGCGCGCACATCAGAAAACGGGGTTTGGGGGGCATCTACAAACATTGTCTGCGCCGTGAGGCACCGCAACTTGGAGGCGATATTTGGGAGTTACGTGTGCGTGGGTTACATTGCTGACTTCCGCCCGTGACCAGCCTCCACGATCTCACCTACGCGCAGTTGGAAGCGTTGCTCGCCGCCGATGGCTTGCACTTCTCCCATGCGCGGCGGCTCTGGCGCACCCTGCACCGGGAGCTGCGGCCGGAACTCGCGGTGGACGGGCTGCCGGCAGATTTTTTGCCGCCGCTGGTCCGCTGGCTTCACAAACGGGTATTTGCCGAGCCGGGCCAGCACCGTTTCGACGCGCCGGGACTCGCGGCGGAGATCCCGAGTGCCGACGGTCTGACGCGCAAATACCTGCTGCGCCTCACCGACGGCCAGGAGGTCGAGACGGTGCTCATGGCCTACCCCGGAAGGCACACGGTCTGCCTGAGCACCCAGGCGGGTTGCGCAATGGGCTGCGTTTTTTGCGCGACAGGGCAGATGGGCTTCGTGCGCCACCTGCGGCCGGGAGAAATCGTCGCGCAGGTGCTCCACGCGCAACGCGTCCTCCGCATGGAGGATCAGCCCGGCGTGCGTAACCTCGTGCTCATGGGCATGGGCGAGCCGCTGCATAATTACGACGGCGTGATGACGGCACTGGAAATCATCACCGATCCACGCGGGATGAACATCGGTCCGGGGCGGATCAGCATCAGCACGGTCGGCGTGGTCCCGGGCATCCTGCGGTTGGCGCGCGAGCGACGGCCGTACAATCTGGCCGTCAGCCTGCACGGTGCCAGCGAGGCGGAACGCGCCGCGCTCGTACCCGCGAGCCGGCGCTGGCCGCTGGCGGAGTTGATGGATGCCTGCCGGACCTACGGCGATCAGACGGGACGGCGAATTTTCTTCGAGTGGACGCTGGTCGCCGGCGTGAACGATTCCCCGGACACCGCGCAACGGCTGGCGGCGCTGCTGCGCGGGATGGACGCGCACGTCAACCTCATCCCGCTCAATCCGACCGGTGGCTTCGGCGGATCACCCACCGATGGGCTAGCGGTCGACATGTTTCAGCTCGTCTTGCAGGAAGCGGGCTTTCCCTGCACGGTTCGCCAGCGCCGTGGCATCGACGTGGCGGCTGGGTGCGGGCAACTGCGCGCCGCGAAGCAGGACCGCGCGTCGCGCCAAGCCGCAACAGCGGCCTCGTCCCAATAAAGTAGGGATGGCCCTCCGAGCCGCTCCCTAGTTTGGATTGGAAGACCTTCGTGCGCACGACGCGTCTCGCCGGAAAATCCAGGGACTGGCTCGGAGAGCCATCCCTACCTTCCTGGGACGAACGGCAACTGCGTTGCCTGCCGGAGGCTCACGCTCGCCGCTCTTTGATCGATGCGAGCAGGTCGGCGATCACCTCGCCGCGGGGCTTTGCGCCGAGGTTGCCCTTGCCGTGCACGCGCACGCTCAGGTTGCCTGCTTCCAGGTCGCGACCCCCGATGACCAGCATCGTGTGCACCTTGAACTTCTCGGCGTCGGCGATCTTGGCTTTGATCGGGTCGTTCGTGGCGTCCAGCGTGGCGCGGACTCCGGCGGCCCGGAGTTCGTTCTGCACGCCGCGGGCGTAGTCGACCAAGGCCGGTTCGTCGCCGATGGGCAGCACGCGGACCTGTTCGGGCGAGAGCCACAGCGGGAAATTGCCCGCGTAATGCTCGATCAGGAAGCCGATGAAACGCTCGTGCGTGCCGAGCGGCGCACGGTGGATGCACAGCGGCGTCGCGTCCGTGTTCTCGCGGGTCTTGTACTTGAGGCCGAAACGCTCCGGCACGCCGAAGTCCACCTGGTTGGTGGCGATGGTGAACTCGCGCCCGATGGCGCTCCAAATTTGCACGTCGATCTTCGGGCCGTAGAAGGCGGCCTCGTTGGGCACTTCGACGTAGGGGATGTTGCTCTTGATGAGAACGTCGCGCACCATGTCCTCCGTCTTCTTCCAGAGTTCGGGGCTGTTGATGAACTTTTCGCCGAGCTTGGCGGGGTCGTGCGTGGAGAAACGCATCTGGTACTTCGAGAAGCCGAAAAGCTTGAAGTAGTTCAGATACATTTGGTTGACGGCGTTGAACTCGCTCTCGAACTGATCTTCCGAGAAGTAGATGTGCGCGTCGTTCATCTGCATGGCGCGCACGCGCATGAGGCCCTGGAGTTCGCCGGACTGCTCGTAGCGGTAGCAGGTACCGTATTCGGCAAAGCGCAGGGGCAGGTCGCGGTAGCTGCGCGGTACCGCTCCGAAAAGCTTGTGGTGGTGCGGGCAGTTCATCGCCTTGAGGTAGTACCGATCCGGTTTGAGCAAGTCTGACTGCTTAAGTTGCTCGATCTCTTTTCTCAGGCGGTTGCTATGATCCGAGTACGTTTGACCTTGAAAAAATTCTTCCTCCTCGGAACCCGAGTTTGTGGCAGTGGTAAGACGAGCCTCAGCGTGTTGAAGCTGATCAACAAGCTTCTGTAACTTCTCTTCGGCTTCCTTTTCTTTGAGTTCCATCGGCGGAAACATGCTGTCCGCGTAGTAGGGCAAATGCCCGCTCGTCAGGTACATGTTCTCGCGTGCTAGATGCGGGGTACGCACGCGCTCGTAACCGGCGGCGAACTCCGTCTCTTTAGCCAGCTTTTCTAGTTCCTCGATGATCGCCGTGCCGCGCGGCAGCCAGAGCGGCAAGCCAGGCCCCACGTCGTCGTCAAAGGTGAATAGCTCCAAGTCCTTGCCGAGCTTGCGGTGATCGCGCTTCTTCGCCTCCTCCAACATGGCGAAGTACTCGTCCAACTGGGTGCGGTTCTTGAACGCCGTCCCATAGATGCGCTGAAGCTGCGGGTTCTTCTCGTCGCCCTTGTAGTAAGTGCTGCTCACGTGCGTGAGCTTGAACGCTCCTACGTTGCCCGTGCGCCCTACGTGCGGCCCGGCGCAGAGGTCTGTGAAATCGCCGTTGCGATACAGGGTGATCTTCTCGCCCTCGGGGATGTTCTGGACGATGTCGAGCTTGAATTTGCTCGGGGCTCCTGGGCGCTCCCCAAGACTCGCCAGCGCACCCTTTTCCGCCAGGGCAATCGCCTCGTCGCGCGAGACCTCGACACGCTGAAAGACGTTGTTCGCCTTGGTCTCCTTCTTCATCTCCGCCTCGATGCGCTCGAAGTCTGCAGGCGAAATGCGGTGCGGCAACTCCACGTCGTAGTAAAAGCCGTTCTCCACCGGCGGGCCGGCCGCGAACTGCGCTTCCGGCCAGATCCTCAAGATCGCCGTGGCCAGAACGTGCGCGGCGGAATGGCGGATGCGTTCCAACTCCGTCATCGGCTTGCCTTCGGCGTGGCTCGGGCCAGCGGCGGCGGCAGGGTCTTCGGCGGCGTTCTTTTCGTCGGCGTGGTCAGACATAAGCGGCAAAAATGGACCGGTAGCATACGCCGCTGCCGGGCCCCTACCAACCGAAATCCGAACCTGCGCCGTTCAGGAGCCTAGACGCGCCTTGGAATGGGCCAGCATTTCGCGTTGCGCGCCGGCTTCCTCCTGCCCGGCATCCTGGATCTGCTTGACGCAGCGCGTGTAGGCCGCCGGGGCGTCGGCGTCGTCGAAGACCACGCGCTTGGCCACGTTGAAGTGCCAGCGCTCGAACTCCCGCTCAAACAAGGCGACCATGCCGCCGGCTCCTTCGATCATCCGGCGCTCGCAGTCGCGGACCCGGAGCGCCAAGGCGGTGTCGGCTCCGATCATCGCACGACGGGCGGCGTCAGTGGCGCGGGGTTCCGGCAGGGCACGCCGCATCTCGGCGTAACACCTTTCCTCCAGCGTGCGGCACGATTCTGTCAAGGTCGCGTTGGCTTGGGCGCACGTCTGGACGAGGGCCTTCCGCCTCGCCAATCCTTCGCGCGTTTCGAGACCCGCCGCCGAGGCGAAGCCATCCGCCCGCAACGCCGTCACGGCGCTTTGGTACGCCCGCACATCCGCCTGGAACGCGCCGATGATGCGGGCGTCGACTTCGAGCATCCGGCGATCATCGCCCTGCGCCTCCCGGGAAGCATCCTGAAAGATCTGCGCGCGCTGCTGGATCAGATCGGCGTCCGATTGATCGTTGCGGGCCTGCCCGGCGGACGAACGGTCCCGGGCGGCGAGTTCTCGCTCCTGGCGTGCGACCGTCTGGCGCTGCAAGTCCCGCAACTGCGCCGCGCGGCGGGCGGCGTTGGCACTGACCGCAACCGGCAGAGCCAATTTCACGGCGAGGAACAGGAGCATCACGAAGCAGAACACCAACCCGCCAGCCCGACGCCGCGCGTCGAACTGCCAAGCCAACTGGGCCAATCCCAAGGCCAGCACAGAAACGACCGCGAAACCGCCGAGGTCCACCACAACCGTCGCCGGCGCGTGCAGCCACCTCGGCATGGACACGACCAAGGTCGTCGCCGCCGCGACGCCCAAAAAGGTCAGCGAAACCGCGCTGAGCCTAAACCGCGGAAACGGCAGTGGCGGGGGATGCGCGGCGTTGACGGCCGGTGCGACGGTAGGGTCCATGCGATTTAGTAAGCAAACCGCAAGCCAAGGGAAATCCGCTTGACCCACCGGCGGATTCCGCTCGTATTCCCGGGGACCGCCGACCCATGCCCGCGCCCACCCCCGCCGAACACCGGTTCACGCACATCGACACGCTGCGCGCCGTGGCGGCGCTGCTGGTGGCAACCACCCACATCTGGGAAGACTACCTGCCCGTGGCGCGCGGCGGCGCGGACCCCAGTTCCCCCTCGTGGGTGCGCTACACGGAGATCGGGTTTGTCGGCGTCCTGGTGTTTTTCGCCGTCAGCGGATTCGTCATCTACGGCACGCTGCGCGGTCCG
>CAXTMD010000063.1:10024-14667 GCA_964245035.1 uncultured Chthoniobacterales bacterium
GAAGACGGGTCGTCCTCTCGCGTTTTTTTCGGTTGTTCCCGGCGTACTGGGTTTCGATGGCGGCCGGCTTGGTCTTCGTCTGGTGGTGGGAAGGGCATCCGGCGCCGGCTTCCACGGTCGCCGCCAACGCCACGATGCTGCCCGTCCTCTTCGGACAGCCGCAGATCCTCAACTCTTACTGGACCCTGGAAACCGAGCTGGTTTTCTACGTCCTTTGCTGGATTCTCTGGCGCGGCGGCTGGCTGGAAAACGAACGCGTCCTGGCCGGACTGGTCGTGGGAATGTCGCTCGCCTGGTACGCGTTTAAAGGGCTCAAGGGCGTGGGCGTCCTGCCGGCGGAAACCTCGGCGGGCTGGAAGAACCTGCCGCGGCACCTCGGGGTCATGTTTTGGGGCGCGTACTTCCGGATCGTCTACGACCAGACGGCCGGGTTCCGCCAAGGTTGGCGCAACCACCCGGGCGTCCGGTGGCTCGTCGGCCTGACGGTGGTGATCATGGTTGTAGGCGGGCCGCGGCAGTTCCGCTTTTTCGTTCAGCCCAGCCGGGGTTTCCTGATGCCCTTCGTCGTCGCGCCGCTGCTTTTTTGGGGTTGGGTCGCCTACGCGCGCGTGCGCAATCCGGTCCTGGCGTGGCTCGGGAAGATCAGCTATTCCATCTACCTGTTTCATCTGGTCGTGCTGGCCCCGTTCCTTTTCTGGATCGCGCATGGCACCGGTGGCTCGCTGCGTGGCTGGCCGGTGGCGTTCTACGTCGCGCCGCTCCTTGGGCTGACGGTTGCGGTCAGCGCGGTGGTTTTCTACCTGGTCGAACTGCCAGCGATCCAGTTGGGCAAACGACTCGCCGGCCGCCGTGCGCCGGCCATCGGGGTGCAAGCGGCACCTTGAAGAAAAAGTGGAGGCGAGGGGAGTCGAACCCCTGTCCTAACAACCATCTGCCTGAACTTCTACATGCTTAGCTGGTGATGGGTTTTAAGGAACGCGATTGGCACCAGCACGGTACGCATCCCCGAGCGACCACGTAATATTATTTCGCCCTGGGCGCGGTCACTCCACCCTGAGGCTAGCCCGCTGTCATCGTTCCCGGCCCCAGCGGGCGTCGGACCAGGAACGCTCACGAGCAATTAAGCCGCGAGGGCGAGATCGTTACGATTCGCGTTTGTTTTTTTGATCCGATATTTACGAGGCCAACGGATCATCCTCGGCATGCCGCCCAGGCCTCCGATCATCAGTCGAAACCAGTGCGCCCCCGTTTTGTGGGTTCGGGAACATCGTCGTTGCACGGCCGTTTGGCAAGAGCGAATCTAGCGTTTCGGGGCTTCCCCGATGTTTCCGCATGCGCCTATCTAAGAAGACCGAGTACGCCCTGCGCGCCCTGTTCGCCATCGCCCGGGCGAGCGACGGCCCGCTCCCGGGTTCGTGGCGCATCGAACAGGTCTCTCGCCAGGAAAACATCCCGGTCAAGTTCCTGGAGCAAATCCTTCTCAGCCTGCGGCACGCCGGCTTGCTGGCGAGCAAACGCGGGGTGGGCGGTGGCTACCGACTGGCGCGTCCGGCCACCGAGATCACCGTCGGCGAGGTTATCCGCGCGCTCGACGGACCGCTGACTCCCCTGCCCTGCGCCTCACCGCAGGCCCGACGCGAACGCTGCACCTGTCCGGACGAGCGCACCTGTCCGGTGCGCATCCTGATGACCGAGGTGCAGACGCAGTTGGAGGGGTTGTTTGAAGGCCGCACGCTCGCGGACGTGCTGGAACAAATCCTGCGGCCGGCGGCGCTCAGTTTCGAGATTTGAGGCAACGCATTTGCCGGTCGTTCGAGGACGGTGCTGCTGGCGCGGCGATTTTAGATCAGGGCCGCTCGTACGTGCCGAGCAGACAACCGCGGGCGAGTACATGTCCACGGAGCGCGTCTTTCACCGCGCCGCGACCGGCCCCCTCGTCGAGGCCGTGCGTCCGGTCGAGCGCGTAGACCTGGAAGAAGTAACGGTGCGCTCCTCCACCCGGCGGAGGGTCAGGCGGCAGGTACGCCTTTTTCAGGAAGGTGTTTTTGCCCAACGCGTGGTTTTCACCCTCGCCGCCCGGGCTTTTCAACGCTCCCTCGGCCAGCGAGCCGTCCGCAGCCGGCAAGTCAAAAACCAACGCGTGCACGATGGGCGCGGGCGTCGGGCTATCGGCATCCTCGGCGACGAGGACGAGGCTGCGCGCCTCCGCCGGCACACCGGTCCACGCCAGCGGCGGGCTGATCTTTTCTCCATCCTCCGTGAAGCGCGTCGGGATCGCCCCGCCGTCGGTGAACGCGGCGCTGGTCACCGTGATCGCTTCGGGCGCGCCCTCGATGGATTCGTCGAAGTAGACGGTTTGGTCCAAGCCGGGTCCCTTGCCTTTGAGGACCTGGCCGATGACGTGGGGAAGTTTTTCGAGCATAGTGCAGAGGTGGATCGTTCCGTGCCTCTACGGCTTTGCTCCGGCTTCCGGTTGTCGCGATCCCGGAGGGAATATAGCCCAGGCGCGGCGGCGCGCCTACAACGAGCGGCTGATGGACGCCGCAAGCTGCTCGACCAGATCGCTCTCCGCCGCGACGACGGGCGCGTAGCCGTCGCCGTTGATCGGCGCGTGGTAGCTGGCCCCGCCGTTGCGCAGGACCTGGCGCGTCTCGGCGTTCTCCACCCGCCACGCGGCTTCGAGCACCGCGCCCTCCCCGCTGACGGCGTGGAACTGCCGCACGCTGACGCTCACCCGGTAGCGAAAGCGCGTGTCGGTCGGGGCGGGGTTGGGCACGACGTTGCCGGAATGCAGGCGGCGGCCAAGGTCGGCGGCAAGCACCTGCGTGAAGTTCTCCGTCAGCGCCCCCGCCCAATGCACCTTCGCCGGGACCTCGAACTCGTTGGGTCCATTCTGAAAGACCAGTTCGGCGCGGTCTACGTACGTGGGTAGGGTCACCGGGCCGACTGCCACCGCGGTGCCCGCCGGCCGCGTGACGGCCGGTCCGGAGGCCGAGAGACGGAAGTATTGATCCTTCGCGCCGCCGCAGCCCGCGAGGGCGCAGGCTGCCGCCAAGGAAAGAAGCGGGGTCACGAGGCCGGGTTTCATCAGGTCAAGGAGGGCAAGGGTGGTCTTCATCGGCTGCTGCCGCGCGGCGGCGCGGGGTCGCCGGGCTTCCCGAAGATGATCGAGTTGGGGCTGCGCTCCAGGGTGCCGGTCAGGCCGCGCAGTGAGCGCAGGGTCTCGGTCAACTGCTGCAACACGCCCGACAAATCCTGGTAAAACGCCGACTGGCCGTTGTAGCCCGCGAGCGTTTTCTGGAGTTCGGTGAGGTCCTTGCGCAGTTCACCGGGCAGCGCCTGGGTTTGCTGCTGCGCGATGAGGTCGTTCAGGCTGTTGAGCGCGGTCTTCACCGAAGCCAGAGCGTCGTTGGCGTTGCCGATGGTCTTGTCCAGCGGCAGCGCCTGCACCTTGTCGAGGATCGCGTTGAGCTTTTCCTGCAACTCGCCCAGCCCGGAGGCAACGGTCGGAAGCACATCGTAGCCTTCCACCTCGGCAATTTTATCCGGGGGAGCGTCCTTCTGGAAGTCCAGGTCGACGTAGAGCTGGCTGGTGAGCAGGTTGCCGGTTTTCAGCGTCGCGCGTAGGCCGTGCTCCACGCTCGTGGCGATGCCCTTGCGTCCAGCGTCGTAGTCTTCGTTGGGGACGTTCAGGAGCATCGTCGGGTCGATGCGGATCAGCACCGGTACCCGGCGGGCGGGATCGTCGGGCAGGTACTTGAAGGAAATCCCCATGACCGTGCCCACCCGGATGCCGCGGAACTCCACGGGCGCGTCCACGCTCAGCCCGCGCACGCTGCCGGTGAAGAGCATCAGGTACGGGATCGTCGGATTGAGGTCGGTGACCTTGTTGGCCGCGTCGAAGTTGGCGTACAGCCGGAAGGTCGTGTTGTCGGGCAGGTGCGCGTTTTTCGGACGCCCCGCCTCGGGCTCGGTGAAGGTCACCCCGCCGGCCAGGATGGAAGTCAGCGAACCCGTGCGCAGCTTGAACCCGTCCGGGCCGACGCTCACATCGATGCCGCTGTAGTTCCAGAACCGGGTGTTGCGGTCCACGAGGTTGGCGTACTGCGCATCGATGAACGCGGTGAACTCCGCCTCGCCCGTGTCGGGGTGAAAGGTGCGGGACTCGATCTTGCCCACGTCAAAGCCCTTGTAGATAATCGACGCCCCCGGCCCCAGGCTGCCGGCGGTGTCAGCGGTCAGGCGGAAGTGCAGGCCGGGCACGCCGGGCGGCGTCACCGGCGGGGCTTCCAGACCGACAAAGTCACGCCGTGGGTCCTTGTGCGAACCGGGCTGAAGCTCCAGGTAGTTGCCCGAGACGATGGTGTTCAACCCCGACACACCGGCCGAACTGTAGCGGGCGCGCACCACCCAGATCTGGGTGTCGCTGACGAGCAGCCGCGTGGCGTCGTTGGTCATGTCGAGGTTGACCACCACGCGTTTGAGGTCGCCGGACAGCTTCACGTCGCTGACGGTGCCGATGTTGACGCTGCGGCAGAGCACGGGGGTTTTCCCGGCGATGATGCCCTCCGCGGTCTCGAAGCTCACCTTGATCTCGGGCCCCTTGGCGGAGTAGTACTTGACCACCAGCCACAGTCCCAGCG
>CAXTMD010000064.1:0-13649 GCA_964245035.1 uncultured Chthoniobacterales bacterium
GGGGTGGAGGGTGGAGCCTTGGTGCGTCCGAACAAACTCTTCGGTTGGGGAACTGCTTGTTTCGGAACGGCAAACGACGAAAAGAGGGAGCTTTATTCAGCCGCAATCCCGGGGGTGAGTCAAACAACAAATGTTCGGCCCGGTAGAAAATTGTTCTCCGGCCATCCCCCCGGGCGGCGCAGCACCGCCGTCCTTGCCAAACCAACCCGCGGGCACTACCCATGGAAGGCACCTTCCATCCCCTTTTGCCATGCCCACGAAACTCGATCCCTCCACCTGCCACCTCGACTTCAAAAACCGCCGCGCGCTGGTGACCGGCGCGGGCAAGGGCATCGGCCGCGAGATCGCGCGCAGCCTCCACCGTTCCAACGCCCGCGTGGTCGCCGTCAGCCGCACGGAGGCGGACCTGGCGAGCCTGCGCGACGAGATCGGCTGCGAGATCATGACCGCCGACCTGGCCGATGCCGACGCGGCCCGGCAGATGGCGGAGCAGGCCGGGGACATCGACCTGCTGGTCAACAACGCCGCCGTGGCGATCCTGGAACCGATGCTGCAAACCAGCGTGCAAGCCTGGGATGCGACGATGGCGCTTAACCTGCGCTCGGTCCTCCTCGTCACGCAGGTCGTCGCGCAACGCATGATCGCGCGCGAGGTGCGCGGGTCAATCGTCAACGTCTCCAGCATGGCCGCCTTCCAGGCCCTGGCGAACCACGCGGCGTACTGCGCCTCGAAGGCCGGACTGGATCAACTCACCCGGGTGATGGCCGTCGAACTCGGCGCGCACGGCATCCGCGTGAACTCGGTCAACCCTACGGTGGTGATGACCGAGATGGGCCGCCGGGCTTGGAGCGACCCGGCCAAGGGTGGGCCGATGCTGGCGCGCATCCCGTTGCAGAGGTTTGCGGAGTGCGAGGACGTGGCCTCGGTTGTCTGCTTTGTCCTGAGCGACGCGGCCGGGATGCTCAACGGCCTGACCTTGCAGGTGGACGGAGGCTTCTCCGCCACTTGAGGCAAACGAACAGGCGCGGGGACCATCGTGTGTTAGCCCCGCGCACTGTTTGCGCTCACTCCGGCAGGTCGATCTGGACCTTGACGCTGGCGGGGTCGGGATGGACGGCGTAGTCGAACGCCGCCACGCTGTCGTCGAACTTGTAGCGGTCGGTGAGCAGCGGCTTGACGTCGATCTTGCCCGCGCCCATGAGCGCCAAGGCACGGGGGAAGACGTGCGCGTAGCGGAAAACCGTCTCGATGCGTGCCTCCTTGGCGGCGGCGGCCACCACGTCGAAACGCACCGGCTCGACCGGCATCCCGACCAGCACCGCGCAGCCGCCCGGGCACATCGCGTCGAAGAATCCGTCGTACACGCGCGGGCTGCCGCTGGCCTCGAAGAGGATTTCCGCCCCCCAGCCGCCGGTGGCCTCGTTGACGACCTGCGCGAGGTTTTGCTTGCTCACGTCCACCGGCGTGACCCCCGGATACTTGCCCGCCAGCGCGAGCTTGGGCGCCTGCACGTCGGTGATGAACACCCGGCTGCACCCGCCCGCCAGCGCCGCCAGCGCCGTGACCATGCCGATGGGACCCGCGCCGGTGACCACGGCCACGTCGCCGGGCTTGACGCGCGCCTTGTTGACCGCGTGGATGCCGACGGCGAGGGGCTCGACCATCGCGCCTTCCGCAAACGACACGTTGTCGGGCAGCCGGAAGGTGAACGCCGCCGGGTGGACCACCGACGGCCGCAGGCAGCCGTGCACCGGCGGCGTCGCCCAGAACTGCACGGCGGGGTCCAGGTTGTACAGGCCCTGCTGGGTCGCGCGGCTTTGCGGGGTGGGGATGCCCGGCTCCATGCACACGCGGTCGCCGACCTGGAGCCCGGTGACCTGTGCGCCGACTTCCGTGATCGTGCCGGCCGCCTCGTGGCCGAGGATCATCGGCTCGCGCACCACGAACGGGCCGATCTTGCCATGGGTGTAGTAATGCACGTCGCTGCCGCACACGCCCACCGTGCGGATGGCCACGCGCACGTCGTGCGGCCCGAGCGGCGGCTCGGTCAGCGGAAAGTCGCGCAGGGAGAGACGGTCTTTTTGTTCAAGAACGAGGGCTTGCATGGGTTGGGGAAGGAAGGGCCTGGCGGTGGCCTGGTCGATGCCGGTGCCGGCACCGGTGACAAGGGCCGTCCCGTCTGCCAAGCCGGGTTTTTGTCGAAAGGACGGTGATCCATGGAGAGCGGGTGCTTCTCCTTGGAAGTTTCTTAGCGTCTCGCAACCCCGGCGGCTTGTCATCCACAAAACAACTACGGGTCAGCTTTGGCCGGTCGCATTTGGTTTGACCCCGCGCCGTCCCGGCCCCCACAATGAAGAAACCATGGACCTCGGACTCAAAGACAAGGTGGCCGTCATCACCGGCGGCAGCATCGGCATCGGCTTGGCCGTCGCCGAAGCCCTCGCAGCGGAGGGCGTGCACCTGGTGCTGGCGGCCCGGGGCCAGGAACGCGTCGAAGCCGAGGCGCGCCGGATCGCGGAGCAGCACGGCGTGCGTGCGGTCGGCGTGGCGGCCGACGTGGCGCGGGCGGAAGGTTGCGAGCAGATCGTGGCGGCGGCGGAGGCGGAGTTCGGCGGCGCGGACCTGCTCATCAACAACGCGGGCACCGGCTCCAACGAAACGATCCTCGAAGCGCCCGACGAAAAGTGGCAATCCTACTGGGACCTGCACGTCATGGCGGCCGTGCGCCTCGCGCGCGGGTTGGTGCCGGCGATGCGTCGGCGCGGGGGCGGCGTCATCCTGCACAACGCGTCGATCTGCGCCAAGCAGCCGCTGTGGTACGAGCCGATCTACAACACGACCAAGGCGGCGCTGATGATGTTTTCCAAGACGTTGTCGACCGAGGTCATCAAAGACCGCATCCGCGTCAACACGATCAACGCCGGCCTGATCCTCACGCCCGACTGGAAGAACACCGCCCGCAAGCTCACCGCCGATACGGGCGGCGACTGGGAGGGCTACCTGTCCTCGGTGGCCGACGAGCACACGCCCACCAAGCGCTTCGGCACGCCGGAGGAGCTGGCGAGTTTCTTCGTCTTTCTGTGCTCGGAGCAGGCGAGCTACTGCGTCGGCTCGACCTACTACGTGGACGGCGGGATGCTCAAGACAGTCTGAAGCCGCGCCGGGAAAGTCAGACCTCGTCGATGGCCAGCAGGGCGAAGCTGCTCAGCCAGTGTGCGCCCATGTAGTCGCCCGCTAGGTGCGGCCAGCTGACGGCGAGATGCTCGTCCGCTGCCGCCTGCAGGATCGCCCGGCGCGGATCGCCGGGCGGCAGCGCGGTGGCCAGCGCCCGCAGGCACCAGGCGCGGCTGAGGTTGAGCCCATCGAGATGCGCGATCTTGCCGTCGCCGCGGTCGCTGGCCACGGCCGGCACGAAGAGCGCACCCGGCGCGCGGCCCGCCAGCCGCGGCAGGAAACGATCCAGCCAGGGCAAGAAACGCTCCCCAGGCAAAAGCCTGCGCAGGCACTCCGCCTCGATCAGGGTGGGCGACAGGAAATCATCGCCGCCCGGCTCGCCCCAGGCGGGACAATCGGCGTCGGCTCCGTACCAGCGTTCGGCCGTCGCAGTCAGCAGACCGGTAAGGGCGTCATCCGGCGTGCCCTGCGCGTAGTCGGCGGCCAAGCGCAGAGCGAAGGCCGTGTTGGCGTGCGTGCCCGCCCACACGGGGTAGGTCGCCACCGGCAGGAAGTCCGCCAGGCGCCGGACCACCAAGGTTGCGAGCGGCAACAGGGCGGCGACCCAGGCCGGTTCGGACAGGAACGTCAGCTCGTGGACCAGCTTGAGCAGCCAGGCCCAACCATAAGGGCGCTCGAACCCTCGGGCCGCCGGCCGGGCGAAGTACGCGCGCTCCTCCGCGACCTTCTCTGGGGTGAGCTGCCGGGCAAAGAGCCGGCGGATCGCCTGGCCGTGCGTCCCCTGCGGGAAGCGGCGCAGCACGCGCGCCAGCAGCCAGTAGCCGTGCACGCACGAGTGCCAGTCGTAGCTGCCGTAGAAGACGGGGTGGAGAGCCGCGGGCGGTCGAACGTCTTCCGAGCCAGCCAGGGCGTGGGTCAAGTGGTGCGGGTACTCGCGGGTAACGTGCCTGAGCGTGGTGGCGGCGAAGCGGTCGGCAATGTCGGCAGACAAGGTCGTGGGCATCGGCAGGCGGTGAAAGAGAGGTTGGAATCAGGCGGCGATCTCCGCGGACGACGCGCTCGCCAGCATCGGGGTGGTGGCAGGAGGCTTCGCCTCGGCGTGAGGAGAAGCAACCGCGCCGCAAGAAGGAGAAGAGAGATTACAGCCGTTGTCGTTTGCGTGTCAGGTTCCGCACGAGCAACCGGAAAACGCTGCAGCCGCCTATTGGGTGATGATCTGGCCCGTGGCGAAGTCGTAGAAGTACCGTGTTCCGTCCGTGTTGTAGCGGCCTGGATTGTTCGGGTCGGGGAGGTAGTACAGCACCGAGTTCAGGCTGAAGTCGTACAGGTACGGGAAGGGGAACGTCGGACTCGTGTAGAGGAAGTGCCCGCTCTTAAAGTCGTACAAGTACACGCCGCTCTTGCCGTCCGCGGCGTCAAAGACGTACTCGTAGCCGAGATCAAAGTGGTAGATGTAATGCGAATCAGCGAGAAACGCGTAGTAGCCAAAATAGCTCCCGCCGGGAAACGCGAGGTAGTATGCCCCGTTGCTCAGAGCAGCTTCGCCTTGGAAAAAGTTCGGGAACGGACTGCCATTGAGCCGCGCCAAGCGAGGGTGAGCAGTGTCGCCGTCCACCTGGCCGAAGAAGCCCCCCAAGACGATCTTTCCGCTAGGTGACGCGGCCAAGACATCCACGATGTTGTCCGTGCTGGCGTTGAAGCTGCCATCCAGCGAGCCGTCGGCGTTCAGCCGCGCGATGAACTTGTGGGACACGCCGCCGACGTACGCAAATGCCCCGCCCACGACGATCTTGCCGCTCGGCGTGATGAGTGCCTGGTAGACCGTGTTGTCCGTGTCAGCTTGGAACGTCGCATCGAGGGTTCCGTCGGCGTTCAGCCGCGCCAGGTTGTGGCGCGGGGTCCCGTCGATCGTGCTGAACTCGCCGCCCACGATGATCTTGCCGTCGGGTTGCAACGCCGCCGTGGCGATGAACCCGCTGCCTTTGGCCTGGAAAGCGGCGTCCAGCGTGCCGTCCGGTTTGAGGCGGGCAATCGCGTCGTGGGCCACCCCGTCCACGGTCAGGAAGGACCCGACGACGATGATCTTGCCGTCGGGTTGCACGGCCAGCGCAAAAACGCTGTTGTTGGTCGTCGCGCTGAAGGTGGCGTCCGGCGTGCCGTCGGCCAGGAAGCGGGCAAGGTTGGTCGTGGCCCCACCGCTGGTGCTCGGAGTCCCCCCGCCAGCGAGGATCTTGCCGTCGGACTGCACGGCCAGCGCGAAGACCGGGAAGATCGGGTCGGGATGGAAGGCAAGGTCCAGGCCGCCGTCCGTGTTCAGCCGCAACAGATGGTTGCGCGCGGAGGTGTTGGCCACCGTGAAGTTCCCCCCGGCGAGAACCTTGCCGTTTGGCTGGATCGCCAGGGTGGCGACGATGTCGTCCACGCCGGAGAAAAACGCGCTGTCCAGCGTGCCGTCGGCGTTGAGGCGCGCGAGCCGGTTGCGCGCCACGCCGTCCACGAAGGTGAACGAGCCGCCGAGGACCACCCGGTCATCCGTCTGCACGGCTGCGCAATAGACTCCGGTCGGGCTGCCGACGTCGGTGGAAGCGTTGAAGGTCGTGTCCAAGCTGTCGTCGGTCTGCGCACGGACCACCCCCGGCGCGCCCTGGAGCAGCAGGCAAGCCGCGAGCAGGCAGCCAGGAACTTGCGGCCACCGCGTACTAACCCGGGGTCGGGCCGGTCCGGTGCGGGCGGCGGCCGGAAGGGTGAACGTGCGCTGGGACGAGTGCGGGGTGTGCATGGCGGTGTTGGGGGCGTGGATAAACGATCCCCGGAAGAGAGGGGTGATTTCTCCCCTGGGATACTTGCTAATATCTCAGGGAAATCCATGCCAGGCAAGCGTTTACATTCCAAGAGTGTTTCGAGCGGTCGTCGTGCGGCGAAAGGAGGCTGGCCACGGTCCTCTGCACGGGGCATGGTGGGAGTGCGCCTCCGCATGCTCCCTCCTGATCCCGCCTCCCAGATACAAGACCACACGCCGCCACCCGGCGAGCGGCCGACGCTAGAGTTGGTCTGCGGTCAGGGGCGGTTCGCCTGTCGTGAAGGGGACATCATCGGCCGGGAAGGTACGGTGGCCAACGTCGAACTGGCGTCGGCCCGCGCGGTGTCGCGCCAGCACCTGCTCGTCTCCTGGCAGGACGACGGTCCGGGCTGCCCACCCGGCGGCTGGTTCATCCGGTTGGCGCCAGGCGCGCGGAACGTCACCCTGCTGGACGACCGGCCCATGCCGCGCGATCTCGCCCACGCGCTGGCCCCTGGTGAGCACCGGGTCGAAATCGTCGACTTTGCCTTCGGCCTGCGCGTCACCGCGCCGAGGCACGAACCAACGCCGGCCGATCCGCCAGGGCTGGCGGAGGCGGCCCCCGGCGCGCACCCGGATCAGCCGCACCTGCTGTTTGGGGTCAACGGATTGTTTCAACTGCTCGCCGACCACACCCGCGACCTCATCGCGATCATCGACGAGCACGGCACCCGGATCTGGAACAACGCCGCCTACCTAGGCTGCCTGGGCTACGATCCGCAGGAGATCCGCCGCTCGTACTCGATGACCGAGATCCACCCGGACGATCTGGAGCTGGTCAAGCAAACCTTCGACGAGTCCATGCGCACCGGCGTCGGCCAGCGCATCGAGTACCGCATGCGCCACCGCGACCAACGCTGGGTCTACCTGGAGTCGCAGGCGAGCGTGGTGGAAGCGGCCGAGGGCGGCGGGCGCTACCTCGTGCTCGTCGCGCGCGACATCACCGCCCGCAAGGAAGCCGAGGCCAGGGCGCTGCAACGGGCGCGCCAACTGGTCGAGCGCATGGCGATCCTGGCCCGGTTCACGCAGTCGCCCGAGTTGCAGGACGGCAATCTGGAAAGCTGCTCTTCCCAGGTGCTGGAAGCGGCGACGGAACACTTCAAGTGCCAGCGTGGCAGCGTGTGGCTGTTTTCCCCGGACGGTGCGGCCCTGGTGTGCCAGGACCTTTTCGAGCAGCCGACCCTCCAGCACAGCCGGGGCGAGAGCTGGCCGGTCAGCGCCTGCGGGCAGTTCCTGGCCACGCTGCGGGTCAAGCGCTGCCTGGCCATCGACAGCGCCTTCACGGACGAACGCCTGTCCGAGCTGCGCCCGATCTATCTTTTCAGCCATCGGGTCAGTTCTTTCCTGGCCGCGCGAATCTGTTTGGGCAACGAGGTGCTGGGAGTCCTCGTGCTGGAACGAACCGACGTGATCGAACACTGGAGCCTGGAGGACCAGAACTTCGCCGCCTCGCTGGCGGACGTGTTGCTGGCCGCCATCCAGACCCGCCAGCGCGCCGAGGCGTTCGCGGCCATGCAAAGGAGCCAGCGGTTGCTCGCCGCCGAGTTGACCGAGGCCAACAACTACGTCCGCGCCCTGCTGCCCGCGCCGCTCTCCGGGGAGGTGGAGAGCGAATGGCGCTTCGTGCCCTGCACGTCGCTGGCCGGTGACGGCTTCGGCTACGAGTGGCTGGACGACCGCCACCTGAGCGTCTTCCTGCTCGACGTGGCTGGCCACGGCGTCGGCGCATCGCTGCTGTGCACTTCCGTGCTCAACATGCTGCGCGCGCGCGCCCTGCCGGGCGTGGATTTCCGCGACCCTGCGGCGGTGCTCGGAGCGTTGAACCGGATTTTTGACATGGAGAAGCAGGCGAACCTGTTTTTCACCATCTGGTACGGGGTCTACGACCGCGAGCGGCGCGAGATCGCCTACGTCTCCGCCGGCCACCCTGCGCCGGTGCTGCTCGCGGCGGGCGCGGGTGCCAGGGAACTCTCACGCACCCCGCTCGAAACCAAAGGCATGATGATCGGCGCCGATGCGGAAGCCGCGTTTGCCGTTGCGAAGATGCCCGTGCCGCCGCAGGCCAAGCTTTACCTTTTCAGCGACGGCGCTTTCGAGATCACGCAGCCGGACGGCTCGCCCTGGGGATACGAACACCTGGTTGAGCAACTCGGCACCCCGCCGCGTCCCGGGCTTTCCGATCTGGACAGCTTATTGCGGCACATCCAGGAGATGCACGGCAGCCCGGTTTTGCCGGATGATTTTTCGGTGGTGCGCCTGACCTTCCACTGAACAACACATCAGGGAGCGGGTGAAAAGTTTCGCCGCAGGCGCTCGTCCCAGTAGGTAGGGATGGCTCTCCGAGCCGCTCCCTAGATCTTCCGGCGAGGCGCACCGTGCGCACAACGGTCTTCCAAGCCGATCTAGGGAGCGGCTCGGAGAGCCATCCCTACCTACTGGGACGAGCGCCTGCGACTTCTTGCTAATTTTTCGAGTAATCAATTGATTTTGAATAGGATATGGAGCAATGCTCAGGGTGTTCGCGTGCGAGTCCCACCCTTGCCCAGCCTCTTCCGGTTCGGAGCCACTCTCCGTCGCGGCGTGCGACGCTATTTGCGCCGGATGGCAGGGGCTCCGGACGGCGGTTCCCGGCCTGTTTCTGACCCTGCCGCTGCGACGCAGAGTTGGCGCTGGCAGTTGCGGAACGAATTTGCCGCCCTGACCGGACTTGGCGAACAGGTCCTCGCCCGTCTCGGCGATGTCCTTCCGTCGCCGCCCGACGACGCGACGAAGTCCGCGGTGTTGCTGATCCTCGACGAGATGCTGACAAACGTCGTCAAGTACGCGCACCCGGGAGAGAGCCCCGGCGGTCGGCTGATCGCCGTGCAACTCTGGATCGGAGGCGGCGCGATCGGGATCGAGATCGAGGACGACGGGGTTCCTTTTGACCCGACCATGGGTCCGCGAACGCCGGTGAATGGCGCGGAGGTTCCCTTGGAGGAGCGCGCGGTCGGCGGGTGGGGGCTGTCTCTGGTGCGACGGACGGCGGATTTCATGGTCTACCGGCGTGCTCATGACCGTAATTATGTTACTTTGCGCAAACGACTTCCGACCACCCGGGCTTCTGCCGCCTGACGGAGCATCGGCCACCTCCTTTGTTTTTCTCCCATGCAGATCACCAAGTCCACCCCCGAAGGGATCGCCACCCTCACGATCCAGGGTCAACTCGACGGCACCACCTCGCCGCAATTGGAAAGCGAATTGACCGGCTTGATCCAGGCCGGAGCACCGCGGTTGGTCCTGGACCTCGCGCAGGTGCCGCTGGTGAGTAGTGCCGCGTTGCGGGTGCTGCTCTCCGCCGCCAAGCGCATGAAGAAGCACGGCGGCCACATCGATCTCTGCGCGCTGCGGCCCGAGGTCAAGCAGGTCTTCGACATCAGCGCCCTGACCGCGTTCTTCGGCATCCACCCGGATCTAGCCGCCGCGCTGGCTGCCACGCAGGCCGCACCCGCCGCATCCTCGGACCGCAAACCCGCCGAACCGCCGAAGGTCGAAACCGCTCCCACCGTGCCTTCCCCGCTGCCCATCGCCGCGGCCCCTGTACCTGCACCGGCCGCGCCGACGGAGCCGCCACGCCACGCGCCGGAATCCGACCCCTCGGCCACGCTGACTTTTGCATCGGTGCGCAAACCCTCGGCCGATCCAATGGTGACCACCGTTTTTCCGTCGAAGCTTGCGCCGACGGAGGCTCCACCGAAAACGGACGAGCCAAAAGCTTTGACACCTCCCGCAGCCGCCGTTCCGGCAACTCCGGCACCCTCTCCGGTCGCAGAGTCGCCGGCCGAGCCGCGTGCTGCCTCCGCGCCTGCGGCTCCCAGCGCACCACTGCGCCGAACCTCTTCCGCTGTTCTCAACCAAGCCGCCGGGACACGCGGCGATGCACTGCCGTCCCAGTCCGTGAACATTCCATCGGTTCCACCGGCTGCATCACCCACGGCCACCACTTCCGGTGCGACCGTGCGCATCCACAAAAACGAACCGCACGCCGTCGCTCCGTCGTCCGCTTCCGCCGCGCCGGCCAGACCGCGCCTGCCGGTTGCCCCGGTGGCGGCTGCTTTGTTGGTCCTGGCTGGGTTGGTCGGTTATCTGCTGCTCGGCAAGGGGGAAAAACCACGGCAGAACGATCGGTCGGCGTCGTCATCCCCAACCGCCACCGCCCGTCCGGTGGACACTCCCACTGCGCGGCCGTCGCCCACGGCTACGGCTGTGGCGGTCGTATCAAGCCCGAGCCCCGACGCTTCGCCGCTCCCTTCACCGACGGTCGCTCCCGCCACGGCAACCCCCTCCGCGCCGCCCGTCGTCGCGCAGACCTCGCCCTCACCCAAGCCCGTGGCTTCGCAGACGCCGGCCCCAACGCCCACGGAGACCATTCTCTCGGCCGCCGGTGCCATCGACACCAACCGGGACAGTCCCGAAAACCAGGCGATCCGGCAAGCCGTGCTGCAGCGCATCGACGCCATGCCGCTGTCGCAGGCGGACAAAGCCCGCCTCTACACGGCGCTGGAGCAGGCCCATGGCCTCGGCAAGCTGGTCACCGTCAACTTCACCACGGGCCACACCGACGTCGCTCCGAACGATGTCGTCAGCCTGGACAACACGCTGCACCGGCCGAAGCTGCAACCCTTCCTCGACAACCCGGCGGTTGTGCTGGTCGTCCTGGGCTTCTCGGACACGAAGGGCAGCGACAAAACGAACAAGGAACTCTCCGACCGCCGCGCCCGCAAAGTCGTCGAAGCCCTGCGCGGCCCCTGCAACGTGAAAAACGTCATCCATAGCATCGGCATGGGCGGGCAAACCTTGGCCGGCGAAACGCTGGAAAAAAACCGCGTCGTGGAAATCTGGGCCGTGCTGCCGTGACGTGTCCCGGCAGTCCGCGATTCTCCCGTCAGGAGGGAAGGTTGTCCACGAAGCGCATGGCCTCGTGGATGCACACGTCGGAGTTGTGGTAGTTGTGCTGCCCCCAGCGGCCCAGGCCATGCAGGCTCCAGGGGCGGCAAACCTCCAGCAGCGATGCGATGGCCGCCGCGTGACCCAATACCGGGATGGGGTAAGCGTCCCCGTTGACGTGTTCGCGCAGCGCGTCCGGCCGCGGGGTCCAGCGGCGGAGGTTCGTCTCGGTGTACACGCCCGCCGGCCGGCTGTGCGGGGCGAAGTTGTGGATGAAGAACTCGCGGTGGTGGGCGATCTTCGGGTTCGCCAGATAGCACCAGTGCCAGTCATGCTCGTAGGGCCGCTCGAACAGGGAGACCACGACCGAGTTGGTCCGCAGCCGCGGCAGGAAAGGCGCGAGCACGGCGGCTTCGGCGGGCGCGAACGCCGCATGGAGGCGGTGCCAGGGAGCGGTGTTGACGAGGCGGCGGCAACGGTGTTCGCTGTTGACGAGCCACCCGCCGCCGGGTCCCTCCAGGCGGCGCAGCGAAACGACCGGCGTGCTGGTGCGCACCTGCCCGCGCACCGGCGCGAGGATCGCGTCGAAAATCGTTTGAAAACCTCCGCGGCGCGGATAGAAAAATTCCTGGTGGCTCGGCATCTTGGCGCGATCCGCCGCGCGCGCCAGGCAGGTGCGCAACAGTTCGGGCGCGTCGTAGCGGGGGATTTTGTGGAGCCAGTCCACGTCCATCTCCTCCGGTTCCACGCCCCAGATTTTGCGGTTGTAGGGCAGCAGGTAGTCCTCGGCCACGCGCGCACCGAGCTTCCAGCGAATCCAGGCTTCGTAGTTGACGGGTTCGCGGTGGCCGACACTCTCGCCGGCCTGCAAGCAGGCCAGCAGATAATCCACCTGCTTTTCCAGCGGCAACTGCCAGAGGTTGGACTCCAGCGGGTAATCGACCACGTGCCCGTCGTTCAGCCGGATTTTGGAGACGCGGCTGAAACGGCGGAACTCCTCGCGCGGCAGATGGGCGAAGACGAAGTCGTAGACGTGCGGGTGTTTCGTGCAAAGGAAGTGCCCACCGCCCATGTCGAGGTGGTGACCCTGCACCTCGACGGATCGACACAGGCCGCCCGCCTCCGCCGCGGCTTCGAGCACCAGGAAGTTCTTCTCGCCGCGGAGTTGCAGCAAGCGCGCGAGGCTGACGCCGGTCATGCCGGCGCCGATGATCAGGTAGTCGAGCATGCTGGCGCGAGGGGAAGGGGATCAGACAGCGGTGTGCCTGCCAGCACCCGGTCGGTGAAGGCGTCGGCGGGTTCGTCTTTGCCGAGGTAGAAATACTCCGCCGTGTCCGGCAGGCCGCAGGACGCCAGGTCCCACAACACCCGGGTTGGCGCGCACACCGGTTGCAGGATGCGGTACAGCACGCTCTTGTCCCGCCGGTGGTGGTTCGTACCCAGTGGGTTCAGCGCGCGGTGGGTTGCCACGATGGTGAGTCGTGTCCGGGCGGTGGACAACAGATCGCAGAGACCGTTGCGCGCGCTGATCACCCAGCCGGCGAGTTCTGCCAACGGAAGGAGTTCGCTCAGGGGGCAATCCAGCGGGATGCAACCCTCCAGTACGCCGCCCGCCTGCTGCTCGGCGGCGGGCAGGTTCTGACACACCGTCCAGCCCTGCGCACGCAACCGGCCGACGAGCCGTCGCCAGAACTCCGGCGGCGGCGCTTGCAGCGTGCGGCTGGCCGGCGCGAGGATCACCGTCTGCCCCTCGGGCAACCCGAGCCTGTCAAACCGCGCCCGCGCGGCGTCGGCGACTTCCATCGGGACCACGGGTAGACCGAACGTGCCGGCGAGCGGCAGGTCGAGCATATCGAGATACATGCGGGTAAACGCCACGGTCCCGCCGGCGTAGGAGCGGATGAGGTCCGGGGCTTTCTCCAGCGGGTGCCAGTAAAACGGTTCGCCGCGCCGGAAACCCGGCCCATGGCGGATGCTCTCAGGCGGCACCGCACGGATGTCGACACCGTCCGCAGGGCCGTGGGAAAAAAGCCGGCCGATGTCCCCGAGATAGTCGGGAACCAGCACCTTGAGCCGCTCCCCGCCGTGGCGTGCCAGGATGGCCGGCGCGGCGGCAAAGGCGAAGTAAGTTTCACCGATATGAAACTTCGGGATCACGGCCCAGTCCTCCGGGCCAAAGGGAGGCGTGCTCATGCCGCGGCGGACGACGGCCGGAGGATTTTGTGCGCGCCCATGGTTTTGCCGTGGAAGAGGGCGTGCGGCAGCATCCGCCGCTCGGCGAAGCGCAACATCCGCGGGTGCCACGCTGGCACCGTGTAGATCGGGATCGTCGCCGGATGGGCCGGGGTGTACAGCGGCTCGGTCGAGGCCACCATCAGTTGGAAGTAGCGGCCCAGCGGCATCAGTTCCGGACGGACGTACCCACAGGTGTATCGCTGATAGATGGAGCCGACCGTGTGGCAGATCATCCAGCCGACGATGCGTCCCTTTTTGCGCAGCGCCATGCTGGTGCAGGGACACGCGCCTTTTTCGTGGTCAAAGGGCACGAGGTCTCTGGCGATCCAGCCTTCCTCCTGCTGCCAGCGGCGCAGGTCGTCGCGTTCGGCGGGCGTCACCTCGCACCACCGGATGATTTCCTCGTCGGGTGGCAGCGGGGTGCGCTTGAACCAGGGCTCGGTGCGCAGGCTGCGGATGTCGAGTTTGATGAGCA
>CAXTMD010000064.1:13659-14662 GCA_964245035.1 uncultured Chthoniobacterales bacterium
CATCTCAGCCTCGGACCAGCCCTGCCGCGCCAGCACGGCGGCGAACTCCGCCGCGCCGGGCTTGTTGGTGGTGAAGGTGGTCTCGACCTCCGTGCAGCCGCGCGCGGCCATTTCCCGCTCGAACCGCGCCAGCAAGCCCCGGGCGATGCCCCGGCCGCGGTGGGCGGGGGCGACGTAGAGCGAGACAAGTCCGGGCAGCCTGCCGTCCGCGCTCGGCAGTCCGCCGAGGGCGAGGCCGACCGGCTCGCCGTCGAGGGTCGCGCCGACGGCGACGGGATGGGCGGCCGGGTCCTGGTCGTTGAGCAGGGCGCGCAAGCTCGGGAACGTCATGGGCTGGAACGGCGTCGCCGCCGCGGTTCCGCTGGTGCGGTCGAACACCTGGTGTTCGACCGAGGAGATGCCGACAGGAGCTTCGAGGGTAATACTCATTTGGGTTGTAAGGATCGTGATGGGAACTCAGGCAAACAGCAGCGTGCACGGCAGCTCGGGCCGGAGGAGCCGCAGCAGGGTGTAGCCGATCCCGCTCGCGCCGCGGAAAAAGCCGGCCTCAAAAAATCGGTTCTCCGCCTCGTCGATCCGCAGCCGGTAGCCGCCCCGGTTCCGGATCGCCTGAGCGACGACGTAGCTGGCGGCGGCGCGCGCCAGCGTGCCGAGTTCCGGCTGTC
Organism: uncultured Chthoniobacterales bacterium; assembly: GCA_964245035.1. GTDB lineage: Bacteria > Verrucomicrobiota > Verrucomicrobiia > Chthoniobacterales > SZAS-18 > CAHJWO01. The sequence goes on from CAXTMD010000064.1 coordinate 14,325, forward strand.
GGAGGACCTGCGCCGCCGTCCAGGCGATTTCGACGCGTCCCATGTTGCCGCAGCAAAGGTGGTCGATGGTGGAAAGGCCACTCGCGGTCACGTGCTTCAGCGCGAGCGCCACGTCCCGGCGGATCTCTGCGTCGTCCAACGCCGCCAGTCCGCCGATCCTGCCCAGAGCGATCCCCGGCGCGCCGTGGCACCAGGTGCTCAGGAACAGCGGCTCGCGCGCGGGATCGGCGGAGCCGGTGACAACGGGCCAGTTCCCGGCCTCCTCCGAAAAGATCGTGCGTTCGTACGCCGCGGCGTCGCGCGCGGTCTGCAACCACGCCGGGTCCCGGCCGTCCGTG
>CAXTMD010000065.1:0-14621 GCA_964245035.1 uncultured Chthoniobacterales bacterium
TCCATGGGCATGTGGAACTCGCTGGGCTGGTGATATTCCACGTCTACCTTGTGCGGCGCGCCAGCGTAGGCCTCTTGCGGCATGCCGCGCGGCTTCTTGGGCGCGGAAACGTAACCCGTACGCGTATCCTTGGGTTCGTGCGCTTTGCTCATATTGGCGCGCAGATCGGTTTCGTGCGGTGCCAGGTCGTACTCCACCCTGACGAGCGACGCCGCGTAGCGCGCGGCCTCGAACGAGTCGGCCACCACCAAGGCGATGGGCTGGAAACTGTATTCCAGTTCCGCCTTGTAGAGCGGACGGAACGGCGAGCCACTGTTGGGCGAGATCTGGTCACGGTGGTGGCGGTCCAGATAGGCGGTCTTCGGGGCGTTCTCATGCGTAAGCACTTTCACGACGCCTGGAATTTTCTCGACCTCGGCGCTGTTGATGCTTTTGATGGTCCCGCGCGCCGCTCCACTGGAGACGATGTAACCGTAAAGCAGGTTGGGGACGTTGAACTCGGCGGCGTACTTCGCCCCGCCGGTGACTTTGGCCGGGCCATCGACGCGGCTCGTCGGCTTGCCCAGGTAGGTGGAAGATGTGGTGTCAACGTCCTGGCCGAAGATGGATTTCAGTGCACTCATGGTAGGAAAGAGAAAAAAGGATGGTCTGCGTGTCAGGCGTCCGCCGTCTGGCCGTTGACGCCCTTGATGGCCGCCGTGCCTTTGGTGGCAAGCTGCAGGGCGCGCACGACGGCGCGTTTGCCCAGTTCGATCTTGAAGGCGTTGTGCTCGTAGCCGTGCGCGCCTGCGAACAGCGCCTCGGCGACGGGCTGGAAGTTTTCCTTCGTCGCTGCTTTGCCCGCCAGCAGGGCCTCGGCTTCCGGCAAACGCCAAGGCTTGTGTGCCACGCCGCCGAGGGCGATACGGGCGCTCTTGATCGTGTCGCCGTCCAGGTCCAGCAGCGCCACTACGCTCACCAGCGCGAACGCATAGGAGGCGCGGTCGCGCACCTTCGTGTAGACAGAGTGTTCCGCGTAGGGGCTGGGAGGCAAGTCGATGGCCGTGATGATTTCGTCCGTCGCCAAGGTGTTCTCGACGTTCGGAGTATTGCCAGGCAGCGTGTGGAACTCCGCGAAGGGGATCGTCCGTTCACCGTTTGACCCACTGACGCGAACCACCGCTTCCAATGCCGCCAGGGCGATGCACATGTCGCTCGGGTGCGTGGCAATGCACTGGTCGCTCGTGCCCAACACGCCGCAAACACGGTTCTGCCCGCTGATCGCCGGGCAACCGCTGCCGGGCTGGCGCTTGTTGCACGGCATCGCCACGTCGTAGAAATAATAGCAGCGCGTCCGCTGGAGCAGGTTGCCGCCGTTAGTGGCCATGTTGCGCAGTTGCGCCGACGCCCCTGCCAGAATGGCACGGCTCAGCGCCGGGTAACGCCGCTGCACCTCTGAGTGATAAGCCGTATCCGCGTTCGTGGCGAGTGCTCCCAGGCGCAGGCCGCCATCTGGACCTTCCTCGATGGTCTTAAGCGGCAGACGCGTGATGTCGATGACCGACCGAGGCCGCTCGACGTTTTCTTTGAGTAGATCGACGAGGTTCGTGCCGCCCGCGATGAAGCGGCCCGTGCCGTTCGCCTTGCTTTTGGCACCGACCGCTTCCGCGATGTTGTCCGCGCGGGTGTAAGAAAAATTGATCATGGGAAAGTGGGGAAGTCGAAGGATCAAGCCACGGCCTGTTCCTCGGTCGCCGCGTAGGCTTGCTTGATGGCGTTGAGGATGTGCGGATACGCGCCGCAGCGGCAGAGGTTGCCGCTCATCTGCTCGCGAATCTCGTCGTCCGAGTGGGCATGGCCTTCCTTGATCATGCCGACCGCCGAGCAAATCTGTCCGGGCGTGCAATAGCCGCACTGGAAGGCGTCGCAGTCCACGAACGCCTGCTGCATCGGATGCAGCACTCCGTCCTCGCCTGCCAGGCCTTCGATGGTTGTGATCTCGCAGCCGTCTTTCATGATGGCGAGCGTCAGGCAAGAGTTCACCCGCTTGCCATCTACCAGCACCGTGCACGCGCCGCACTGGCCGTGGTCGCAACCCTTTTTGGTACCCGTCAGGTCGAGGTACTCGCGCAGCAGGTCGAGCAACGTGGTCCAGGGTGCGACCTCCACGGTGGTTTCCTTGCTGTTGATGGTGAGCGTGACAACACTTTTGTCGGGTAGAGTGGTCATGACACCGCCGCCTGCCGTGTCGAGTTTTGAGAAGGCGTTCATAAGCGAATGGAAAACAGGCTAGCAACCCGTCGCACTCTGCTGACGGGGCGCTGCCTGTCTCATTACCGAACATTGGAGTGGGCTTGGCCGGGTTTTATCGTTGGAAGCGTGAGAAAATGAGAGCGTTATACACAGGAAAATATGACCGCTTGGTTTCTCCAAAGGCGTGTTCGATCAGCCCCGTTTTGATGCGACTTTCGTCTTAACCGACGTGGCAGCTACGAAGTGTGCCATCCTCCGGTGCTAACCATAGCAGGGCCGGCCCCTAGAAATAGGCCACGAGATCGAAAGGCCACCCAGCAGAGTAACCGGGAATCAATTTACTCCCGGCAGGAGATAGCTCAGAAAGGAAAAGCGCGACCATTTCTCGATCGCGCTCTTTGTCCGCAGCCGTTTGGCTGCCCTTAAAAGCAATTTGAATCCAATCAGGGCTTGAGCACGACCTTCACGCAGCCGTCTTCCTTGTCGCGGAACTTGGCGTAAAGCTCGGGCGCTTCTTCCAACGGGCGGTTGTGCGTGATGATCTCCGAGGGGTCGATCTCCCCCGCTTCGATCTTCTCCAACAACGGCTGGAGGTAGCGCTGCACGTGCGTCTGGCCGCTCTTGAGCGTGAGCCCCTTGTTCATGAAGGCACCCATCGGCACTTTGTCGAGCATCCCGACGTACACGCCCGGCATCGACACCGTGCCGCCCTTGCGGCACGCCATGATCGCCTGGCGCAACGCGGTCGGACGGTCCGTGGCGAGGCCTACGCTCGCCTTCACGTTATCGTACACGGCCGACAAGCTGCCCGTGCCGTGCGCCTCGGCGCCCACCGCGTCGATGCAGCTGTCCGGGCCGCGGCCCTTGGTCATCGCTTGCAGCGTTTCATGCACGTCTTCTTCCAGGAAGTTGATCGTCTCAGCTTTGGCTTGTTGCGCCATCTTCAGCCGCTCGGGTACGCAGTCAATCGCGATGACCCGGCCCGCCCCAAGCATCCACGCGCTGCGGATGGCGAACTGTGCCACCGGCCCGCAACCCCAGATCGCCACGGTGTCTCCGGGTTGGATCTGCGCGTTCTCCGCGCCCATGTAGCCCGTCGGGAAAATGTCCGAGAGGAAGAGCACCTTTTCGTCCGGCAGGCCAGACTCAACTTTGATCGGTCCCACGTCGGCGTGCGGCACGCGCAGGTACTCGGCCTGTCCGCCCGCATAGCCGCCGAGCATATGGGAGAACCCGAGCAACCCGGCGGGCGAGTGGCCCATCGCTTCCTCGGCTAGCTTGTGGTTGGGGTTGGTCGTGTCGCAGCAGGAGAACAGCGTGTGCTCGCAGAACCAGCACTTGCCGCAGGAGATGGTGAAAGGCACCACTACGCGGTCACCCCTCTTGAGCCGGGAGACGCCGCTGCCGACTTCCTCGACGATGCCCATCGGCTCGTGGCCCATGATGTCGCCGTCCTCCATTGTCGGTTGGTAGCCGTCGAGCAGGTGGAGATCACTGCCACAGATGGCGGTGGCGGTGATCCTGATGATGGCGTCAGTGGGTTCCTGGATCTTCGGATCGGGAACCGTGTCGACGCTGACGCTGCCTTTACCATGCCAAACAACTGCTTTCATAGGGGAATGGGTCTTTCGGGTGGGTCTGAGGTGGAAGTCATGGACGGGGATCGCCCGATGCCAAGAGATGAATGGCAAGGCAGCCTGCGGCTGAAATGCATAGGTTATTCGTTTCTGCGGTCAGAAATCGGTCTGTTTTCTTTCCTCCGCGCATCGGCCTGCGACCAAATGCAATGTGCGCAACATGATCCTCTCCGGAGCGTGGCTGGCAGCGCGGAGGCGACAAATGCCTCGCCTGCACTGACCTGGGTTTTGCCAAGAGGGATTCGTCGAATAATGATCGAAGATCAGAGTTTGGTTGTGGTTTCCTCGGTGCGACAAAAAGGCGGCGGACGCGCAGTACACGCGTCCACCGCCCATTAAGAACTGAACCGGCCGCTTTGCCGCAGTACGCTTACTTCGTCGTCAACTTCTCGTCGATCTCCTTGGCCGTCTTCAGGTGTTCGGCCACGGTCTTTTCGCTACCCTCAATGTACGCCACGAGCATCTTATCCTTCGACTCGCCCTTGGCTTTCTTAAGCGCGGCCAGGACGTTGGTGTGAGCCATGACCATGGCGCCCATGTACACCTTGTCGTACTCGGCACCTTTCATGGCCAGCATCGGCTGGCTCGCCTTGTAAGCGGCCGCCGGAGGGGCGGGCGGGAAGTCGATGTTGTGCTCCTTGGCCACCGCCAGCAACTCGTCGTTGGCCTTGCAGTGCATGGTGATCATCATCTGGGCAAACGCTTTCACGTCCGCGTTCTCCGAGTTTTTGAGGGTGAGTTCGCCCAGACGGATCATGCCCACGTTACCCCCACCGAACATCATGACATCCAGGGCTTCCTGCGCCGTGATCTTGACCGGGCCACCGGGTTCGGCCTGGTTGAGTTCACCAGTCTTAGACTGAATCGGGTCGGTGGCTTGGCTCTGGGAAGCGGTGTAAATGGCCGGATCAACGCTCTGGGCAAATGCCATGACCGGGAAAAGGGCGAGCACGCAGCCAGCACCGACAGTCGGCCAGAAAGACGAGGCGAGTTTCACGAATGGGGACGGGGTAGTTTTCATAATGGAATGCACTGTCTGTGTTCAATCGCCGAAGGCAAAGGATTCTGCCAATACCTCCCCGCTGATGCTGCTATAACGCCAGAGTTATAAGTTAACCCCCAGAGAAATGGAGGCAGAATGCGCGAGCCCCATGTGAAGATCGGCCTGTGCCCAGCGTCCCGTTCCGCCAAGTTCCAGCGCCCCGACGCGCTGGTGAGTGACATCGGGATGTTCGAAGCGGATGGCTACTCACTCATCCGCCAAGTGCGCGCCGTGGCTCCCGAACGGGGTGGCAGCACACCCGTCGTCGCGCTGACACGGCCTACGCGCGCTCCGAAGACCGGCTCAAGGTAATCTTGGCGGGCTTTCAGATGCGCATGGCCAAGCCCTTCGAAGCCGCCGAACTGCTGGCTTACCCCGGCGACCTGCCTGGCAACACACTGGTTTACCCCCGAGTCGTGGCTAGCGCCACAACCCGGGTTACAGAAATCATTTTTACGCCTTCAACTCGCCGGAGATGCGCTTGGTGATGGCGACGTGCTCCTTGAAAGTTGCCAGCGCCAGGGTGGCGAGGTGCTGGGTTTGCTGCTCCGCCTTGCTTTCTTTGCTGCCCTCGGTGCGCTTGAGGTAATCCATCGCGGTGTCGCGCAGAAATTCGTGGTTTTCGAGTTGAGCCGTGATGTACGCTTCGTCGAAAGCCGCGCCCTTGTCGGTGGATTTGAGTTTCTCCAGCGTCGCTTTTGCCTTGGCGTCGGGGGCTGGCACCGGGGTGCCGAGTTCCTTGAGGACACTCGTGACGGCGACGGCTTCGGTGAGTTCAAAGCCAGCAAACTCCTTGGTGTTCTTGTTGGTCGCTTTTTCGGCGGCGAGTTCGCTGGTCACGAGCGAAAGCTCGGCGGGTCCAATGATAGCGAGCCGGAACAACTCTTCGCTGGTCACGGGTTGCTGGTCGTTAGGCTTGGACACCGCGCTTTGATCGGCGGCCTGTGCACTCGCCAGAAGGCCGAGGGAGGAGAGGCCGATGCCCAATGCCACCGTGCCTTTGAGGGAGTCTTTCAGGAATTCTCTGCGGTCTGTGTTGTTCATAAACCACGGCTAGCCGTGGCGGAAGCACCTTGCCAATACCTCCTGGCTGAGGCTGCTATAACGTCAAAGTGATGCTGCTCGTCAGGAAGTTAAGGAGGAACGTGCGAGCAAACACGAAGATAAGTCTGTGCCCAGCGTCCCATTTCGCCAAGTTCCCAGCCCACTCATCGAGATTCGTCACCTGCACTACTTCGTGACGGTGGCCGAGGAACTGAGCGTGACGCGCGCTGCCCTCAAGCTGCGGCTCGCCCAGCCTTCGCTCACGCGCCAGATCAGAAATCTGGAAAGGCAGTTGAACGTGCCGCTCTTCACCCGGGCGGCCAACAAGCTTTCGCTGACGGAGGCCGGAAGTTTCTTCCTGGAACGCACCCGGAGCTTGCTCACCCAGGCGAGCGCCGACGTGCAAGACGTGCGCCGCCTCAGCCTGGGCGAAAACGGCTCGCTGAACATCGGCTACATCGCCGACATGCACTACGACCTCCTGCCGACCACCCTGGGCGACTTCCGCAAGGTGTGGCCGGACGTGTCGCTCAACCTGTTCGACCTGTCGGTGACCGAGCAGTTCAAAGCACTCGCGGAAAACAAAATCGACCTGTGCTTCGTCGGGGAAGCCCAACTGCCGACGGAAGCAGGGTGGCAAAACGAAGTGGTGCTGCACGGCAATGCCATGGCCGTGATCCCACAAAGCAGTCCGCTGGCGCAAACGCCCACTCTCCGGCTCAAGGACCTAGCCCCACTACCGTTCATCACCATGGGCGAGACCTTTTATCCCGGCGCACGCGCGTGGCTCCAGCGGGTCTGCGGGACGGCGGGCTTCGTCCCAAAGATCTCCCACGAGGTGGACCGCGCGCCGACCATGATCGGCCTGGTCTCGTTGGGCATGGGAGTGACCCTGCTGCCGGAGACCTGCATGAAGCTGCCGCACGAGGGAGCGGTGTTTCGCCCGCTGGCAAAGCCGGTGCGAACCCGCATCGAGATCGTCTGGAGAGAACACAACCTTTCCCGCCCGCTCCAGCACTTTATCCAGATCGTGCGGGAACGCTTCGCCGCCAGTCAGTAAGCCGGGTGCAGGCTCCAAGCAGCCTGCGGATCGGTGGCCAACGTACAAGGAACATTTGTCAGCGTCGGGTGGGAATCTCACCTCAGGGACAATTGCCCAAACAAATTTACGCGACCGTCGAGGGAGAATAACTCGAACCTGAGCCTACCATGAACGCTATCGCCGAAAACCTTTGGACCATGCAGTACCCGCTCACCATGCTGGGTGTGCACATCAACCGCACCGTCACCCTCGTCAAGCTGCGTTCCGGGGAACTGGTCATCCACTCCACCGCGCCCTTCTCTCCGGAAGACGTGGCAGCCATCAGTGCGCTAGGCCAACCCGCCTACCTGGTGGAGGCGCTCAACGCCCACGACACCTTCGCCAAGGAAGGTCACGCGGCTTTCCCAAACATCCCGTACCTTGCACCGGAAGGATTTTCCGAGATTGCGGAGGTGCCAACCCAGCCGCTCAGTTCACCACCCGCCGCCTGGGGAGAGGAACTCGCCGTGCTCGAACTCGCGGGCAAGTCCGAGGCCAAGCGTGAATACGTGATGCTGCACCGACCGAGCCGCACGCTGATCGTGGCCGATTTGGTGTTTCACGTGACCGACGAGGCGGGGTTGGGCCAGCGGATGTTCGCGGCGGTCGGCCTCATCGGTGGCCAGGATCAGGATACGGCCATGCCGCACGTCGAGAAACTCGGCATCGACGACAAGGCGGCCTTCGAACGCTCGCTGGAGACCTTGAGCGGATGGGACTTCGAGCGTGTGATTGTCGGCCACGGCGACGTGGTGGAAACCGGCAAAGTCGCCCTCATCGAAGCCCTGCGAGAAGCGGGTTTCCTGTTCGGGCAGGCCGGTTGAGCACGGACGAATCGAAACTCGTAACTGCGCTCTTGCCGCGGGCGAGCGTTGCCGTACGGCTTTCCACCTTGGGACACGGTGTACGATCACTGGCGACCTGGCAGAGGCACGGGGTTTGGCCGCAAGTCGTCGCGGTCCTGGGCATGCGCTGGCGGGAGGTGGCGCTGGGTCGTGCCCGGCGTACCCCACGCCGCGTGATAATAGTAATCCGACCCTTCTGCATTGGTCTATCGAACCAGCATTGCGGTATCATACCGACTTTCTTTATGGCCTCTGACGCAACCCTCCAGCCCGTCAAACACCCTTCCTTCATCTACTACGAGAAGGAGCCTTTCAACGGCGGTCCACCGCCTTCGATGGCGCGGGGAGAATTTATCACCCCCACCGACCTTTTCTATGTGCGCTGCCACGGGAACATCCCCGCCCTCGACGCCGCCAAGTACCGTCTGAGCATCAAAGGGCTGGTTGCCCGGCCGGTGGAACTGACCCTGGAAAACCTGCGTAACGATTTCGTTGCCCACACCGTCGCCGCCACCCTGCAATGTGCGGGCAACCGGCGAGACGAACTGATCCAGATCAAGGACGTACCCGGCGAATCGCCGTGGACCGGCAACGCCATTTCGCATGGGGTCTGGACGGGAGCACGGCTCTCCGACGTGCTCGCCAGCGCCGGGCTGGACGCTTCTGGCGCGAAATTTGTGGAGTTCATCGGCCACGACAAAGCCGAGAAAAAGGATCATCCCCCGTTCGGGGGCTCGGTGCCGTTGTCCAAGGCGCTCGCGCCCGAAACGCTGCTTGCCTATGCGCTCGACGGCCACCCGCTGCCCCGGGTGCACGGCTTTCCGGTGCGCGCCGTCGTCCCAGGCTATCTCGGTGCGCGTTCGGTCAAGTGGCTGCACGAGATCAACGTGCGCGCCGAACCTTCCGACAACCTGTTTCAGGCCGAGGAATATCGCCTCCATCCGGCCGATGCCACCAAGGCGCGCCACGACGCGGCGAGCGCGCTGCCGCTGGGCGAAGTGCCCGTCAACTCCTACATCTGCCGCGTCGGGCGTGGTCATCCGGGCGGGGCGAACCCGATGGTAGCGGAAGGCTGGGCCTACGTGGGCGGTGGCCACGAGATCCACCGCGTGGAAATTTCCGAGGATGAGGGTGAACACTGGACGCAAGCCGAGTTGCTGCCGGTGCCGGGCGAGGTGCAGACCGCCGACGAGGAAGGCGGACGCTGGAGCTGGCGCTTTTGGCGGGCGGAACTCCCCGCCGCCGAAATGGCCCCCGTGCAGCTCGTGGTGCGGGCGTGGGACACGGCCACCAACGTGCAGCCTTTCCGGCCCGAGGAGTTGTGGAACTTCAAGGGTTACGCCAACAACGCATGGCACCGGCTGGTGTCTGCGCGTGCCAGTTGATGCCAACGGTTCCTGATCCGCTGTGACTCAACGTGCGCTCGGCAGGAGGGAGATGATCATCACCGCCGCGAGCACCGTCACCAAACCGCCAACGAAGATGACCAGCGCATACGCTGGCGTAACCTTGCCTTGCTCGATCTCATGCGTGGTCCGGCGGCGACGCCACGCCGCCAACACCGATCACTTTAGAAAGAACGCGCATACTGGGGCGGCGTCAGCGCGCGGAGCACGTCCGGCAGGCCAAGCTCTTTGGCGGCATGCAGCGGCCAGTTGGGATGGCGCAGGGACTCGCGGGCGATCAACACGAGGTCCGCTTTGCCCTCGCGGATGATGGCGTCTGCCTGCCGCGCCTCGGTGATCAAACCCACCGCCGCCGTGGGCAGTTCGGCCTCCCGGCGCACCTGCTCGGCCAGAAACACCTGGTAGTCGGGCGCCACGGGAATCTTGGCGTGCGGCACGTTGCCGCCGCTGGAACAATCCACCAAGTCCACTCCCTCGGCCTTGAGCCGCTTGGCTAGTTCCACCGACTCCTCGGGTGTCCAACCACCCTCGGTCCAATCGGTGGCAGAAATCCGCCAGGTGAGCGGCAGATGATCAGGCCACGTCGCGCGCACGGCGCGGGTCACTTCCAGCCCCAAGCGGATGCGGTTCTCGAACGAACCACCGTACTCGTCGCTGCGCTGGTTGGAGAGCGGCGAAAGGAACTCGTGCAGCAGGTAGCCGTGCGCGCCGTGCAGTTCGAGCCAGCGGTACCCGGCAGCCAGCGCGCGGACGGTGGCGGCTCGGAAAGCGTCAACTATCTCGGCGAGTTCCTCCCGATTCAACTTGTGGGGAGTGCACTCCTCGTCTGGACGGAAGGCGAGCGCAGAGGGCCCGCTTGGCAGCCATCCACCCGCCGCCTCCGGCACCTGCGCGTTGCCTTCCCAGGGACGCTGGGTGCTGGCTTTGCGTCCGGCGTGCGACAACTGGATGCCCGGCACGGCCCCATGCTCGGAGAGGAACCGGGTGATGCGCGCGAGCGGCTCGATTTGGGTGTCGTTCCACAGCCCGGCATCCTGCGGAGAAATGCGTCCGTCTGCGGTCACCGCCGTCGCCTCGCTGATGATCAGGCCCGCCCCGCCCAGTGCCCGGGCACCCAGGTGAACCAAATGCCAATCGGTTGCCCGGCCATCCTCGGAGGAATACTGGCACATGGGCGAAACGCCGATGCGGTTGCGCAGGGTCACGCCTTTGAGAGTAAAGGGGCTAAAGAGATGTGGAGTGGTCATAGAACAAAAAGGGCAGCCGTAGCCAATTCGTCACGAGAGTGGTGCGGTGAGCGTCTGTGTTAAGCGGCCCGCAGATTCATCTATTTTGAATACTCTCGTGAGATGGACAACCTCACGAACCGGTGTAGGCACGGCTTCCTGGAGCGAGCTAAGGTTTGGCAAAGCCGAGTGGTATCCTCGCGGTCTGCACCCAGCAACTGGATCGAGAGAAAGATGCCATGAGCCGCGAGATCGTTGCCGACATCGACTGCCGCACGCCCATGCGGAAGGAAAGCAGGTGGTCTGTTTTTTCCCCCTCGTAGCATCCGTTTGGAACCGAACGAAGCGGAGAGTTATTACTCTTCGTCGATTTTACCGGCGACGTGCTTGGCCACGAATTTTCAAGTCCACGGCAAGCCCTTGCCGAACGACCAGTCCGAGCGGTCTACGAAGACCATGTTGATGGTGACATCGTCGGGGCGCACGGACAGCTTGCTCTCCAGTTCGTCCACCACGAAGCGGTAGAAGGCGAGCTTCGTCTCCGGGTTGTTCCCGACCGTGCTGGTTACCTGGATCAGCATGAAGCCGGGTGAGCGCTCCATCCCCAGGAAGGTGGGGTCATAGATCAGGTTGTCGGGCGTGTGCTCACCGATGACCACGAAGCGGTCGCCGTCCGGTGCCTTGAGAACATCGACGATCCCCCGGTAGACGATGTCGGCAACCTTGGTGCGGTACTCGGGGGATTTTCCCTGGATCAGATCGACACGTGCAAATGGCATGATGGATAAACTCCTTGTTTCTGAGATGGTGAGGCGGCAGACGCCGGGATCAACGCGCGACTCGTTTTGGTTTGGGCGGTGAACAGAGGACCGGCGGAGATGCCAGTCAGCGCGCTCACCTCCTGATACGCCCAGATATTTTGCGCTGCGTGTTTGGAAAAAAGATCAAAGGCGTTTTCCTCGTGCCTCTTCCAGTACTGCATGAGTTTCACGCACGCCTCCAAGTTCCACGGGGGGGTTACGGCTCGCAGATTTGATGGGCATTGAAGCTGGCAATGCTGCCAGTTTCAAACGTCGGGCTCGACGCTAGCTTCATAATGATGGCAAAGGGCGCCGGGAAGTTGTCGGTGCCGGCTCGCACCCAATCGTCGCCGCGCATTTGGTAGATCACCCTACTCCAGCGTGCTCGGCAAGGTCGCCTCGCTTTTTTCTTGAAAGTGCCCGAGTGCTCGCTGGCACCGGCACCGGCAGGTGTCGGCAGCCGCCAGCGACTCTTCAGCACGCGGACAACCTTCTGGGCGTTTGCCGCGCAGGTGCTCAGCCCCGGTTCATCCTGCCGCGAGATCGTCCGTCGCGTGGAGAGGTGGTGGCAGGAACATGCCGTTCGCGGCCAACGAGCGAGCACTTCAACGAGCGCCTACTGCCAAGCCCGCGCCCGCCTAAACCTTGCCACGTTGGAGTCGATTCGTACGGCGTTGTGCTGGAACTTGGAACGCGGTGTGCGCCCCGACGAACTTGGGCTGGCGGAACAGTCGGTCAAGATCGTGGACGACACCTGCCTCTACCCTGCGCGACACGCCCGGCAACCAGGCGCTCTGGCCGCAACCTCAAAGCTACGCAAAACCGCTTCTCCTAGCGCCATCCGGGCCGGAGATAATTGAAAGCAGTAATAATCTCCGTCCCCTTTGAATTGCTCTGAATGGCTCAGGCCGACTCGGCGATCAGCCGATGTGCCAGCTTGGTGCACAGGTCGTCGAAGCTGACGGTTTCATCGAGGGTCTGCTTGAGCAGGTCGGCCGCCTCGGCGTTGCCGAGGATTTGGGCGTAGCTCCGGAGCGTGCCATAGCGGGCGACGTAGAAGTGCGCGGCGATTTGCCCCGAGTCGATCTGGAGCAGGTCGAGCGCCAGTGCCCCGGCGATCCGGGCGTTGGCATCCTTGTTGTCGTCGATGATACCCTGCATCGCCGCGTCGGGGCTCTCCTCGGGCGGCAGGCCGAACGCGCGAAAGACCTTTTCCAGCCGCGCCCGCTGAGCAAGGTTGGTCTGCATCCCTATCTTGAGCTGCTTCTTGAGGTCTCCCGCCGTGGCGACCTCGCTGTTCTCGCCCGCCTGCGCTGCGCCCTGTCGATGCGCCGCATAGAGCTTCTGCAAGCCCCGGACGAGCAGTGGCATGATGGCGGCCTTGACGGCCTCGTTGGTTGTCGCCGCCAAGCCCGCCCCCGCGTCGTGTGCGCCGACCGCAGCGAGCCCCCGGGCCAGCAGGGACTTCAATTCATCCAGGGCCATTACCGGGGCCTCCTTGCGAGCCCGCCATGCCGCCCGGCGACGGGCTGCATCGAACACAGACGGATACCTGTTGAGATCAGATCGACACGTGCAAATGGCATGATGGATAAACTTTTTTGTTCCTAAAGATGATGAGGCGGGAGACGTTGGGATCGTCGCGCGACTCGTTTTGGTTTGAGCGGTGAACAGAGGACCGGCGGAGATGCCAGTCAGCGCACTGGCTTCCTAATACGCCTAGAAATTTTGCGCTGCGTGTTTGAAAAAGATCAAAGGCGTTTCTCTCTCGTGCTCTTCCGCCCCCGCATTGAGTTTCACGCACGCCTCCGGGTTCCACTCAGGCTACGGCTCGCAGATTTGATGGGCATTGAAGCTAGCATCTTTATCCGGTCGGCAGAGTCCTCCCCAGACGTTTCTTCACCGAACCACGGTTTGCCACTCTCGGTCGTCGCGAGACCGCCGGTAGACCTCGCGTCTCCTGAGATCCTCAAACCAAGAAAAAGGCTGCTTCTTCTCGGCGAGAGCGAATGGAGTCGCAGAACCTCTGCTACACCAAGAAATTTACAATAATCACAAATAGACAGGCCTCAATCATGCTAAACATTTACAATAATGATTATTATTGTAAATTCAGGTTTCCAGAGGTAAGAACACTCCGGAAACGAGCTTTTCGATGGAAACCCCCTCCCTCACCCGCTGCACCGCTCGTGTGGGGCTGCGAAATCTGCGATCAATCCGTCCAATCCTCGACGCGCAGGCCTTCCAGGTCGTCGAAATGGCGCACGTTGAGCGTGGCCAGCGGGAGGTCCGCTGCGATAGCCGCAGCAGCGATCAGCAGATCGGCCATGTCGCGGCGCGTACCCGCCGCTTGCAGCCGGGCACACAGCCGGGCGTAGACACCCGCCGCCACCTCGTCAAAGGGGACGACGGCCACCTCTCCCGCCAGGTAGTCGCGGTAGCGCCGCCAAAGCTTCTCACTCTGGCGCGCCTCCAGGCCGCGCAGCAGTTCCGCCTGGCAGACCGCCGACGTGCAAAGCTGCGCGCTGCGCTCCGGTGTCCAGCGCCGCTGCACCGCCCGCAGTGGCCGATCCTTGAGCGGCTGGCTCAGGACCGACGTGTCCAGCAGATAGGCAAAGCTCATCTAGGAAGCAGCCAGCGGATCTCGCCAAGACGTGGGAACCGGCGCGGGCAACTCGAAGTCATCCTCTTCCGGCGCGAGCGTACCGTGCTTGCGCAGGTGGCGCTCGCGTTTGGTCCACACGCTCTCGCGCGTGGCACGCGGATCGTGCACGGCCTCCAGGCGCACGAGCGGCTCGCCCCGGCGCGTGATCGTGCAAGGCTCGCCGGTGGCCGCCACTTCCTGGCACAACTCGGAGAGTTTGGTCTTGGCTTCGAAAAGACCCACGGTTTTCACGCCAGCAATCTACCAACTAGTTGACTAGATGGCAAGGGCCACTTGCAGCTTCAATCCATGGAAAATTCGGTTTCTGCCTCCGGCGTACAGCCACGCACCGCCAACTTCGACGAGTTGGTGCGTGCAGCGCGTTCCGAACGGCTGCTGAGTGAAAACACGCTCCTGGCCTACCAACGCGCCTGGCGGCGGCTCTTTGCCTGGGCGGGCATGCGCAAGCTCGACCCAATGGGGTTCACCGCTGAGTTGGCGACGCGGTTCTACCGCGAGATGGTGGCCACGAATGGTCGCACGGCGGCCAGCAGCCAGGTGCAGGCCCGCGCGGCGCTTGCTTTCGCCTACGAGCATTGGGACGTGCCGAACCCGTTCACCAAGGTCAAGCCGCCCAAGAGCCCCCCTCCCCCACTCGTCGGCT
>CAXTMD010000066.1:0-14593 GCA_964245035.1 uncultured Chthoniobacterales bacterium
GGAGAACAGGTGCCCTGTTCCACTCACACCATTCTCACTCACCAACCACCACCATTGTGATTTCAGCCATGCTCTTGCCGTGGCGTAAAGGATAAATTTTCCGTTTGGGAATGCCGCACCGAGGCGAGGCACTCGGAAAGCAAAGAAAATGAACCGGGGATTACACCAAACAATTTCCGCGTGTCTTTTTGTCCACCATAGGCGTGCCGTGTGTCTTACGGCTCGCCATCTTTAGTTTTGCTCCACCCAACCTGTGCGCGGTGAGCACATATTGGATGCGGGCCACGCTCATGGGTGTAGAAAACTTCTCCCGTAGTTTTTCCGCGATCCTGCGGTAACTCCATCGCCTTTTCCGTCGTGCTTCGACTACCAATGTCACGTCAGCATCAGTGAACTTACGCATACCTGGACGCCATTTTTGGCCGGGCTTCCATGTTGAGTTGCGGTTCGCTGTAAAATCCCGCTTGCGCCATTTGCGGATGCTCACGTCCGAAACGCCGTAACGGACGGCGAGTTCTTGGTTGGAGAAAGAAGCTGGCGCAGCTTGAATTTCGGCACGTTGGGTGGTGCTGAGCCGTTCGTATTGTTTGATCTTTCGCTCCTTCACCAGCTTGGGTGATGGTAGCGGCTCGACAACTAATCGGGCACGTTCTTCCCGCTCGGCCAAGCCGCCGCCCGGCCCTCCGTTCATGTCGCAGGCAAGGGTATCAAGAATTGCTTGGCTAGTCGGACCAGGACGCCAGCGGTTGAAAGCGCGGCCTATGTCTCCCCGGTCGAAGGCGCGGCGGCGTGCCCATTCAGTCAAAGTGATGCTTTGGCCCACCAGCCATTCCATGATCCTCTCCAGCGTCAATCCATGCAGGTTCTTGGCTGACCTGTTTTCTCGCAGCAACATCGTCGGGTTGCCACCCGAGTTGCGCCAGCGATAGTAGCGGGCGCGCACTTCCACAAAGGAGAATCCGCCCATGTTAAAATGCTGGTCCGCTACGGCTTGTATAGCGGTGCGCTTGGGGAAGCCATCAGCGATCTCCTCGCAATGTCTAAGCCACCCCTCTATGGGAAAACTTGATTTTGTTGTGTTCAAGAAACACTCCTAAGCGAAACTCACTCTGCTCCGTTTCGAGCGGTGTTCAAGGCCGTTAAACACAACCGCGCCGCTTTGGGTTGCTAGTCCGGGAAAATCTTTTCACCGCGCTGGCGCGCGCGGCGAGCAACGCTTTGTCCGCTGTGTCCTCTCCGCGCGGGATCGGGTGGTGGGCGGCGGCTTCCGTCAGGGCGCGGCTCCAATTCACCTTCCTTGCGTACGGTAGCCCGGCCTGAAGGACAGGTTGCAAGACCGTCCAGAGACCGAGCCGGTGCCATTCTTGGAGGCGCATCCAACACGCCGTGCCGCTGCCGCAGTTCATCTCGCAGGGCAACTCACTCCATGGCAGGTCCGTTTTGAGGATGAAGAGGATGCCGGTCAGAGCGGCTCTGTCGGTCAGGGGTTTGCGCCTGGCGTTGCGGAAACGGCGGGGCTTCGCCGGCGGCAGCAGGGCCGCCACCTGGCTCCAGAGCGCGTCCTCCACGAGCAATTTACCCACGCGGGTTTCCCCTCTCGTCATGCGCCTGCAAGTTCATTCCTGAACCAAAAAAATCGGGATTGCAGACTCGTTTTACTCTCGGTATTGTACATTTGAACATGGCCTCACCAAGAAATCAAGCGTTGACCTCACGCCAAAAAAGGGTGCTGGACTACATCGTGGAACGGCATCAGGCGGGCGACATCCCGCCGACCGTGCGCGAAATTCAGAGTGCCCTGGGATTTCCGAGCAACACCAGTGCCGTGCAGTTCGTTCGTGCGCTCGAAAAGAAGGGGGCCATCCAGATCAAGCCCGGTAAAGCGCGGGGCATCTTGCCGGTTTTGCCCGCGCCGGCGTCCCCATCGTCGCCGGACCGACGCTCGCTCTTCATCGACGTGCAGTTGAGCGGCGACATCGTGGCCGGGATGCCGGTGGACGCCGACGCGCAGGAAGGCATCCCCCTGCGGGTGAACGCGAAGAGCATGGGGCTGACTGAAAGTTCAAAGCCCTTCGCCTTGCGCGCGCGGGGAACTTCCATGATCGGGCGGGGAATCTTGGACGGAGACTACATCGTGTTGGACGCCGCGCGCGAGCCGCGCCCCGGCGATGTGGTGGCGGCCCTCCTTGACGGCCAGTCCACCTTAAAGACCCTTGTGGAGAAGAACGGGAAGACTTTTCTGCGGGCGGAGAACCCGAAGTTCAAGGACCTGAAGCCCAAAGCCGAGTTGAAGGTGCAGGGCGTGATGGTCGGTCTGATCCGGGCTGGGTTGTGAGCCAACGGTCGGACGATTCGATGCTTTCCGCCGCCAGTGATCACGGTAGTAGTGTCTCGCCGCACCGGTCGATTTCCTTTCGCCGATGAACCCGACGACAAACCCTGCCGCCCGGTTGTTGAACATCCTTCGACGCGCGAGGGCCGTTCCTGACGGCGGTCACACGATCAGGCATATGTGGTGCGCGGCGTTCGGTCTGCCGGAGACGGACCTGCCAAGCCTTTACCGGGCGTTGCTCGCTATGCAGGAGTTGGTGGATAAGGTGGAAGCGCGCGTTCGCCAGCAGCCAAGCTTGAACAGCCAAGTTTATCTGGAGAACACTCCGACGATCAGAGAGGTGCTGGCAGCAAGTAACCTGGATGCAAGCTGCCAAGTGGTGCAACGCCGCCTGACGGCTGATCTGCTCAAAGACCTCGTGTTCTGCGGGGAAATCCTCGCCCTGACTGACCCGGAAGAAGCGGTTTCGGAAGAAGACATTCAATGGATTCAGGCAGAGGTCGGCGACCTGTTTGACGGGGTAGCTGCCTCGGGTTTGCCCGGTGAGTTGCGCGATCCGCTCCTCGACCTCTTGGAGGCCATGCGCCGCGCCATCGCCGCTTACCGCATCCGGGGTGCCGCCGCTCTCCGGGAGGCTCTGGCTACCGGGTTGGGAGAGATCATGCGCCTGTACGCCGAGGCCGGCGGGGACATGGAAGTTCAGAAGGAACCCGTCGTGGTGAGGACCAAAGCTTTCCTTGCGCGCTTGGACGGCATTGTCGGCAAGGCGTTGAAGTACAAGCCGCTCGTGGAATTAGTCTGGCCGTACCTGCCAAATCTTCTCGGCGGAGGCTGAAGCGAGGTGCCCGCGAGGTCATCCCGGCGGCATTGCCCGCCCGGCCCGTCGCTCCGGCCAAGGTTACTTGGAAGTGGCACCCGGCACCGGAGGCGGGTTACCCTTGTCGCCTAACGGGAAGAGATGCACCACAATTACTCGCAGGATGTAAGCCGTCTGGACGAAGACGACGGTGATGAGCAGTCCAATCAACCAACTGTCCAAGTGGTAGACGCCACGCCCCTGCTGGTCAAAGACATCCAAGACGGCGGCGTTCTCCCGGCAGAGAAGTACAAAAATGCCTATCGAAAGAAAGTAGCGCAGGAGGATCGACTGCTGGGCGTCGGACTTGAACGCGGCGGTTTCGACCAAAGGCCGTTGCGGATCGACCGGCGGTTCGATGGGTGGCTTGGTCGCCGACTGCTTGACCACGCTGAATCCTGGCGTCTTCTCGGCGGCGGAAGCCGGCAAGGCGGTTGCCTCTAGGTCCGACTCGGCCGGTTCGTCTGCTGGCTGACCCTCCATGCTGGGGTTTCTAGACCCTAGCGGTAAAGGCCCAGGTAACTCGCGCGGTTATTGGCGGCAGCCGACGAAACCACGAAGTGTTTGGCGATGAGCACGATCACACCGCTGCATCGTGTGTAAACGCCTCGGAACGCTTCCTCGGGCATTAGAAGTTCTGCTGCGAACTTGTTGGCCTGAATTTCTCTCCGGTCACCGGGCCGGCCCTCGGTGTTGGTCCTCAAGTCTACCCGGTTGCCAGAACCAGGGTGGAGAACGGCATGCCCGTACTCGTGAGCCAGGGTGAAGCGACGGCGTTCTAAAGGATCGTTGACGTTGAGGTAAATGACCTTTTCGTCGTAGTCGATAGCCCCGGCGATCCTGTCGGCCTCCGGGTTCCCGCCAAACGACCGCAAGTGGTAGCCGAGCGTGTCGGCAATGATCTCCAACGGCACCGGAATTTGCCCTTCCACCCCGGCGGTCTCCACCAAATTTTCGGCGGCGTCGATGATCCTGGCCCGGGTCAAGCTGGGGACTTCGTGGCCCAGGTCAGAGGAGGAATCTGGGGCGGTGGCGGGCATGGAACGAACGGACAAACCGGGCTTAGTTGTGAGTATAACACCGGGCTGTCCGGGTGTTATACGTAGCCAAAGGCGTGCCCGCGCGCAAGTATTTCAACGTGCATGACGCAACACGCCACGGAGAGGCATCCCTCCGGCTAGCCAGGAAGGGACGTAAAAGCCATAATGCTGCATCTGAGTGACATGCGTTATATCGTGATCGACTTGGAAGCAACTTGTTGGGAGAACGTACGATCACCCGACATGGAGATCATCGAGGTTGGCGCGGTCGCGCTGGCCGGCCCCGCCGGGCCGGTAGACGGAGAGTTCGGCGCGTTCGTGCGTCCGGTCGTCCGCCCCGCCTTGAGCGAGTTCTGCTGTCGGCTGACCTCCATCCGACAGGAGAACGTAGACGCGGCCGACCGGTTCCCCGCTGTGCTAGAACGGCTGCAAGCCTGGATTGGCTCGGAGCCGTTCCGGCTCTGCTCCTGGGGCGGCTACGATCTCAACCAGCTTCGGAGCGACTGCTGCCGGCACGGTCTGCCACTGCCGTTGGACTTTGAGCGCGGACACGTCAACCTGAAGAAAGATTTTTCGCGGCTCTTCCTGGTCAAAAGCTGCGGCATGGTGCAAGCGTTGGAGATCGCCGGCTTGACGCTGGAAGGCACTCACCACCGAGGAGCCGACGACGCACGCAACATCGCTAAGCTCGCCACTCTGGTTCTGCCGTATTTGGAAGTAGAGCCAAGTCAGGTTTAATCCTACTAAAGCTCAAGGTGCAGACACTCAGGTAGGTTCAAAGCTCTAACACTCGTTGAATGGCCGGCCGGCGGTATTCCGCTCCGCCCGTCAGCACTCGCAGATTCGGACGTACGAGCGTCTCAGCGGCTTCGTGTGTGTGGCCGCAAAGCACCAAGAACTCGCGCTCCGGGTGTGCCTGCGCCTCCTCGCGCAGCACCTCGCCAGTCGCGCGGCAGACGAAGAACGGCGCGTAATCTGCACCCGAAGGCTTGCCCCGGTAGGTCGCGGCCTCCAAAAACGGTGGGACGTGGGTCAGCACCACGACCTGCGGCGTCGTCACAGTGCGCAGAGCTTCACGCAGGATATTAGCCGCTTGTTGGCCGCGCTGGTGGCACACGGTCATCGGGTCCGGGTCGAGGCGCAGTTCGGAAATCAACTCGAAGTCGTTGAGGCGGACGCGGGTAAGCGGCTGTCGGAACCGTCAGAAGACGAGTTCTAGCGGCGTTGCGAGGTCCATTTCAGGACGGCAGACTTTGAGAGCGTCGCCAGCTACATTCCCGTCTAGGGCCAGCAAAGAACATCCCTTGCCTGATTTGCCATCGTCAAAGGTGTGGAACTCATCGACGTTGTGGATGAACCCGGTCGCAAGGTGGATGGCATCCGGTGTGGTGAGCACCTTTCCATCGACCTTGTTCGCCAAGTAATGATCCCGGTATCTACGCGCCCTCATCACCACCGGTATGTCTACGTCGTAGCGTTCGTGGGTGCCAAAGTGAAAGCAGTTCTGGAAGTCTTTCTCCTGCTCGGGCGTCAGCCTAGATTCTAGGACTTCCATCAGAGTGAGAACAGACGTAATGATGAGGTTGTCGCGCCGTTTGTTGGCCGCGACGATCTCGTTGATGGCGGGCAGCCAAGGGGCTTTGGAGGACTCTTGGTTGAGCCACGCAATGTAGACGCACGCGTCCCAGTAATAACGCTTCTTAATCCCACTCATCACGGATGCCTCGGATAAATTCCACCGAATCTGTTCCCGTCGTCGCCTCGGGAGCGATGCCACGCAGTTCCAGCAAGTGCTTGCTGCTCAGCGCGTCCTGCGCCTCGTTCAACTCGACGGCATCTATGCGGTAGGGGAAGTTCGCGTTTGGTCGATACCACTTCCTGCCGCGCACGGTCACAACCTTTTCGATGCACTGTTTAGCCTTCTCTTTGAGGGACGGATCAAACCTGCAAAGAACCTTTGCCGGACCGATCCTGGGATATATCCAGAAGTTCCTCGCTTTCCCGTGGAGGTTGATCGTTGCCAAATCTCCCGTCAGCGAACCCACGGAGTAATACTCTCGGTCCAGCAACGTCCTGACGCGAGTCGTGAACTCCTGGTCGAGAACAACCTTGGCAGTAGTGTTATGGATGACCGCGCTTCCAGCTTGTTCGGCTTTGACCGCAAGTCTCTGGAAGCTTTCCAAGGCTTTGTTATCCACCTCCTCGGACAGGGGGAGGTCTTCCCGGATAGCTGTCAGTTCTTGGAAGAACCGGTCGTGCAACGCTTGGATGTCACGCGAACTCTCCGGCCCCTCCTCCTTGGTTGCCGGTTCGATGACCACCCTCGCACCATTGCCACGACTCAAATCCACCACTCGGTAGTAGATGCGGGCTTCGCTGAGGTGAACCAGGATGCGGTTGACGTTCACCAGAGATTCCCGCAGGGCGTGAAGCTGCCCCAGGAAATCGTTCAGACGCAGGTGTCCACCCTCCTGCGGAGTTCCCCTAAGCTCCAGGGTGATCTGTGTGTCTGGGTTCGGCATAGGCCGCTGGTAAGCTCCGCTTTATCAGCGGCTCATCTTGGCTGGGTGGAGGCGCAAAACAGCATGCCGCGCCGCTTTTAACTTCTGACCCTACCGTAGGCAAGCAAATAAGGGGCCAGCCGATAATCTATGTGCGAGCTTGCTCGCTCCCCCTAGAAATGCGTTCGTGTAGGCGGCAACGTAGCCAGAGCGGTCACGCTTGGCTGGTCGAGTCTGATGCTCGTTTCGCTCACGTCCCCGTGGCAGGCGGCGGCGAAGGAGCGGTAGGAGGTGCGGGTGCGCCTGTCCCGGCGTTGGCAGGCGGTGGGGACGTACGGAAAGGATGGTCGGTCTTTTCGGCCTGGTGCGGTCGTGTTGCGTCATCCTTTTGGAAGGCGCACATCTGGTAGGCAGGCAGCAGCAGCGGCCATGGCTCACGATCCTTCGCCAACCCGCGCCTTTGTAGCATCCAGCGCAATTTTTTCTCGTCTAGTATCGGCGCACCCTGGGCGTCATGCGGAGAGAACACCTCATGAATTTCTGCGACGGAGTAGCGCGGCAAACTTGGTTTGTCCACAAGGTTGACGCCGGCTTTGTTGTAGCAACCCTCCACCAGTGAAGCGCACGACCGATGCGGAACCTCCACGGTTTCACCCGGATTGTTCGGATCATCGTCGTCTCCCATGTTTGCCAGGGAGTAGGCTTCTCTGGAGGTGGAAGCCGCCCGATTTTCTACCCGACGCATTTCTTCGCTCAAGCGCAGGTAGCGTTCGTCATCGAAGGTTGGCCCGGAGAATGATCCCAGGTACACGGTGTTCGACAGTTGCCAAGTAGCGCGGGAGTCTCCTTCCTCGAAGGACAAGGGCGGTCCCATGTGGGTCACGCGCACCCGGAACCCATCCATCACCTCGGCCGCACTGGTTGGTCCCGCACGCACAAGCATCGCGTGGTACGTGCGGAACCTTTCCTCCGTGAACCGGGTATCAAATAATGCTTGCCCCTCACGCAAATGCGACCATTCGGCTCCAAGCCGCCACGGGTCCAACGCCATAGCCAGGTTAGGGAACCAGGGCAGACCTACCCACGCTATCGGCTAGTCGGTGCCTCACTGCGGTTTGTGCCTCCAATCGTTTCGCTTGACCGATTCTTTCTAGGTATTCTGCCGCGCGGTCGATCTCCAGCGAAATATCACGGCGCAGTTTTGCGTGCGCTTGGGCGAGGTCAGCTACGATCATCGCTTCGCTACCGAAACGGCCCAGCAACACGCCGACCGCCGACCAAAGCAGTGTGCCGGCAGGTTCCGATGAACGTCGAAGTTGCAAGCACGAGTTGCACAGGTCCACGAAACGGCCTTTGTGGGCATCGAAAAACGCGTCCGTAGCTGACGCGTCTGGTTCACGGCAAGCAACTCGGCGCAGAGCCTCCAAGGCATGAGTACGCACCGCGAAGGCACTGTCTGCCAGAGCAAATCGTCCAAGCAACTCCAGGTCCTCTGAGTTTGCGAAGCTGCCGAAGGTACAGAGCACTTGTCCGAGGAGTTGAGCCTCGAAAACGCTCATTGTCCGTTCGAGGGAGTCGATCTTGCCAGACAAGCGTTCGATCAACGCCTCTCGCAGATTCGCACGCTGGGCGATGTTTACTTTGACCAAGCGTGCGTTGACGACGGCTCCGTACAAAGCCTCGTCTTCGTCCCAGAGTTCCACCGCTTCGATCAGAGTTTCCAGGTAGCCCGGGGCCGGAAGAAACTCCATGGCGTCCGTTTCTGGAAGCGGCCAGTGCCGCAACTGTTCGAGAGCGAACCAGCGCACGCGGGGTGCCCACGCCAGCTTGTTGCCGGGAGCGGGTTCGCCGCGCGCAACGTTTAGCAAAGCCGTACGGGCGGCCGGTTGATCGTCCAGCAGTGCGTCGATGTCAGCAACGACCTTCTCGTCAAACTCTTGCTTCTTCTTGGAAGAATCTTGCAGCTTAGCAAGCAGAACGGCGAGTTGGTCCGCGACGGTCGGCTCCGGCTGAGCGGGAGCCGTCGTGGGGCTAGCTGCCGGCGCAGGCTGACCAAATAGATCGAGGGCCGGTTGCTGTCTGCGGAAAAGTCGCAGCACCCGCATGAACTGATGGGCGGAAAACGACAGCCGAGGTTCGTGTGCGGGCAGGTTGGAGTGGTGCAAGATACCCTTGCGCCCTGCAATTTCGTCCGACTCTGACGCTGGGAGGCCACGACGTTGCACAAGAAAAGAGTCATCGCCGTAGGTAACAGGTTGCTGGCCCTGCGGATGCATCGCCAGCATTCGCATGCAGTCTTCGTACCAGCAATCGCCGTGAGAGCCGGCGTAGAGACCTTTGTCATGCAAGACCACCGTCGCGGGTACATTGTCCCGGACTTGCCAGTGTAAATCTTGTGTAAACAGCACTTTGCACGTTGGCTCGCTCACGATGCCATGAATGGCCTGTTCAGTGCTCAGACCGGTCCGGCTAAGCTCCTGCACAGGCAACATGGTTGTGCCCCAGACAACGATTGGCTTGGAGTTGCCCGGACCAGTAGCAGGGGCGGGCTTGCCGCTCTTATCATGGGAACGGGCAAAAGCATGCTCGTACATACGTGACCAATATACACCAGAATGGTGTATATCAGCGGATGTTTCCGCTTGGTGACCTGCCTGATCGGGTAGGTAACGCGGTTGTTCTGACAATGTTTTAGACATCGGCCGGAGGGGGGACGGCGGCAGCGATTTGTTTCAGCTTCAGGAGAGTGACCTGGAGCCGTTGAAGTTTGTCGAGCATCGAAGCCAAGTCCGCCTCCGTCGCTTGGAAGTAGATCGTGGATGGATTGCCCGTATCGAGTTGCAGGCTGAGCGAGGCGATGGGCGTAAGCCTGGAAAGCTGTCCGATGTTGTCCGAGTCGGACACCAGCGGCCACTGAAGCGAGCGCAGTTCCAAGGTCGCCTTCAAATCCTCGAACATCGGCAGAACGCCCCTGGCAACACTCTGATCGTCCGCCTCCTGCTTCACTCTTCCGCTCCTTTCCGCCACCGTGACCAAAAGCGTCTCCAAGCGGCCAAGCACCTCGGCCGAGAGTTGAAGCTCCTTGTTGTCACCAGCGGTGCTTTGCAGAAGTGCGATGATCTGGGTCACGGCTTGGTCAGGAGGCATCTCCTCCGTCCCGACAGCCAAGCTGCTGCTCAGAACCGCGAGCATCTGGAAGACACGTCGTGCCGTCCACTGATCGCTGGAGACGCTGCTCGCCAAGTCCGCCTCCATCTTACCCTGTCGGATGTCGGAACCGGCTCCTGTGTACGTTCCCAACGCATCCAGGGCTTTTTGCACCATCTCGCGGTTCGCTGGGTCCGCTATGAGGCGAAGGTCGGTGAAAAAGAAAGGCAACTGACTTGCCGGCAGCGCAATAGTCGGTCCGTTGCTCATGCGAACACGCGGTTTTTGAACGATGGTTTGTTCTGAAGCAAGCTCAATCCGTACCAATTCGCGTGGCGAGGGCAGATCGCGCCTGACGATGTTGATCCCGACAACGAAGCCTGCGGGGACGATTGGCGGGCCATCTCAGGCCCGGCGGCCGAGAGTGGTTGGTCGGCAAAAAGCGTTCGGCAGCACGGGCAGAAAGGGCATTCTGGCAAGCTAAACGTCAATGGTTCGCCGTCAACACAAGCCCTTAGGTTGTCTGACGCTGGTAACGCAACGGCCGCCCTTGCTGGTTGCGACCCACGCATCCGGGGACCTTGGACGTGAGGTGCTCGGTCTGACGCTGGGATCAGCCGTGCACCGTTGCATCGCAAATCGGGGGAGCATGGTCAGCCGAAAGTGCTTATCCAAGTCGTTGATCCCTGCCCGCGCTGAGTCGGCCAACGAACTCGCGGACGGTTTGCTGTGTGACCGCACCACGGTCGGGCAGGAGCAGGTCGAGCGGCACGGCGAGGGCCTCCGCCAGGAACACCAACTCGAAGTCCGAGAGCCAGCGCATCTGGCTTTCCACCTTGGCGAGCGTGTCGCGTGAGAGGTCCCAGCCCATGCGCTGACATTTCTCCGCGAATGCCTGCTGGGTGATCCCCTGCTGGGCACGCAGCCGACGCACCTGCGGGCCGGCGATGTTGCGGGGAAGAATCCTGGAGGAAGGCATTCGTGCCGTGTACTCGACTCAGCACTTGATACTGATGCAGGCAAGACGCTTTCCTGTGCTGAAAACAGCACAGGATGTTCTCCACGGTTTTCCTCCGCGCCACGCTTGGATCGGCGTGTGCCCCGCCAGGCGTTGCCTTGTGGGGGCAGCTTGCTACTCGACGGTCTGCGCCATCTTCAAAGCCTCCTCGTAGGTGCCACGCGTCAGGTCGTCCAAGCGCACGGCGAGCACTCGCGCTAGCACGATCAACTCGTAGTCGCTCACGCACCGCTCCCGCAACTCGATCTTGGTCACGAGGGTCCGCCCCGCGTCCCAACCGAGAAGCTGCAACTCGCGCGCCAGATCAGACTGCGACCAGCCCCGCTTCTCGCGGGCCTGGCGCAGGCGGCCGGCCAGCACGTTGCGCAACGGGAACTCGGCGGGGGAACGATGTGCCATTTTTGGGACTTGACCCTGGCCGGGTCAGCCCGCTAAGTGTGTCCCAATCCTAGGACATTCTGCCTCTATGATCCTGAACCCGCTCCTCACCCGCCTGACGCTGTGGCCCGCCGTCGTCCTGTTCGCCGTCGCCGGCTGCAAACCCGCCCCGCCTGTCACTGCCGGTCAGCCTGCGGCGACCCCGATGCCGAGCGCAGCGCAGCCGACGCCCGTGGCATCGGCTGCTGGCGGCACCGCAGTGCGCCAGCCCACCGCCGCCGACTTCCAGGCGTTCTTCCAAGGCTTGTTCCCGGCCGGTCTGCGGGTGGCCGAGGTCAAGAGCGACCCGCCGGTGCCCATGCCCGACACCGCCCCCGCCGACAACGCGTGGCTGCTCCGTGTCAAGCTGACGCTCGTGCCCACCGAGGACCTGCTCGCCCTGCCCTCACAGGCGGACGCCGACGCCATCAACGCGCTGGTCAGTAGCCTCAACGAGCAAGTCACCTGGCGCAACGCCTACGTGCGGTCGGCCTACGCCCACACCTACGGCAGCTATGACGTGCAGGTGCCCGCCGGCCCCGTGCCGCAACTGCTCGTCGTCACCCAGCCCAAGGACCAACCCCTTCCTGCTCTCTACGGCAAGGTGGCCGCCGAGTGGCAGGTGGACCACTGGCAGTTCACCAACATCGACCTGGCACTGCCACCGCTCGGCGAGCGGCGCGCAAAGTTCATTCACAACGGACCCACGATGGTCAAGGGCAGCCCGGAAGCCGAGGCGTTCCTGGCCGCCGAGCGCAAGGCCATCGCCGATGCCAGGCAGCAGCAGGCCAGCGTCGAAGATCGCTTCGCCAAGGACCTGGCCGCCGCCACCCGGCTGGGGATGGTCTACAAGGGCCGCATCACCCACCCAGACGGCGGCAGCTTGGCCTGCGAGGTGCGCTTCACAGACGGCCCGGGTGCTGGCGGGCAAGTGGCGACCTTTGAAGTGCACCTGCCTCAGCAGCCTGCCTACTTGTTCACTTACTCAGCCCGACTTGCCTCTAAACTGCCGCTGAACCTTGCGGATGC
Organism: uncultured Chthoniobacterales bacterium; assembly: GCA_964245035.1. Taxonomy (GTDB): domain Bacteria; phylum Verrucomicrobiota; class Verrucomicrobiia; order Chthoniobacterales; family SZAS-18; genus CAHJWO01. Next base: position 12,341 of record CAXTMD010000066.1, read on the forward strand.
CCCGGCTGCCTTTGCCGCCGCCGGGAACGCGGACCAGGATGTGCCGCTGGGTAACCTGACGGTCAGTTGCACCCACAGCGCGGGCAAGGCGAGCATCTCCGGCAACCCGGCGGGCGTCATGGTCAGCGGCTCGTGGACGCTGGCCAACAAGCCCTTCCTGCTGTTCGGCGGCCACCTGCAAGGCGTTGTGGCCAGCTTCAACGGCGACTTCACTCTGGCCGCCGAACAAACCCGCTGAACCCTCCCTTCTCTTCACCAGACACCGTCATGCACCACCGCTTCTTCCTTCCTGCTTGCCTGCTGGTCGTCTCGGTCGGCTGTTGCCTGCCTTTGTCGCACTGCTACGCGCAGCAGTCTGCGCCCAGTGCACCCGCCGGTCTGACCCAGTACCTCTTCGGCTCACCCAGCGGGGATGAGGTCGAGATGCTGGAGTGCATCAACCGCGCCCGGGCGAACCCTGCGGCCGAGGGGCAGCGGCTCGTGGCCGCCCTCCAGGCGGCTTTCCCCAACGGCAACAGCGGGTACAACTACGGTCAGATCACGTCGCTGTTCGCCAGCTACCCCGTTCGCCCGCCCCTGGCTTTCAACGTCTATCTGAACGCCGCCTCGAAGGCACACCTGGCCGACAACATCCGGCTGGGTACGGACGCGCACAACAGCCCGGACGGCACGACGCCCAAAGCTCGCGTCCAGCAGTTTGGCTACATGGGGTACGGGGGTGAGAACTGCAATGGCAGTCAGGGCTACACGGTGGCGACACGCCCGGAGACTACCAACGGTGGCTACGAGTTGGCCGATCCCGACCACAGCGATAACGTTCTTGAGACGGGCAGCATCCTCGGACGGGTGGAAGTTGGCGAGGGCTTCCAGTCGGCGGGTGGCTGGAACGTCGAGGATTTCGGCGACAACAACACCCCGCCTTTGCTGACTGGCGTGGTTTACAATGACGACGCGGGTACAGGTTTCTACCAAAGCGGCGAGGGCGTGAGCTATGTGTTGGTCACCTCCAACATGAGCAGTTTCTACGCGGTGACGGTCAACGGCGCATACGCGCTACCACTGGACCTCGCCCCGGCGTACAGCGCGAATAGTGCGGCCCCGGTGGTGACGGTGACTTTCACAACCTTCGGGGGCAGTGTGTCCACGCAGACGGTGAGGCTCGGTCACACGGTGTCTTCCAGAGGCATGACCTACTACGACGCCAACAACCAGGTGCGCTACGACAACACCAAGGCGGACTGGGTGCTGGCTGCCCACCCAGCCTTCTTTGCCGGCGAGATGGCCTTGAGCGATGGCGTGTACTATCTCGCCTTCCCGGCCAACGGCAACGTCTTTGGCTACTACGTCTACCTGCCGCAGGCAGGCTTTCTGTACCACTTCGACCTGGGCTACGAGTACGCCCTCGACGCCCGGGACGGCCAGGCGGGCGTGTACCTCTACGACTTTGCCAGCGGCGGCTGGTTCTACACGTCCCCCACCTTCGGCTTTCCCTACCTGTACGACTTCAGCCTGCAAGCGGTGCTCTACTACTACCCGGACCCGAAGAACGCCGGCCGCTACAACACGGGCGGCACCCGGTTCTTCTACAATTTCGCCACGGGCCAGATCATCAGCAAATAACCGGTGCGGTAGACCTGATCCCACCTCGCCCGATGGGTCAATCGTCCGCCTCCAGACGTTCAGGAGCCGGACGTGACCGGAAGGCAGGACCATGTAAGCACCTCACGGATTGCGGCGTCGGGCATGATGTTCGCTATTAAGGCGGGATGATAAGGCGACTCCGGCGGAAGGACCGACAGCAGGCGGTGCCAGGGCGTTTTCTGCGCTTGGCACTCGTGTCCGAGCACGGCGACATGACGGACCACCTGATAGGAGCGTTCCCGTCCCGCCTCGCGGCTGATCCGGTACGCTTCGGTGGCGGGTAAGAGGCGCGAGAGCACGAGGGCACCCCGGCAGATGGCCCGCTCGTGGTACTCCAATCCGGGCGAGAGGAGGGCAAGGGCCAGTTGCATATCGCCGAACTCCTCCCGCCACGCCTCCGGCGAGAACAGGTTCGGACCCGCGTCGTCGTCCGATAAGGTGTGACCTCGCGCGGTGGCGAGGGCCTCCAGGTGGGTGATGCTTGTCAGCCCCAGCCGCCGGGCGGCCGGCAGCAGCGTGGAACGGTAGCCGGTCAGCCCGAGCCGGTCGGCCAAGCGGATCGGGCGGGGTGGCCTGTTGCGCCGGGGTGACAGGGCGGGCAAACCGATAGGT
>CAXTMD010000067.1:0-14533 GCA_964245035.1 uncultured Chthoniobacterales bacterium
CGGGCGTGCAGAGCAGCGCGCGGTTGTGGATCGCGCGCAACGCCTCATCGGACTGGCTTTCCGTGACGCCGTGCACGCCGGTCACCGTGACGTACCCGCGCCGGCCGCGCCGGGCGGCGTCGAAGAGGATTTCACGCGCGCGCGTCTGGTCGATGACGCTCAGGCCCACGCCGAGCACGTTGACGCGCTCGGCGGCGGGCGAAGAACTGTTCGGCGGCATGTGCCTGCATTCATTGCCCAGACTCAGCCGCGCGTCAAAACCGCGCAGGGGAACGTGGCGAGAACTTCCGCCAAGGGCAGCGCCCCGTCCGCGCCCACGCGCACCTCGCGCCCGGTGAGCAGGTCGCGCCACTGCCCGCCGTCCACCTCGTCCAGCGCGAGCGCCGCGTCGCCCCAGGCCGTGCCGACCGGCGGCTGGCCCACCCGCGAGGAAAGCCGCGGCACCACCACCAACAGCGAGGGCGTCCCTTCCAGTTCGCGCACAAACGCGACGGCCTCGTCCGCGTGCGGACCCGTGACGTTCAGCGCCCGGTAGCCGCCGGTCTGGAAAAGTTCCGCGTGCTCCTGCCGGTAGCGCAGCAGCGTGCGCACGACGAACATCTTCACCCGGCCGTCCGGCCACGCCGCCAGCAGTTCGCGCACGTCCGCCCCGTCGAGCGAAGCGAGGGTCTCGCGGCGGTGCGCGTAGTCCACCGGACGGCGGTTGTCGGGATCGACGAGGCTGTAGTCCCACACCTCACAACCCTGGTAGATGTCCGGCACACCGGGCACCGTCAGCTTGAGCACGGTCTGCGCGAGCGAGTTGAACATCCCCAGCTGCGCCACGCGCTCGGCCAACGGCACGAACGTCTCCAAGAACGGATTCGCCGCCTCCCCGCGCGCGAGCAGGGCCGCCACAAATTTGCGGGTCGCCTCGTCCCACTCGGCGTTGGGTTGGACCCACGAACTGTTGACTTTGGCCTCCTTGATGGCCTTGGTCATGTACTCCTGGATGCGGCCGACGTAGGCCGCGTGGTCCTCGTCGGTCAGCGCCACGAAGCCCGAACGCACCGCCGCCGCGCCGTTTTCGCCCGGCGCGGACTCCACCGGCCACGTGCCGAGGAGGATCTGGTAGATGAGGTATTCCTCGTTCGCGCCCGGGGCAAATTCGCCGTCCACTTCGGTCTTGTGCGGGCGGTTGGCTTCGCCCCACGCCCGCAGGGCTTCCGCCCACTCGCCGGGCAGCTCCGAGAGCGCGGCGACCCGCGCGCGGCAGTCCTCGGCGCGCTTGGTGTCGTGCGTGGAGCTGGCCAGCATCGTGTGCGGCCAGCGGCGGGCGTTGCGCTCGTTGGTGCGGTGGAAGTGCTCCGGCGGGCGGCCGAAATGCTGCGGCTCGCCGCCGACCTCGTTGAGCGCCACAAGCCGGTTGAAGATGTAGAACGCCGTGTCCTCCAGCCCCTTCGCCATGATGGGGCCGGTCGCCTGCTGGAACTTCATCACGAAGTGCTCGTGCTCGACGACCCCGGCCTCGTCGGTGTTCGGCGGGAACTTGAACATCAGGATGTCGCGCAAAAAGTCGAAGATCGACGCGTCCGTGCCGGCGTTGCGGCGCTTGGCCAGGGTGACGGCCCGGTTGATGACCGCGCGGTCGACCGCGCCCACCGGCTGGCCGTGGAAGAGGTACGTGCGGTAGACCGGGAAGCACGCGATGACCTCGCGCACGGTGTTGGTCAGGTCGTTGAGCGTGAAGTCGCGGTAGAGCCGGTTGCGCTCGCTCAAGTCGTTGAGGATGGAGCCGAGCACGTTGACGTCGTTGGCCAGCGACAGGCGCATGATCTGGCGCTTTTTCTCGTAGACGAGCGTCGGGAAGTGGACGTGGCGCGCGATGAACTGCTGGTACGTCTCGGAGAACGCTTTCTCCGCCGCCGGGTCGACGAGGAGCTGCGTGACGTGCGTGGTGAAGTCGTAGCCGGTCGTCCCGTGAATGGCCCAGTCCTCGCGCAGTTCCTCGTCGCCGGAGAGGATTTTCTCGCCGAGCAAATAAAGGCCTTTCCCGTCCTTGGGTAACTCACGACCGGTCAGCCGCGCGTAGTTTTCCTGGAGCTGCTGGAAGTACCCGCGCGGATCGTACAGGCCATCCGGGTGGTCAATGCGCAGGCCGGTGACCGCGCCGCGTTCCAGGAGCTTCCACACGAGTTGGTGCGTGGCGTTGAAAACCTCCTTGTCCTCGACGCGGATGGCGGCGAGCTGGTTGATGTCGAAGAACCGGCGGTAGTTGATCTCCTCCGCCGCCACGCGCCAGTAGCTCAGGCGGTAGGCCTGCGCCTCGACGAGCGCGTCGAGGCGGTTGAAGGACGCGGCGTCGCCGGGCTTGCCCTGAAGCGTATCAATCGCACGCGCGATGGCCGCGGCGACCTCCGGATGGTCGGCGCAGAGTTGTTCGAGCCGCACCTTGGCGACCTCCTTTTCGCGGGCGCGCTCGGCGATCAACGCCCCGTCGGTGGACGTGCGCGGCGGCATCTTTTCGAGTTGCGTCATGATGCTCTGCAACTCGGAGACGTGGTAGAGCCCGCCCTGGATCGTGCCGACGATGGAGGCCGGTGGCAGCCCCGCGGCGGGTTGGAGTTCCGCCGCGGCCAGGGAGAGAATTTGGTTGTACGTGCGCGGGTTGATCGGCAGGCGCGTCGCGTAGTAGTTCAGGGAGAAGCTGCCGCCCTCGAAGGAGAGCTTGAGTTCACCCTTTTCGAGGACGCGGCCGTACTGGTCGCCGAGGATGGGCAGCAGGACCTTATTTTCGAGTTCGGGCTTGAGCGGGTGCCAGTCGATGTCGAAGCACTTGGCGGTCAGCGAACTCGGGCCGTTTTCGAGCACGTCCATCCACCAGCCGTTGGTGGCCTCGGCGATGCCCATGTGGTTGGGCACGAAGTCGGCCAGCAGGCCCATGCCGCGTTCCTGGAGCGCGGCGACCATCACGTCGAAGTCGGCCTCGGTGCCGATCTCGGGGTTGAGGTGGTTGTGGTCGACGATGTCGTAGCCGTGCGTGGAGCCGGGGCTGGCCTGGAAAAAGGGCGACGTGTAGAGGTCGCTGATGCCCAGGTCGTGCAGGTAGGGCACGATGTCGCGCGCCTGCGCGAAGGTGAAGCCCTTGTGCATCTGCACGCGGTACGTGGCGGTGGGAATGCGCGGCTGCGCGGTGGTGGACATGGCAGAAAGCGGTTGCGGAACTCGGAGTCGCCGCGTCAGCGGCTGGCGCGGTCTCGCCCGTTACGCCGCAGACAATCCCTTGGATTTCAGGATCAGCAACTCCGGCTGCTCGAAAAACAGCGAGCGTTCCGCCGGGTCGTAGGCGCACGCGCCGTCGCCGCCGAAGCGCGCCGCGTTGCTGGAGAAAACCACCTCCACCGGCGGCCCCTCGTCGATCATGGCGGCATGGGTGTCGTTGCCCTTGAGGTTGACGACGACCATGCACATCTCACCCGCCGCCGTGTCGGTGTAGGCGATGGCGACGGTGTTTTCGCCGAGCGCGACGGCCTGCCAGTTCGCGCGGTCGCTGCGCGCCAGGATGGCTTTCTCCTCGCGCCGCAGCCGCAACGCCTCGCGGTACAGCGCGAGGGTCTGTGCGTGGACGCCCGCCGCCCCTTCCTCCCAGCGCAGCTTCGAGGACGCAAAAGTTGCTTCCGCCTGCGGATCGGGGATCGTCTTGACCTTCTCCGGGTCCACGAACGCCGCGAAGCCCGCGAACTCCTTGCGCCGGCCCTCGGTCACGAGCCGGCCCAGTTCCTCGTTGTGGTCGGTGAAGTACAAAAACGGCGTCGAGGCCGCCCATTCCTGACCCTGGAAGATCAGCGGCGTGTAGGGCGCGAGGCACAGCAGCGCGCTGGCCGCACGGTAGGCCGCCGGCGTCGACGCAAACGAAAGCCGCTCGCCAAACGCCCGGTTGCCGACCTGGTCGTGGTTGGAGATGCAGTAGCAGAACGCATGCGGCGGCAGGTGCGCGCAGGCTGTGCCGCGCCCCTGGTGCGAGGTCGGCGTCGCTTGCCCGCGGAAGTGCCAGCCATGGGCGAGCGTGTCGGCGAGTTCCTGGCCCGTGCCGGTGAAGTTGGCGAGGTAGGCTTCCTGTTCGCCGGTGAGCGCGACGCGCACGCTGTGGTGGAAATCGTCGGCCCAGAGCGCGTCGAGGCCGCTGCCGCCGGCCGCCGGGGTTTCGGCGAGGAAGGCGGCGTTGCGCTCGTCCTCGGCCATCACGAAGCCGCCCCGCGCGTGGACCGCCGCCGCGAGGTCGGCGAGGATGTGCGTGTCGGACTCGTCGAGGATGGCGTGCACCGCGTCGAGCCGGAAGCCGTCGAAGCGGAACTCCTCCATCCAGTAGACGATGTTGCCGAGGAAGAACTGCCGCACCGCGGCGTTGCCCGGGCCGTCGAAGTTCAGCGCGTCGCCCCAGGGCGTTTTGTGCGCGGGGTTGAAGTAACTCTTCGTGTACGCGCCGAGATAGTTGCCGTCGGGCCCGAGGTGGTTGTAAACCGCGTCGAGCACGACGAAGAGCCCCCGCGCGTGGGCGGCGTCAATCAACGCACGCAGGTCGTCGGGATGGCCGTACGCGCGCGACGGGGCGTAGAGGAACACGCCGTCGTAGCCCCAGTTCCAGCGGCCGGGGAAATCGGCCAGCGGCATGAGTTCAATCGTGTTGACGCCGAGTTCCTTGAGGGCGTCGAGCTTGCCGATGGCGGCGTGGAACGTGCCCTCCGGCGTGAACGTGCCGACGTGGAGTTCGTAGATCACGAGCGCGTCGAGCGCGGCCGGGCGCACGGGCGGTTCGTGCTGCCAGAAATACGTGCCCGGCCGGATGACCATCGAGGGACCGTGGACACCCTCGGGTTGGTAGCGAGAAAGGGGATCGGGGAAAGTCTGCCCCTCGTCGCCGTCGAGGCGGAGTTTGTACAGGTCGCCCGCGCGGCCGGCTCCATCGATACCCTCGAAGAACCCTCCGTCGGCCGGCTGCAAGGCGACCGTCCGCTCGCCGCCGTTGATGAGGGCTTCCACCGAGCGTTTTTCCGGTGCCCAGACGCGGTAGCGAACCCCGGCATCGGTCGGGAAAGCGCCGGGGGGCGGAATGTCTTTGTCCATGGGCGGTAACTACAAAGTTGCCGGGCAGAATGCAAAGGGCAAAAGACGAAAAGTTTCGGCGTGCATCCTGTTGTGTGATAGCGTCGTATTTGGACGTTCTGCCGCGCAGCGGCGTTGTCCCATAAGGTAGGGATGCTTCTCCGAGGCAATCCCTAGATTTTCTGGTTGGGTGCGACGATCACTCCCGCAGCTCCAGCAAAAACGGCCACTCCACCGCGTCCTGCACCAACCCGGCGCGCACCGGGTTTGCCTGATGTAGTCCGCCTTTTCGTCCGCACTCTCGCTGCGCCGCAGCCGGTGCTCGAGGAACCCCTGTTGCCAGATGATTTTGTGTTTGGTGGCGGCGTAGCGCTTCCACGCGCTCAACACTTCTTCGATGCGGTATTGACGGCTGAACCCGGCAATCATGTGGATGTGATCGGGCATCAGCAGGAACAACCATGAAGCCATTTCTGTTGAGCGTGATAAAACCGAGCCGAGTCTAACAGCGCATCGCCTATGCTGGGCAGACAGAGTTGGTTTGTGCCACGCTGCGTGCAGCAAATCGTAATGAAGTAGTCGCTCGCATCCGGGTCGACCCAGGATGGAACGTCGTGCAGAAAGATTTTGCGGCCGGTTTGTTCCATGGCGCGGTGAACCAGAAGAATCTAGGGACTGCCTCGGAGAGGCATCCCTACCTTACTGGACGACGCCGCTGCGCGGCGAGTTTTTACCGCGCCGTCACCGAACTCTCCTCGCCCTCGACCAGCCGCAGCAAGCACAGCGAACGGTCCGCCAGCTTGAGCGCCTGCCCAGCCTGGTACGTGCGCACCGGTTCGACGAACCCTGCGTCTTCCGCCGTGTCGACCAGCAGCCCCCAGCGCACGTCCACGCGTCCCGGCAGCGTGAAGCGCTGCGGGTCCTGGTGCGCGTTGAACAGCACCAGGAACGTGTCGTCGACGATGGGTTCGCCGCGTTCGTCGCGCACGTCGATGGCCTTGCCGCTGAGCAGCATCCCCAGGCAGCGCACGAAATGCGAGTTCCACTCCGCGTCGGTCATCTCCGTGCCGCCGTTGTTGAACCACATGATGTCCTTGACCTCCTGGCCGCGGATCTTGCGGCCCTGGAAAAACTTCGGCCGGCGAAACACCGGATGCTCGCGCCGCAGCCGGATGAGTCCCTGCGTGTACGTGAAAAGCTGACGCGCCGCCCGGTCGCGCTGCCAGCCGAGCCACGAGACCGGGTCGTCGTGGCAGTAGGCGTTGTTGTTACCATCCTGCGTGCGGCCATACTCGTCGCCGCCCAGCAGCATCGGCACGCCCTGGCTCAGCAGCAGCGTGGCCAGGAAATTGCGCCGCTGGCGCTGGCGCAGCGCGACGATCTTCGGGTCGTTCGTCGGACCTTCCTCGCCGCAGTTCCAGCTCGCGTTGTGGTTGTCGCCGTCGCGGTTGTTCTCGCCGTTGGATTCGTTGTGCTTGTCGTTGTAGGAGACGAGGTCGTTGAGCGTGAAGCCATCGTGCGCGGTGACGAAGTTGATGCTCGCGTATGGCCGCTTGCCGCTGGACTGGTACAGGTCCGAACTCCCGCTCAGCCGGTACGCCATCTCCGCCACCTGCCAGTCGTCGCCCTTCCAGTAGCGGCGCACGGTGTCGCGGTACTTGCCGTTCCACTCGGCCCACAACACGGGGAAATTTCCGACGAGGTAGCCGCCCTCGCCGATGTCCCACGGCTCGGCGATGAGCTTGACCTGACTCAACACCGGGTCCTGGTGGATGATCGCCAGAAACGCCGAATACTTGCTGATGCCCACCTCTCCGCGCACCAGCGTCGCCGCGAGGTCGAAGCGGAAGCCGTCCACGTGCATCTCCGTCACCCAGTAGCGCAGGGAGTCGACCACCATGCGCAGCACCTGCGGGTGCAGCACGTTGAGCGAGTTGCCGCAGCCGGTGAAGTCCAGGTAGAAGCGCGGGTCCTTGTGCGACAGCCGGTAGTAACTCTGGTTGTCGATGCCCTTGAAACTCAGCGTCGGCCCGAGGTGATTGCCCTCGGCGGTGTGGTTGTAGACCACGTCGAGGATCACCTCGATGCCGGCGGCATGGAGGTTCTTGACCATCGTCTTGAACTCGCGCACGGCGTCGGTGCCCGGCTCGGCGGCCGCGTACGCGTGGTGCGGCGCGAAGTAACTGATCGTGTTGTAGCCCCAGTAGTTCTTCAGCCCCTTTTCGACGAGGTGCTGATCCTCGACGTGCTGGTGGACGGGCAGCAGTTCGATGGCCGTGACGCCCAACTCCCGGAGATAGCGCACCGATGCCTCGCTGCCCAGGCCCGCGTACGTGCCGCGCCGCTCCTCGGGCACCTCGGGGTTGAGCTTGGAGAAGCCTTTGACGTGGGTCTCGTAGATGACCGACCGGTGCAGCGGCGTGCGTGGCAACTCGTCGCCATCCCAGTCGAAGGCCGGGTCGATGACGATGCTCTTGGGCATCCCCCAGGCGTCGTCGCGGTAGTCGCGCGCGGGCTCCTCGGCAGGGTCGCCACCCATCGTGTAGGCGTACATCTCCGTGCCCCACCGGATGTCGCCGCTGATCGCCTTGGAATAAGGGTCGAGCAGCAGCTTGGAGGCGTTGAACCGCTGCCCCTTCGCTGGGTTGTACAGGCCGTAGACGCGGAAGCCGTAGTGCTGGCCGGGCTTCACGTCGGGCAAAAAGACGTGCCACACCTGGTCGGTGTGTTCGCCCATGCGCACGCGCAGGCTCTCGGTGGCCGCGTCGGCGTCGTCGAACAGGCATACGTCCACGCCCGAGGCGTTCTCGCTGAACAGCGCGAAGTTAACCCCGTGGCCTGTCCACGTGGCTCCGAGAGGGTACGGCGTTCCGGGCCAGACTTTGATCGACATAGTGGCGAGGTGCGCGGAGCGCACGTTGCGGTGTGCCCTGCGGGCACGTTGCGGGTGGCGATGTGGCTAGCGCCACGTTGCGGTGTGCGCTGCGCGCACGTTGGGGGAGAAGAACCTCTCTGTCAACGCGCTGGAGGCGCACCGCAACGCAGGCGCAGCCTGCATCGCAACGTGGCGCTAGCCACGCCGCAACGCGCAACGCAACGTCGCCGCAAGCGACACCGCCGCGCCTCACGCCCCCTTCAACACGGCAAGCCCCTTCTCCGCGTCGCTGAGCCGCAGCACCATGAGACCCTGGGAAGTTTCGTGCCCGGTGGCCAGGTAGGCGTACTCGATGTTGATCTCGGCCTCGGCGAGTTCGTGCGAGATCTTGGAGAGGCTGCCGGGCTTGTTGTCGATCTCGGTGAGCAGCACTTCGTTTTCCACCACCAGCGTGCCGTGTTCCTCGAAGATGTTCAGCGCCTTGTCGGTGTCGCTGACGATCATGCGCACCACCGAGTGATCCACCGTGTCGGAAACCGTCAGCGCCAGAATGTTGATGCTGGCCTTGGCGAGTTCGTCGCAGACGGCCGCGAGCGTGCCGGGCGTATTCTCCAAAAACAGGGCGAGTTGCGTGGCGATTTCCATGGCCGGATTGTCGGACGGGTGCCGGCGTTTGTCCATGCCGAATCCGACCGCCTTCAGGTTGACACCCGCGCGGGCTGCACCGCCTCGGGCGGCGAGCGGCGCGCGAGTTCTTCGGACGCCGCCAGGAAGGCCACGACCGCCACGCCGATCTTGTTGACCAAGTCGGCCACCGTGAACGCGAGATGGATCCAGTTCAGGTCCAGCTTCGAGAAGCACGCGGTCGCCAGGTAGCCCAGCGGGTACACGCCCCAGGTGGTGACCGTGGACCAGGCCAGCAGACGGAAGGCGTGGCCGCTCTCGTCGTCGGCCCGGCCACCGTAGAGCGGCCCCAAGCGCACGAACAGCACGTAGGGGATGACGAGATAGCCCAGGGTGGACAGCGTGCCCCAAAGCAGGTGCCGGCCGACGAGCACCGCGCCGTCCGGACCGATCTGCTGGTCGCCGATGGCGCCGGCGAGGATCATCCACACGTCCGCGCCGAGCAGCAGCGCGATCAGCCCGAAGATCTCGCGCGGCTTGACCTTGAGCAGCAGCACGCTCTTGAGCAGCAAGAGCGGCGTGGTCACGAGCCAGTCCATGTAGCGGTACCCGCCGATGGCAAAGAAATCATCGCGGATGATGTTGCGCCGCGCAATTGGGTCCGGCGTGGTCGCCAGGGCGTGCATCATGTCGTGGTAGTAATAGCGGATGTACCAGTAGGCCACGCCCGCCACCAGGCAGATGACGACCGTCAACCCGTTGCCCGCACGGTGCGCGGGGTGGATGCCGTTGCCCCGCGCCAGGAAGAAGACGAACGCCGCCAGGAACGAGAACATCGCCGCCGTCAGGACGGTCTCGGTCAGGATCGGCAGCAGACCGACCTGCGACGCGGTGTAGGCGTTCGTCTGGTAAAATTGGACGGCGAGCATACGGGGGAGGGGGTGAAGGAGGAAGGTAGAAGGCGGAAGGGGAAGGGAAAAGCAGAAAGCGGCGTTCCCCCCTTTTCCTCCGCCCCGCGGCCTTCTAGGTTATCGCCCCGCGGGCGATGTCCCGCAGACTCGGCTCATCCTTCCATGATTCCTCCTGGTTCCCTGATCGGCCTGCTCGGTGGCGGGCAACTCGCGCGCATGACCGCCCTCGCCGCCCGCCGCATGGGCTATCGGCTGCGCACCTTTGACCCCGCGGGCGCAAACGCTCCCGCCGCCCCGGTCTGCGAGGAGACGGTCGGCGCGCGCTTCGACGACCCGGCGGCGCTGGAGGCGTTCGCGCGCGGCCTGGACGTGGCGACGTACGAGTTCGAGAACATTCCCCCGGCCGCCTTGCAGATCGTCGAGCGTTTCTGCCCGGTGCACCCCCGCTGGTCGGCGCTGGAAGTCTGCCAGGACCGGGAGCGTGAGAAAACGTTTCTCCACCGCCACGGCTTCCCGCACGCGCCGTTTCGCGTCGTGACGGGTCCCGGCGAACTCGCCGACGCCGTCGCGGCGCTGGGCACGCCCTGCGTGCTCAAGACGACCGGCGGCGGCTACGACGGCAAGGGCCAGCTCAAGATCACCGCCGACCTCGCCCCGGCCGACGCCTGGGCGCAGTGGAGCGGCGGCCAGGCACGCCGCGGCGTGTTGGAGGGTTGGGTGGAGTTTGACGCGGAGCTTTCGGTGGTCTGCGCACGCAACGGCCGGGGTGAACTGCAAACGTTCCCCGTGTTCGAGAACATCCACACCCGCCACATCCTCGACGTGACGATCTGCCCAGCGCGCTTCGCCCCGAACGTGCTGCGCGAGGCCGAGGAACTCGCCCGCGCCGTGACGGAGGCGCTGGACGTGCAGGGGCTGCTCGCCGTGGAGATGTTCCTGACGCGCGACGGGCGGGTCGTGGTCAACGAGTTGGCCCCGCGGCCGCACAACTCGGGGCACCTGACGTTCGACGCGGGACTGACGAGCCAGTTCGAGCAGCACGCGCGGGCAGTGTGCGACCTGCCGCTGGGCGGCGTGGAACTCCTGCGGCCGGCGGTGATGGTCAACCTGCTCGGCGACCTGTGGACTGATGACGGCACGCGCGCGCCGGACTGGTCGCCGGTGCTGGCCGAGCCGACGGCCAAGCTGCATCTCTACGGCAAGACCAAGGCCAAACCAGGGCGCAAGATGGGGCACTTCTGCGTGCTGGCTCCGAGCGTGGAGGAGGCGCTCGCCAAAGCGCGCGGGATCAAGGCATGCCTGGACGAGCCGCTAACGCGGCAACCCGCCTCAGGCCGCGGCGGGCGTCGCCGCCAGCTTCTTGGCCAAGCGGCTCTTGCGGCGGTTGGCGGCGTTCTTGTGGATCACGCCGCGTTTGACCGCCTTGTCCAGGTCCGACACGAGCGTCTGCGCGGCGGCCTTGTCGCCGGCGGCGCTGCGGACCGCCTTGCTCTTGCTCTTGATCGCCGTGAGAACGGTGCGGTTGCGCGCGGTGCGCTTGATGGTCTGACGGGCGCGCTTGGCGGCGGACTTGGTGTTGGCCATGACTCGGAAGAAGATGAAACGAAAAGGGCTGCCAAGCTGACGCGTCCCCTGCCGCCTGTCAACCGGGTTTCTGCACCCGGCTTCAACGCCCGGTCGGCAGCGGTGGCGGCAGGCTGTTCTTGGCTTTCGGCCGCCAGAGCGCGAAGACGGTCGCCATCAGCCCCGCCGCCAGCAGCGCCACGGCCAGGAAGATCGGCAAGTAACGCGCGTCCATGCGCGCCAGTTCTTCCGTGGCGCGGGACGCCGCGCCGGGATCGTCCACCTGCATGCCGAGACTGTACAAACGCTGGTACACCGCAAAGGCGCGCACCAGGCTGGCTGCCACCGCCAGGAGCCCGAACGTGATGATAAACGCCAGCAACGGCCGGACCCAACGTCTGGACGACATCTCGGCTTACAGCGAGTCGAGCGCCGGCCGGCCCATCGAGCGGGCGGCGTCGCCGTTGCTGTTGTTGGAAACTGGCCGGGCGCTGGAGGCCGCACCGACCGGCGGCTTGGCATCCTTCTTCGCCCGCGCCTCGTTGGCGGCCTGCTTGGCCAGCATCTGCGAGGGAGCGCCGGCCCACTCCTTCTTGGCGGCGGGCGCCGGGGTAGCGGCGGCGGGTGCCGGGGCAGTGGTCGTGGTGGTCGTGGCGACCTTGGTGGCCTTCACGTTGGTGACAGGCGGGACCGTCGCCGTCGCGGTCGTGGTGGTCGTCGTGGTAGCCGCCGTGGTGGTCGTCGTCACCGTGGCGGCGGGTGCGGGTGCGGGAGGCTGGTTGACGGCGGCCTCGGCCGTCGCCAGCGCCGTGGCGGGCGTCGTCCCGGCCGGCGTATCCGGCGGCGCGGTCAGGATGTTCGAGGCGATGGCCTGGTTTTGCGTCGAGTCGATAATCTGCACCTTCGCACCGACCTTCACCGCGTCGAAGAGCGCGATCACGTCGCGCGAGCGCATCCGGATGCAGCCGTAGCTCGTCGGTCGGCCGATGTTGCGCTCCTCGGGGGTGCCGTGGATGTAGATGCCGCGCGAGAACGCCCGCGAGTTGCCCGTCTCCAACCCCTTCAAGGCGAGGATGCGCGTGACGATGGCGTCGCGGCCCGGCGCGTCGATCTTGACGATCTCGCCCGTGCTCACCCGCCCGTGGAACACCGTGCCGGACTTCGCGCCCGCACCGATCTTGGCGGCGACGGCCAGCTCGCCCGTCGGCGTGGCGTAGGAGCGGTTGCGGTCACCGAGGCCGAACTTGGACGTGGAGATCGGGTAGGAGACCCGCGAATGGTCTTCCTTTACCAGCGTCAGTTTCTGGTCCTTGACGCTGATGATGATCTGGTCGCGGGTGGCGGCGAGGGGCGGTTCGGTGGCGCAGCCGGCCAGTGCCAACGCGGCGAGGGCTGGAGCGGAGAACAGGCGCAGGGAGCGCACGAAGGTGCGGGCGACGACGGATTCCATCGGTTCAGGAAATCGGATGCCCCTAATGACACCAGAACCACGGAAAAGTTCAGCTACAAAATGCGTCCCGCCGCGAAAAAATCACGCCGCGGCCGGCAGCGCGGTTCCCGCTGGTGTCCGGGCGGGCAGCCACTGCTTGAGCGACGAGAACGCCACGTAGCAGAAGCCCAGTTGGAAGAAGACCAGAAACGGCAGGCTGGTGAACTGCCGGTGAACGGCGGCGTTGTAGACGAACCACGTGAAGTACACGGCGAAGCCGAGTTCCAGGATCGGCAGCAGCGAGCGCATCGGCAGGTAGCGGCTCGCGCGCCACGCCTGCTGCGAGGCGCGGGTGGCCGGGCGGTCGCCGATGCCGTACTTGGGCGTGCGCACGAAAGCGCTGTGGCGGTTGAAGATCGCTTCCAGCACGGCCTTGGCGTTGTTGAGCGAGAGCCCGATGCCCAGCGCCAGGAGCGCGGGCAGCAGCAGCATTTCCCTGACCCAGGTGCGCGGGTACAACTCGCGCTGCGCGCAGAGGTAGAACACCGCCACCGACACGCTCGTGGTCAGGAACACCGGCAGGTCGAACAGCCAGAACCGCGCCCAGCCGCTGCCGCCCCCGCCGTGTTGCAGCAGGAGGCACAGGCAGGCCAGCAGCAGATAGCAGAAGTTGCTGGTCAGGTGCAGGGTCGCCTCCAGCTTGATCGTCCACGGCAGGTCCGAACGCAGGATGAGCGGCAGGATCTTCTTGCACGTCTGGATCGAGCCCTTCGTCCAGCGGTGCTGCTGGCTCTTGAACCCGTTCATGTCCACGGGCAGCTCGGCCGGGGTGACCACGTCGGACAAAAACACGAAGCGCCAGCCGGCCAGTTGCGCGCGGTAGGACAGGTCGAGGTCCTCGGTCAGCGTGTCGTGCTGCCAGCCACCGCTCGCCTCGATGCACGATTTGCGCCACAGCCCGGCGGTGCCGTTGAAATTAAAGAACCGGCCCGAGCGCGAGCGCGCCGTCTGCTCCAGCAAGAGGTGGCCGTCGAGGAACATCGCCTGCACGCGCGTCAGCAGCGAATAGGCGCGGTTGAGGTGGCCCCAGCGGGTCTGGATCATGCCGACGCCGGGGTCGGTGAAAAAGTGAATTGTCTTGTGGAGGATGTCCGGGCAGGGCAGGAAGTCGGCGTCGAGGATAAAGATGTAGTCGCCCTTGGCCTGGCCCATCCCGTTTTCGAGTGCGCCGGCCTTGAAGCCCGTGCGGTCGGTGCGGTGGAGCAGGGTGATGTCCAGCCCGGCGGCGCTCAGGCGGGCGACCTCGCGGGCGATGACCTCGCGGGTGTCGTCGGTCGAGTCGTCGAGCACCTGCACCTCCAGCTTCTCGCGAGGGTAGTCCAGAGCGTTGACCGCGCGCAGCAGCCGCTCGGCGACGTAGCGCTCATTATAGATAGGCAACTGCACGGTGACGACGGGCAGCTCGGCGAAGCGCGCGGCGGGCTGCGGCACGCGGCGGCGGTTCTTCAAAAAGAGGTAGATAATGGCCCAACGATGGATGCCGTAGGCCGAGAACCCGACGAGCACCGCCAGGTAACACAGCGACCACAGGGAAATTCCGAAAAGTCCAGACATAGCAGGTTGTAAGCGAGATCAGAGAAAACGGGGTTCCCCTCTGGTTTTCCGGCGCAAATGATGGCCGTTTCTCCCCGACCGTCAAGAGCAAACCCGGGAGCGGCGGTGCGGGAGACAGGGTGCAAAGCACAGGATGCGGGGCGGTTGCCGGGCACCGGCCGGCGGATGCCGCGGAGCCCGTTTTCTTTCTTTTTGCGCCCCGCGCCCCGTGCCATCCACCCCCTTGCCACCGGCCGGGGTCGGCTGCAAGGTAGGGGGCCCGACGCCGCCACGCCGCCGTGAAAGAGTCTTTTGCCAGATACGTCACCAAGCACCGGCTGCGGCCTTGGCATCTTGCGTTGTGCGTGCTGGTGGTGGGCTGGGTGCCCTCCCTGCTGCTGGCCTACTTCTCCTCCCGGGTGCTCGGGCGCACGCTGGAGAACAAGATCATGGACG
>CAXTMD010000068.1:0-499 GCA_964245035.1 uncultured Chthoniobacterales bacterium
CTCACGCTGCGCCTGGAGGTCAGCGGCACGGGGAACTTTGATCGTCTCAGCTCCGATGTGCTCCCGAGCGCCGACGGTTGGAAGACCTACCCGGCCAAGAGCACGTTCGCTCCGGAAGACAGCGCCGGGTACAAGGGCACGAAGACCTTTGAGCAGGTTGTCATGGCGAGGGACGGGAGCGCCAAGGAGATCCCGGAGTTGCGCCTGAGTTTCTTCGACCCCGAGACCAGAAGCTACGAGACCCGCACGACCGCGCCCATCCCGGGGCAGATCACCGGCGCACCCGCGAACCTCGCCGCCGCACCCACCGCTACGGTCGCGCCGAACACCCCGCCGACTCCTCCCACTCCAGACCTCGTGCCGAACAAGGTCGAGCCGGGCCGCTTCGTCGGGACGTTGCGCCCGGTGTTCACCGATAAATGTTTAGTCCCCGCGCAGGGGCTCACTTTGTGCGCGCTCCCAGGCGCACTTATTTAAAACCCCCCCCCCCCCCGATTCC
>CAXTMD010000068.1:509-3483 GCA_964245035.1 uncultured Chthoniobacterales bacterium
GTGGTTCGTCGCCGCGCAGGGCGTGCCGCTGTGCGCGCTGGCAGGTGGGTTGATGTTCCTCCGCCGCCGCCGCCGCTTCGCCGCCGACCCGCGCCTCGCCCGCGCCAGCGCCGCCGAACGCGCCGTGCACTCGCAGATCGACGCCATGGACCAGGCGATGCGCCAGCGCGACGCCGACGCGTTTTTCCTCTCGGCCCGCTGTGCCTTGCAGCAACGCCTCGGTGAACGCTGGGGCACGCGGCCTGACACCATCACGCTCGCTGAAATCAACGCCCGCCTCAACGGCGAGGGCGACGCCATTCGCCCCGTCTTCGAGATGGCCGACCGCATCCACTATTCCGGCCAGAATCTCGGTGACGCCGACTACCGCCAATGGCAGGAACTCGTCCTCACGCAACTCGCCCAACTGGAGAAACACTCGTGAAACTTCCCTGGAAAACCATCCTGTCCGTCCTGGCGGTTTCCGCCACGCTTTGCCTCGTTCAGTCGCTTCGCGCAGACACGTTCGACGACGCCAACCGCGCCTTTGCGGAAGGCCGTTTCGCCGACAGCGTCCGGGGCTACGAAACTGTGCTGAAACACGATGGCTATTCCCCGGCTGTCCTCTTCGACCTCGGCAACGCCCACCTGCGCGCCAGCCAGCCCGGCGACGCGATCCTCGACTACGAACGCGCTCGCTGGCTCGCCCCGCACGACGCCGACATCGCGGCGAACCTGCGCCTCGCCCGCCAGCGCGCTGGCCTTGCCGCGGCGGACGAATCCTGGATCGAGGATGCCGCAGGCTTCCTTGCACCGAACGCCTGGGCCTGGCTCGGCAGCACCGCACTCGTTGCCCTGTGCGCGGGGGTCGTCGGCGCGCAACTCCGCACCCGTCACCGCACCACCTACCACCTGTTCACTGCCGCCGGCGCGGTCGTTCTGCTCGGGGCGGTCGGCGCGGTCACCGTGGACGCCGGTCAACTCGACCGGGCCATCCTTCCCGCCAAGGGCACGGTAGCTCTCCTCTCCCCTTTCAATGGCGCGAAGACCGTCTTCGAATTTCCCGCCGGTCAGGCGGTAACCGTGGAAAAAGCACACGGGAGCTTCTGCTTCGTCCGGGACGCGGGTGGCCACGCGGGTTGGGTTGCCAACGCGCAAGTGGACCGCATCGCTTCAGATTCTATCTCGGGTTAGGACCGTTCACCGCCGCCAATCTCCGGCGCTTCGCGTGCCGTCCTCGGCAGCTTCACCTGGAAATTTGCGCCGCCGTCCGCGGGGTTGTCCACTTCCGCCCGGCCGCCGTGCGCCTCGACGATGGCTTTGACCAGACTCAGGCCCAGACCCAGTCCATGCTCGGCCCGGCTCTTGTCGCCACGGTAAAGCCGGTCCCAGATGCGGGGCAAATCCGCCAGAGCGATGCCCGGACCGTTGTCGTGGAAACAGACCACGGCCTCGTCGGCGGTCAAATTCGCCGAGATCACGACGCGCCCGCCGTGCGGCGTGTACTTCAGCGCGTTGTCCAGGAGGTTGGCAAAGACCTGCCGGATGCGGGGGGCGTCCGCGGGCACAATCACCGGTTCGTGGAAGCGTTTCTCCACGACGATCTCCTTCTCGGCCGCCACATCCTCGTATAGCTCCAGCCCGGCGTCTACCAGTGCGCCGAGGTCGGTCGGTTGGATGCGCAGCCGCATCACGCCCGCTTCGGCCTGCGCCACGTCCATCAGAGTGCGGATGATGGTTTCCACGCGTTCGGTTTCTTCCAGCGCGTCGGCGAGGACGCCCCGTGCCTCTCCGGCGGCGGGCGAGTGGGTGAGGGCGTCTTCCACGCTGGCGCGGAGCCGGGAGAGCGGCGTGCGGAGGTCATGCGCGACATTGTCGAGCGATTCGCACAGGGCACGGAAGAGTTCCTCGTTGCCGTCGAGCATCCGGTTGAAGAGCACGATGAGGTTCTCCAGTTCATCGTCTGCGCGGCGCGTGGGCACACGCACGGACATCTTGCCCGTGTTGATAATGGCGCGCACCGCTCCCGCCAGATGACGGAGCGGCAGGGTAAACCGCCGCGTCAACAGCGCCCCGCCGAGGAAACCCAGGATCAGCACGGGCGCGATGATCACCGCGAACACCTCGCGGAACCGGCCCAGCAGCCGTTCGCGGCTCTCGCTGCTGCGCCCAACCTGGAAAAACGTCCCATCGCGCAAAAAGGTGGAGGCCACTGTGAGGTCCACCTCCTCGTCGCGCGGCACACGCAGCCAGGCCTGGAACTGGGGTGACCCGCGAATGTCCATGCGGGAGACCTCCTGCGGTAGCCAATCCTCCGGCACCACGATCAGCAGGTCCACCCGGTCGCGGCTCGCCACACGCACGAAAAAAGTTCGCTGCTTGCGCGCTTCGTTCACGCGCTGGACCCAACCCTGCAAGGCAGGAACGCCGCCGTTCTCGTAAACGGCGACGTATTCGCCGAGACGGGCTTCGATCACCTCGCGGTCCTTGCGGTCGATGGCCTGTCCGAGCAGGAAGTAGAGCAGCGCGAAGACCAGCGCAGAGCTGACGACGAAAACGACGGCGTACCAGACGTTAAGCCGAAAGCTCAGCGTACGTGCGAACGCTTTAAGGCGCTTCCAGGACATAGCCCATGCCGCGCTGGGTCGTGATGAGTTTGTCAGGAAAATCGCGGTCGATCTTGTTGCGCAGGCGGCAGACGAGCACGTCCACGACGTTGGTCTGCGGATCGAAGCTGTAGTCCCAGACGTGGCTGAGGATCATCGTCTTGGTGACGACTTTGCCCGCATTGCGCATGAGGTATTTGAGCAGTGCAAATTCCCGGGCCTGGAGTTCGATCCGCCGGCCCGCGCGGGTCACGCGCCGGCTCAGCAGATCCAGTACGAGGTCGCCCGCGACGAGCGTGGCAGGGCCGGTCTGGCGCGATTCACGCCGCACCAGCGCGCGGACGCGGGCGAGCAACTCCACGAAGGCGAAGGGCTTGACGAGATAATCG
>CAXTMD010000068.1:3493-14467 GCA_964245035.1 uncultured Chthoniobacterales bacterium
CTCCTGGAGGCCCGCGACCCGGTCGTCCACGGTCGCCTTGGCGCTGAGGATGAGCACGGGCAGGGCGGATTTCTCGCGGCGGAGTTCGTGCAGGACGCCCAGGCCGTCGAGTTTGGGCAGCATGAGGTCGAGGACCGCGGCATCATAGGAGTTTCCCAACGCGTACGCGAGGCCAGTCTCGCCATCGGCGCAATGATCGACCGCGCATCCGCTTTCCTGGAATCCTTTGACGATGAAGGACGCCAGAGTCATGTCATCTTCGACCACGAGCAATCGCATATTCGTCCGGCCAACCATGGCCAGCCGGAGGTTCGCAGGGGATTGCGTCCGAGTCCACGAGTTTCGCGCCGGGTCAGCCTTGGGCAATGACCGCCATCCTGGGCAGTTTTGCGGTGCGTTGCAAATGGTGGAGGAGATACCAGACGATCCCGGCGTTGATAATCAGCACGGCAAACTTCAGCACGAAAACTTGGCTGTGGAGCAGGACGGGCACCGTCGGGTCGGACGCCAGCAAGTTGCTCGATTGCAGGTGCGTCGCATGGTGCAACAAGGTGTGCACCTCGAACGGCAGAGGAATCGCCGTCATCGCCACGGCGAAATACTCGGCCCACCGCCTGCGCAGCAGCAAACCAACGCCCTCGACGGCGTACATGGCCGTGTAGAGCAGCAACACGCCGGTCAGGATGCGCTTGTCCGCATCGGTGATGACATCGGTCTTGAGCAACAAGCCCCGGACGAATTCGTGGTCTCCCTTGAGACGGAACGCATGGAGCAGCCTGGTCAACTCCACGTGGGTGTTGCGGTCCACCAGATGAAAGATCCCTGCCGCGGCGACGAGAAAAAGCACGGCCTTGACCAGATCAAACACCGCGATGAGGAAGATGCCCCCGTTCTCCGCGCTCTTGCCGGTCGTTGGAATCGTCGCCGTGATTGCGGGACGCTGCCAGGTTTTTTGTTCCATCCGTCGTTCCAGCAATCGTCACAGATGCATCTCGATCAACTCAAAATAATTGCCAAACGGGTCCAACAGGTAAAACCGCTCTCGGTCTGGCATCGTGACCGCCTCGCGGATCGTCGCGCCGTGGGTCTCCAGATAGCGGCGGACCTCGGGAAGGTCGGCGATTTCGAAGGCAAGGTGGCGATTCTCCGCGGGCTGCACCCACGGCGGGGTAAAATCGAGGTGCAGCAGGATGTCCAGGAACCGGAACCATATCAGATCGTAGACCGCGTTGAGAGCGGCTGGCCGGGGGATCTCCTCCAAACCCAGCAACCCGCCGTAGAAGGCACGCGCTTTCTCGTGCTCACCGGCAGGGACAGCAATGGTGACGTGGTTGATGCGTTTGGCGTTTACTTTCATGGTTTGTAGCGGTTTGATCTACCGCGGCAGCCAGCGTCCTCTTTTCAGGAGGGTCTGCCAACCTCAATCGCTCCCAGACTTCCCATGCAAAACGACTACGACGTGATCATTATCGGCAGCGGAGCCGGGGGCGGCACCCTCGCCCACCGCCTCGCCTCCTCAGGCAAGAGTATCCTCATCCTGGAGCGTGGCGGCTGGCTCCCGCGCGAACCCGAGAACTGGAGCGCCGAGGCCGTCTTCAAGGACAACCGCTACGTCTCGCCGGACATCTGGCACCACGACTCCAACGGCAAGTCCTTCCAGCCCGGTACCTACCATTATGTCGGCGGCGCGACCAAGATGTACGGCGCGGCGCTGTACCGGCTGCGGGAGAAGGATTTCACCCCGGTGCAGCACGAGGATGGCCTCTCGCCCGGCTGGCCGCTCTCCTACGCCGACTTCGAGCCCTACTACCTCCAGGCGGAACAGCTTTACCAAGTCCACGGTGCGCGCGGAGAGGACCCGACCGAGCCGCCCGCCAGCGGGCCTTACCCGTTCCCGGCGGTGTCGCACGAACCGCGTATCCAGCAGCTTTCCGACGACCTCGAAAAGGCCGGCTACCATCCGTTCCACTCGCCCTGCGGCATCATGCTCAACGAGGCGAACATGCCCTACAGCCGGTGTGTGCGCTGCATGGACTGCGACGGCTTTCCCTGCGTGGTCCACGCCAAGTCCGACGCCGAGGTGCTCGCCGTCCGCCCTGCGCTGGAACACGGCAACGTCACGCTGCTCATCCACGCGAAGGTCACCCGGCTCACCACCAACGCCGAAGGCACCAGCGTCACCGGCGTGGAGGTGGAACTGCCCGACGGCAAGGAAACCTTTCGCGGCGGCATCGTGGTCGTAGCCTGTGGCGCGGCGCACACGGCGGAACTGCTGCTCTCCTCCGCCAACGACAAGCATCCGCACGGCCTCGCCAACGGCTCGGATCAGGTGGGACGCAACTACATGTTCCACACCAGCCAGGCCGTGCTGGCCATCTCCAAGGAACCCAACCCAACCAAGTACCAGAAGACGCTCGGCTTGAACGATTTTTACTTCGGCATGGACGACTTCAAGTATCCGGTGGGCAACATCCAGATGGTCGGCAAGTCCCAGGCCCCGATGTACCGGGGAGAAAAGCCCGTCGAAACGTTCTTCGCCCCGGAGTTCGTCCTGGACAAGATGGCCGATCACGCCGTGGACTTCTGGCTGATGACCGAGGATCTGCCCCACCCGGACAACCGCGTCACCGTGGACAAGGACCGCAGCATCCGCCTCGCCTACAAGGCCAGCAACCAGAAAGCCAGCAACCTGCTTTACGAGAAACTCAAGTCGATGCTCAGCAGCCTGGGCATGCACCACGGCCTCATCCCCCGACAACTCTACATGAAAAACGATGTCGGCGTGGCCGGCGTCGCGCACCAGTCAGGCACCTGCCGCTTCGGCACGGACCCGAAAACCTCCGTGCTCGATCTGAACTGCAAGGCGCATGAGTTGGACAACCTCTACGTCGTGGATACCAGCTTTTTCCCGAGCATCGGCGCGGTAAACCCGGCGCTCACGGCGATGGCGAATGCGTTGCGCGTGGGCGATCATCTGCTCGAACGGTTGAAGTAACCTTCTCCCCCGCGTGGCGCAACGCCAGGAAATCGCCGCCGTGTATGCGGCGGCGGTCGTGCAAGGAGTGGCGCTCGTCACCTTTCCCGCCGTCAGCGCGGTTCTGACGAGTCCGACCCATTACGGTCTGACGCCAACCCAATACGGCGGCATGTTCGTGCCGCAGGCGATCACCGCGATCCTGGCGTCGTTGTTGGGGGCGGGTCTGGCGCGCCGTCTCGGCGGGAAATGGATGCTGCTGGGCGGTCTCGGGGCCGATTTGGCGGCCATGACGCTGCTTTTTGCCAGCCAATTCATCGCGGAGCGGCACGCGCTGGCTTTTGGCGTCTTGCTGGCAGCAACCGGGTTCTTGGGCAGCGGTTTTGGTTTGGTCGTGCCCGCACTGAACACGTTGACCGCCGCCTTCTTTCCGCAGCGGGTGGACCGGGCGATCCTCACGCTCAACGCGGTGCTCGGGGTGGGCACCGCCCTCGCGCCGATCTTCGCACTGATCTTTGTGAACCTCGGGTTCTGGTGGGGACTGCCGGTGCTGGTCGGTGCGCTGACCCTGGCCCTGGCGCTCTTTGCTGTGCGTCTGCCTTTGCAGGAAGACGACCCAGCATCAGCAAACCGCGTGTCCAAGCAAGGCACCCGCGCGGTCCAAACCCGGTTTTGGGTTTACGCCGCTTTTGCGTTGGTCTACGGGATTTGCGAAACAATGAACGCCAACTGGGCGAGCATTTATCTCTCCACCGACCTCGGGGCTTCGGCGGCGCAGGCGGCGCTGGCCCTGACGGTCTTCTGGGTCAGTGTGACCGGGGGCCGCGTGCTGTTCGCCGCCGTGGAAAAATGGTGTCCGCCCGCGTGGACCTACCGGGCGCTGCCGCTGGTGCTCGCCGCGGCCTTTGTCGCGTTGGCCGCCACGCCGCGCGGGCATGGCGTGCTCGCCCTGGTGAGCTTCGGCTTTGCCGGGTTGGGCTGTTCGGCGCTGCTGCCGCTGGTCATCAGTTTTGCGCAAAAGGAGCTGACCGTCATGGGAGCGGCGGTGGCGGGAGGCTTGATCGGCTTCTACCAGATGGGCTACGGCATCGGTGCCTTCGGCGTTGGTCCGCTGCAAACGTGGCGACACCTCACCCTGGGCAGCATGTATGGGGCGATGGCCGTTTTTGCCCTGGGACTGGCCATGCTCGCCTTCGTCGTCATCGCAAAACGTCCCGAACGCCGCTGAGGCTTCGTTCATGCTCACTGCGAAGCGGGCCGCATTCTTTCACGGATGTAATGCCGCCGAAAGCTTGGGGACACCGGCGTGGTGGATGATGTGGGTGCCGTCAGGCTTCCCTTCCGCCACATAATGAACATCAAACCGCTCGCTCGTGCCGCCGCCGTTGTCACCACGCTCGGCGTCGCCCTCCTTGCCACCGCGCCCGCTTGGGCTTTACGCCCGGCGCTGAAAATCACCGCCCCGACGCCTGACGGTCAAATCACGCAACTCACCGCGTTGCTTCTCGAACAGGCACAGTTCGAGCATCGTCGTCTTGACGAGCCCATGGCGGCGAGGTTTCTCGACCGTTACATCGACTCGCTCGATCCATCCCACGAACTCTTTCTGCAAAGCGATATCGACGAGTTTCATCGCTTCGTGCCGCAACTCGCGAAGGCGACGCGGGAGACGGGTGACACGCATACCGCGCGGGTAATTTTCGACCGCTACCTCCAGCGGAGCGAGGAGCGCGCCGCGTTCGTGAAAACGGCGTTGGCGACCGAGCCGTTCGATTTCACCGGGCACGACCGCTACTCGTTCGACCGCGAGAATGCGCCACGCCCGACCGATGCCGCGGCAGCGCACGCGCTCTGGACCCAGCGGCTGCGCGCGGATGTGTTGCAGGAAAAGCTCGCCGGGAAAGAGCCGGATGATTTCGCGCGGACGCTGACCCAACGCTACGAGCGGCAGGTGGAGACCATGAAACGACTCAGCGATGGGTCCGTGCTGGAGATTTACCTGGAGGCGCTCGCGCACGTCTATGATCCGCATTCCGACTACATGGGACGCGAGCAGCTACAGAGCTTCAACATCGTCATGAACCTTTCGCTCGCCGGCATCGGCGCGACGCTGCAGGATGCCGACGGTTTTTGCAAGATCCGCGAGCTGGTGCCCGGCGGCCCGGCCGCGCTCAGCGGAAAATTGAAAAACGGCGACCGGATCGTAGCTGTGAATCCGCCGGGAAAAGCGCCGGTCGATCTCGTGGACATGCCGCTCTCCCAAGCGGTGGACCTGATCCGTGGACCGAAGGACACCGACGTGACCCTGACGATCATCCCTGCGGGCGCGAGCGAGGATGTGCGCAAAACGGTGACCATCCAGCGCGATGAGATTCACCTCGACGATCAAAAGGCGAAGGCGCAGATCGTCGACTTTCCAGACGCTGGCGGCAAGACGACGCGCCTCGGGGTCATCGATCTGCCCGCCTTTTACGCCAGCGAAACGGGGCACGACGAATCGGCCTCCGCGGATGTCGCGCAACTGCTCCGCAAGCTCGAAAGCGAAAAGGTGCAAGGCGTCATCCTTGATCTCCGGCACAATGGGGGCGGGTCGCTGGAGGAAGCGATCAAACTCACGGGGCTGTTCATTCCCTCGGGCGCGGTCGTGCAGACGCGTGATCTGGCGGGTCACATCGAGGTTGGCGACGACGAGGACGGTCCGACACTCTACTCCGGCCCGCTCATCGTGCTCACCAGCCGCATGAGTGCATCCGCCTCGGAGATCGTCTCCGGCGCGCTGCAGGATTACGGCCGGGCGATCATCGTCGGAGATTCCTCCACCTTCGGAAAAGGCACCGTGCAAACCATGCTTCCGCTCGGCTCGATCATGCAGCGCGAGGGCGTGAAGCCCGCCTCGGATCCCGGCGCGTTGAAGGTCACGATCAGCAAATTCTACCGTCCGGGCGGAAGCTCCACCCAACTGAAGGGCGTGAAGGCCGACATCGTGCTGCCCTCCCTCACCGACACGCCGGAAATCAGCGAGTCGGGCATGAAGAATCCGCTGGCATGGGATGCGGTACCGCCGGCGAGTTACCCGCGGTTCGATCTGGTAAAGCCGTTCGTGGCGACCCTGACCGCACGAAGCCACGCGCGCATCGCCGAGGATCAGGACTTTGCCTGGCAGCGGGACGATCTCGCCCTGGCTCAACAGAACCGCGCCACAAAATCCGTGTCTCTCAACGAGACCGAACGCCGCAAAGAACGGGACGAAGAAAAAGCACGGGCCAAGAGCCGCGTCGCCGCCCGTCTGGCCCGCAAGGAAACGAACCCGCCCGTCTACGAAATCACCGTGAAGAATGCGGCGACACCGGGCCTTCCGTCGCCCCTCGATCCGGCGAAGCCCAAGACCGACAACCCGTTCGAGAACGACCTGGACGAAGGGGATGGTACGGCTCCCGCGCCCACTGGCGATCTCCTCTTGAAAGAGAGCGAGCACATCCTCGCCGACTACGCGGATCTGCTTCACCCCTTGGGTGGTCCGACGCTCACCCGGCGCTGAAGCGTGTCGTCGGTGTGCCGGCTTTCCTCGGCGCAAACCCATCACCGCAGTAAATCGTTCGCCTTCCAACTAAATTCGCGGACTGCCGCCACAGCAATCATTCGACCTGAACTCCCATCATCCCATGCACCTATCGTTGATACCCTCCTCCCTCGTCTCCCAACTATTTCGGGTCCGTCCGCTCGGCCAGAAAGCACCGCTGATCGCTTGCCTCGCCTTCTGCTTGGCGCTGCAACCGTCCGTGCACGCACAGGACGTTAGCACGCCCGCCAAACACCAGACGGCCTCCCGACTGGCAACTCAAAGACCTGAGTGGAAAAACGCTCAAACTCTCGGATTTCCGGGGCAAGGTCGTCATCCTGGATTTCTGGGCAACGTGGTGTCCGCCCTGCCGCAAGGAGATCCCGGGCTTCGTCGATCTACAGAAGAAATACGCCGACAAGGGCCTCGTGGTAGTCGGCGTCGCGCTGGATGAACAGGGCGCGTCCGTGGTCGAACCGTTCGTCAAGCAGATGGGCATGATCTACCCCGTGGTGATCGGCGACGGACAGGTCGCCTCAGCCTATGGCGGCATTGAAGCGATCCCGACGACCTTCATCATCGACCGTCAAGGCAAGGTCGTCACCGGTCATCAAGGCTACGCCGATGCCGCCGATTTTGAAGCCGACATCAAGCCACTGCTGTGACGTGACCCGACGTTCGTAGGGTGCGCCAGTGAGCGACCATCTACTTCGCAGTGCGCGTGGCAGTCAGGAGCTTTTGCATCGCAGCCAGGTCGCTGGTGGGTAGGTGGCAGGTGAAGTTCTCGCAGACGTAAGCGGTCGCTTTGCCGTCCAGCGGCTTGAGATCCTTGAAGAAGTCCACGTGCGAGGCGAGGAACTCTTGGCTGGCTCCGCCGTCGGCGAGCAGGACGATGCTGTTCGGCAGGAACGGTGTCCGCGCCGCTTTGAGCATCGCGGCGGTGCCGGGAGTTTCGCGCGTCCCGGCCACGACGATCTGGCGCGTCGGGCCGACCTGGAAGTCGAGGGCCGCGAGCATCGCCGGTAATGCGAGCGGTGCGCGCCGGAGCGTGGCGTCGAAGGCGTGCAAGACGCCGGCGGCGCGCTTGATGTAGCTGTCGTTTTCGAGTGCTTGTCCGAGCCGGACGAGGTTGAGCGCGGCCACGGAACTGGCGCTGGGTTCCGCACCGTCGTCGTCGGTCTTGCTGCGCAAAAGGAGGTTCGGATCAGTGCCGGCGGTGTCAAAGTAGCCGCCGCCCTCGGTGTCCCAAAACAAGGTATCCTGGGTCTTCTGCAGGGCTTCCGCCCAGCGTAAATGATCGGGTTGGAAGTCGGCTTCGTAGAGGTCGAACAACCCCCGGATCAGGAATGCGTAATCGTCCGCGAACCCGGCGGTCGCACTGGCCCCCTGACGGTAAGAGCGCGTGAGACGGCCCGTCTTTGGGTCATACAGGCTTGCCTGGAGGAACCCGGCGGCTTTGCTGGCGTTGTTGAGGTAGGCAGGATCGCCAAGTACCTGGTAAGCGCGAGCGAACGCGGAGATAGTCAGACCGTTCCAGGACGTGATGATCTTGTCGTCGCGCCGGGGACGGGGGCGGTCTGCGCGGGCGGCGAGGAGCTTGGCGCCGCTGCGGGCGAGGCTTGCATTGACCTGCTCGACGGAGCACTTGAATTTTGTGGCGGCTTCCACCGGCGTATGGCCCGTGGCGTCCAGCACGTTCTGGCCGCGCAACTCGCTGCGCGTGTCGCTCTGCGTGGGGACGTTGCCGTCCTTCTCCACGGCGTAGTACCAGTCGAAAAGCGGGGCATCGTCGACTCCGAGCACGCGGTCGAGGTCAGCCTGCATCCACACGTAGAACGCGCCTTCGACGCGCTCGGGGCTGTTGGCTGTCGACTGGCTGTCGGCGTCCTCGGCGGAGAGGAAGCCGCCGGTGGCCGGGTCGGTGAGGTCGCGTTGCACGTAGGCGAGGATATCGCGCGCCGTGGCGGCGAACTGCTCATCACGTGTGATCTGGTAGGCTTCCAGGTAGGCTACGGCGAGTTGCGCCTGATCGTAGAGCATCTTCTCGAAATGCGGGACGTGCCAGCGCGCGTCGATCGAGTAGCGGTGGAAGCCGCCGCCCAGATGATCGTGGACGCCGCCCGCCGCCATGTGGCGCAACGTGGCGAGGTCCATCTCCAGCGCGTGTTTGCCCTCGGGCGAGTCCGCCCCGTGGCGAGCGTAGATGCGGGTGAGCAGGTCGAGCGTGACGGGTTGCGGGAACTTCGGCGCGTCGCCGAAGCCGCCGTGCTCGGCGTCGAAGCGGCTGGCGAGTTGCTGATAACCGGCGTCGAGCAAAGTGAGACCGGGCGCGTCCTGGCCGGACTGGCTGGCGGGCGTCGTCGTAAATACGCGCAGCTTGGCGAGGATCTGATCGGCCTGCTGTTCTATCTCGGGGCCGTGCTGGTGCCAGGCATCGGCGATCTTGGGCAGGATGGATTTCAGCCCGGGTTGGCCTCCGCTGTCTTCCGGCGGAAAATAGGTGCCGCCAGTGAAAGGTTTCAGGTCCGGAGTCAGGAACACCGTCATCGGCCAACCGCCGCCGCCGGTCGTCGCCTGGATGAAGGTCATGTACGTGGCGTCCACATCAGGGCGCTCCTCGCGGTCCACCTTGATGGACACGAAGCTATCGTTCATCAACTTGGCGATGGCCGGAGTCTCGAAGCTCTCGCGCTCCATGACGTGGCACCAGTGGCAGGTCGAGTAACCGACCGACAGGAAGATGGGCTTGTTCTCCCGGCGGGCCTTGGCAAAGGCTTCCTCGCCCCACGGGTACCAGTCCACGGGGTTGTGCGCGTGCTGGAGCAGGTAGGGGGATTTTTCGTGGATCAGCCGGTTCGTGTACTCCGGGCCAGATTCGGCGGTACTCTGAGCACGAAGAACTGGAAGGGAGAGCAGCACGATACCAACGAAGAACGTCGTCCTGGCACGAGAGAGGGAAGTTTGGAACATGAGGCGAATCGAGAAGTTGCGTGCCGAGAATGGCAGGCGGCAAAGCCGCGGCAGAGGTGATTGAATGAAGGCGAGAAGGGTTTTTCCGCTGGTGCAGAGATTTGCACGTGAGAACGCTTCTGTCTGCCGAATGACACAGAGTGCATGCCAGCACAGTCTATGGATGGTCTTATTGGCTCGTTTGGGCGAGCGGCTGCTCCCCTTCGACTCAGCATCTGACTGACACAAAGTTTCCGCCGCTGCCCTAAATCTTTGGTGGTTGCGTGGCCGATTTATGGGTGAAATCGTTCTCTCAAAATTTGCAATTATTACGTTTAACTTGCGCGTTGAACCAAGGATGCTTTTCAGCAAGGACTATCATTGTAAATCATTCGCATCTATCAGCTTATTCCTCAATAATTCTAAGATAATCTCGCAAGTCCGACTACTGTTTTCCTGGCGGGAGCAACGGCACAAAGCCAGCAATTTGGAGGCGGTGGTCCGTGGTCAACGCTTCTTGCAGCCCGGCTCGCTCCATCGTCGGGAAACTCACACAGTCCGTCAGCGGAAAGCCTTAGCCCAAGGGCGCGAGGAACAACTCGGTCGCGGCCGTAAACAGGGTGGGTTCCTTCCAACTGACCCGCAGGCTGCGAGAGGTATTGAGCATCTGCTGAAAGGCCGGGCAGCGATGCGCCAAGCCATGCACCTTGAGCAGCTTGAACGTCTCGTCCAGCGCGTGATCGGTCGTCACCGCCTTCCGCCAGGCACGGGCCAAGTGAACCATTTGCTCGCGCGCTTGCGCATGGGCTGGGTCAGCCGTACAGAGCGGCCGCTGGTGTCGATGAACACCTCACTCGTCTCCACTTTGGCACTGGTAGCCTGCGTGCGTGATTGAAGCGATACCTTTAGCCGCCATACAGGGCGTGATCGATGTCGGCGTCGGTGAGGCGGGCATTTGCCTTTGCCAGCTTGGGATCGCCCTCGGCCTGACCCGCCTGTTCTGCCAGCGTATAGAGTGGATCATTCGTGGCGATGCCCTCCGCCGTGGAGAGGATGGGCTCGAGGCGAGCGAGTGGCTGGCCAAGGTAGGTCAGCATCATGGCCAAGCCCCGGCGCAGTTCTTGCACGATGGCCTCGGTGTTTTGCCGCAGTTCAAGCATGGTAATGGTCTTCATGCACCATCAACTTCAAACGCAAGTTGAAGTTGCTGCAAGCAGAACTTGTCGATGGCGTGATGGTGACCAACCATGACACGGTCAGCGGGTCCGCAGAAGGTTCATACGCCCCCAGCTGCGCGCCCCATGCGAATGCCAATCAGCAGGCAAATATCAGTACCTATAGATACCACAATTGCTGAAAACAACCATATTTTACCATCCACAACTAGACACATCCATATTCACAAACCTTTTCTGCCGCGAAACTTACACAGTAAACTAGAGCGTAGATCGATTGATTAAGCTGCGAGCGAGTGGCAGGCTGGCGGCATGGC
>CAXTMD010000069.1:0-10110 GCA_964245035.1 uncultured Chthoniobacterales bacterium
ACCGCGTCCACTTGCCCACTGCCCAGGAGCGCCCCCGCATCCGCAAAGCGGAGCGAGGGGTCGAATCTGTCCAACTTGGCACCATCGTGGTCGCAGACGGCGGCAAGTCTACAATGCGGGATTTTGCCGGCGGTGACCTGCGCAGCATGGGCCGACCCCATGTTTCCGAGACCGATGATGCCAAGGCGAACGTCATCCATGTAGAGGGTTGAGAAGTAGAAGACCACCTCGGCCAAAGCAAATCCAAAAGCGGCTTCGCCGCGGCATCCTCCAAGACGCCAAGTGATCTGCTTCTGGAGGCCGACCGCACATTATGAGGATCAAGCGGGCCAACCATATAGAACGAGAGAACCGGCAAACTTCTCAAAAAATTCACTGTTATTTATCACTGTGTTTTTATCACTGGCTACATAGGTTGCTAACTGTTTTTACTGTCATCGTTGCGCAAACTGCCCATGGAAATGAACCATTTTCCTTGCGCGTAGTCAGTTACCAGCCTCGGGGCACACGCGGCAGGCTCAAACCAGCTTGGTGGTCGACCACAACCTTCGAGAAATTGCGCAATTACACCCGCCCCCACTGCAACCATGGCGACCTTTTCAGTAAGTCATTCAGCGGCAATGATAAGTGATTTTCAAACCCATTGATTTATCCACCTGCTTACCAGCCAGAAAACTTTTTGACAGTATTCCATTGACGCTCAGCCGTTTTGGCAGTTACAAAGTGGGACGAAGTGGGGCGTTGTGGGAGACGCCAAGAAGATGTCCGATGAAAACGCCACCCAGCACGCCTACGCGGGCACGTTTCGCCATGCCATGGACAACAAGCACCGCGTCACGATCCCCGCGCGCTGGCGGCAGACCGGGGGCGAGGAGCAATTCTACCTCATGCCCTCGCCGGACGGCACGTTCCTCTACGCGTTGCCGCCCTCCGAGTTCCAGAAAGTCTACGACACCATCAACAGCGATCCCCGTATCCCGGCGCAGGACCGCCGCCGCTTCGCCCGCCACTTCTTTTCCCAAGCGCAGCATTGCACCGTGGACCGGCAGGGACGCTTGCTATTGCCCGACGAATTCTGCCGCCAGGCCAACCTGGTGTCGGACCTTGTTCTCGTCGGGACGTTCGACCGCTTCGAAGTGTGGAATCCCGAACGTTGGGAGCGGACCCAGGTCAGCGAGACCAGCACTTTCCAGCAGGTGGCCAGCCTGATCGGACTATGATCGCCGCGCCTTCCATCCGCGATCAGCCGCTCGCCGCGGCGCACCCCGCTGCCATCAGGAGCGCGGTTCACCACGACGTGTGCCTGGATCATGGCGCGCACACCGCCAACCGCCAGGACGACGCGGCGGCTTCCAACTACCTGTCCCCGGTCACCATTCCCGTGTCACCGCGTGCGGTACTGGCCGCCGCAGACGGGTCCAACTGGGTCGCGGCAGCTTTGGCGTTCTTTCTCTCGTGTCCATCTTCCCGGCTCGCAAAGCCCCGGACCGGTCGGCTGCGGCTGTGATCACCTCTATATAATAGGGATGAACGCCAACGAACCCGACGCCCCGCCCGACCAACCTGCGGTGCACGCCTATGACTACCACCAGCCCGTGCTCATGGAAGAGGTGTTGTCGGCGTTGGCTCCCGCTCCAGGTCGCACCATCGTCGATGGAACACTCGGCGGCGGGGGGCACGCGCGGGCGATCCTTGCGCGGGGGGCAAAAATCATTGGGTTGGATCAAGATGGGGGTGCAATTGGGTATTGCATACAACATTTAGTAGGATACGATGCCGACAGTGTCAGGCTTGTGAGGGCTAATTTCCGCTCTCTAGCCACCGTTTTGGACCAGCTCCACTTCCCCAAAGTAGACGGCGTTTTGTTGGACCTCGGCGTGTCGTCGCGGCAACTCGACCAAGCTGACCGCGGCTTCAGCTTCCAGCGGTCCGGCCCCCTGGACATGCGCATGGACCAGTCCGCTCCGGCGAGCGCGGCGGATCTGGTCAACGGGTCGGACGAAGCGGAACTCACGCGCATCTTTCGGACCTACGGCGAGGAACCTGCCGCGGCGCGGGTCGCCGCCGCCATCGTCAAGGCGCGCCGCCAGGAGCCGATCAAAGACACGCTTGCCCTGGCGAAGGTCGTGGAAACGGTCATCCCCAAGCGCGGCCCGAAGAACCCCGCCACCCGGGTGTTCCAGGCGCTGCGCATCGCCGTCAACGACGAACTCGGTGCGGTCACCGACGGCCTCGAAGCTGCCACCGCGCGGCTGAACCCGGGCGGCCGGCTGGCGGTGATCACCTTCCATTCGCTGGAAGATCGCCTGGTCAAAAACTTCTGCCGCGAAACCACCAGCCCGACGGTCGACCGGCCGGAGTGGCCCGCGCCACGGCCCAACCCGCGGTACGCGTTTCGTGCGCTGTCGCGACGCGCGATCACGCCGTCCGAGACCGAGCTGGCCGCCAATCCCCGTTCCCGCAGCGCGAAACTCCGCGCGCTGGAGAGAATTTCCTCGCCCCAGTAAATCCGCATCCACTATCAAACCAACCTCCAAGTGAATCCGAACTCCAAGCGCCAAACCAACCGTCTCCAATTCGCCGCCTTGCTGCGTTGGGTCGTCATCACCGTGTTCCTCGGGGTGGCGGGCTTGAGCTACCTTTATTTGAAGAACCAACTCTACGTGCTCGGCACCCAGCGCACCCACATGGAGCAGGAACTTCGCGATTTGATCGCGCAAAACAACGTGCTGGAGGACCGCGTGTCCAAGCTGACCTCCTTCTCGACGCTGCAACACCACCTCGAAGATGGCTTCCTCAAGATGGTGCCGATCAGCGAACACGCCGTCGCGCACGTGCGCACCCAGGAGTTGACCCGTTGGGCCGCGAGCGGCGAGGCTGCCGGTGGCAACCAGTTCCAGACGGTCGCGCACGAAACCAATCCACGGCGGTAAAAACGTTCGATCCCTCCTTGCTGCGATGACCGGCTGACAGGACGTTTTCCCCTTCCCTTCCCATGATGCGAACAGCACGAGTGCGGGCGTTGGTAGTTTGCGGCGCGCTGGCGGTCGTGTTCACCGTATTTTCAGGGCGGCTGGTCTACCTTCAGATCAACCGCGGCGAGGCGTTCGCCGCGATGGCGAACCAGGCGCAGGTGCTCAAGCAGGTCATGTCGGCGCGGCGCGGCTCCATCCGCGACATGCACGGCGAGATCCTGGCCAGCGACATGCCGCTGCGGCGCGTCGTGGTGGACGGCAGCCACGTCAAAAAGGAAACACACGATCAGGTTGTCGCCCTTTTGTCGAAGATGCTCGGCCTGCCCGCCGACGCGCTGGCAAAGAAGATCACGCCCGAGCGGCGCTACCTGGTCGTCAAGCACCAGGTTTCCGTCCAGACGGCGGACGACCTGAAGAAACAGGCCGAAGAACAGAAACTCAGCGGCATCTACTTCGAGCCGGACTCCGCCCGGGTGTACCCCGATGGTTCGCTGCTCTGCCACGTCGTCGGATTTACCGATTTTGATGGTTCCGGCATCCAAGGGGTTGAGAAGAGCATGAACCGCTACCTGGAGGGACACCCAGGCTACCGGTACATCACCCGCAACCGGGCGGGCCAGGAACTCGTGGAACGCCGCGGGCTCGAACAGCAGCCGCAGGATGGCTACAACGTCAACCTGACCATCGACATCGGGCTGCAGAACATCGTCGAAAAGGAACTCGACGCCGCGGTCAAGAAGTACACCCCGGAGACGGCGACGGCGATCCTCATGCGGCCGAAGACCGGCGAGATCGTCGCAATGGCGAGCCGGCCCTATTTCGATCTGAACGCCCGCCTCGCCGCCGCGCCCGAGCAGATGAAGAATCGTGCGATCATCGACATGATCGAACCGGGCTCGACGTTCAAGATCGTGACGCTCTCCGGCGTGCTCAACGAACATCTCGTGCGGCCGGACACCACCGTCTACTGCGAGAACGGCCGCTGGGAATACGCCGGCAAGCTCCTGCACGATTCGCATCCCATCGGCGAATGCAGCGTGCACGACGTGTTGGTGCACTCCAGCAACATCGGCGCGGCCAAGCTCGCGCTACAGCTCGGCGAGAACCGGCTCTACAATTACATCAAGCTGTACGGCTTCGGCGAACGCACCGGCATCGACTTGCCCGGCGAGATCAACGGTCGCGTCGCCCCGACCCGGAACTGGACCAAAATCTCCATCACGCGCATCCCGATGGGCCAGGGAGTTTGCGTGACGCCGCTCCAGATGGTGATGGCGATGGGTGCCATCGCCAACGGCGGCAAGTTGATGATGCCGCAGATCGTCCACTCCATCACCGACGACAAGGACGTGCCGATCGCGGAGTTCCCGCCGCAGGTTCTCCGCCAGACGGTCGATCCGCAAACGGTCAAGGAACTCATCCCTGCGCTGGAGGACGTGGTCAGTCCGCGCGGCACCGCCAAAGGCGCGGCGGTCCCGGGCTACGGTGTCGGCGGCAAGACCGGCACGGCGCAGAAGGTCTCGCCGGCGGGCGGTTACATGACCGGCAAGTATGTGGTGTCGTTCGTGGGTTTCCTGCCGACCAGCAACCCGGAACTCGTGGGCATGGTCATGCTCGACAACGCCAACACGAAGCCGAACGAAAACTTCGGCGGCCTCGTCGCCGCGCCGGTCTTTTCGTCCATCGCCGGACAGGCGATGCGCTACCTGAACGTCGAACCGACGCTGCCGATCAACCCGGCCGGCTCCAATCCGAAAGGCGTCGTGGTGCAGAACGAAGAAGACTGAACACGCCCTCACGCGCGGCCATGCAACTCCCATCTCTCCTCTCGCGCCTCCCGGCCAGAGCCATCGGCGGCCCGGCGGACGTGGAGATCACCTCGGTCTGCTACGACTCGCGGCAGGCGAAGCCCGGCGCGCTGTTCGTGGCGCTGCACGGAGAACACGTCGACGGCCACGATTTCGTGGGACAGGCGGTCGAGCGAGGAGCGGTCGGTGTGGTGGTCGAGCACGAGGTCGGGTCGGTGCCCGGTCACGTGGCTTACGTGGAAGTGGCGAGCACCCGTGCGGCCCTGCCGGTCATCGCCGGGGTGTTCTACCATCAGCCTTCGCTCAAGCTGCGGATGTGCGGGGTGACGGGCACCAACGGCAAGACGACCACGACCTACCTGCTCAAGCACATCTGCGAACGGGCAATGCTGCGCTGCGGCCTCATCGGCACGGTGCGCTACGAAATCGGCGAGGAAATCCTGCCCAGCGCCCACACCACGCCGCAATCGCTGGACCTCCAGGCCCTGCTTGGCCGGATGCGCGACGCAGGTTGCAAGGCAGCCGTGATGGAAGTTTCTTCGCACGCACTTGCCCAGGATCGGGTCGGCGGCGTCGAGTTCGACGCGGCGGTCTTCACGAACCTGACCCAGGACCACCTCGATTTTCACAAGAACATCCAGGACTACTTCGACGCGAAGGCACGGCTGTTCACGGACATCCTGCCGCAGCAAACCAAGAAACGCGGGGCGGCCGTCGTGAACGTCGATGACCGCTACGGCGCGGAGTTGATCACGCGCCTGCCCAAGAACCTGCGGCTGATCACCTACGGCGTCGGCAACCGGGCGGACTTCCGCGCGAGCAACTTCAAGACCGAGGCCGCCGGCACCTCCTACCAACTCGACGCGCAGGATCGCAGCTTCCTGGTGCGCGTGCCGTTGATCGGACGATTCAACGTCTACAATTCGCTCGCTGCCCTGGCCGCTTCCTCGGCGATGGGCGTGCAACTGCGCGCCGCCGTGCTGGCCTTGGCCACCGCGCCGGCCGTGCCCGGACGCGTGCAACTGGTTCCCGCCAAGCGGAACTTTCAAGTGTACGTCGACTACGCGCACACCGACGACGCGCTCAATAATATTCTGCGCACCCTGCGGGAGCTGCAGCCTCGCCGGCTGATCGTGGTTTTCGGCTGCGGCGGCGACCGCGACCGCGCGAAACGTCCACTCATGGGCCAAGTGGCCGAGCAGGTGGGCGACTTCTCCATCATCACTTCCGACAACCCGCGGAGCGAAGACCCGGCGGCCATCATCGCCGACATCAAAAAAGGGTTTCAGGGCAAGAACTACGAGGTGGTCATCGACCGCCGCGAAGCCATTGAGCGCGCCGTGTCCCTAGCCCAGGCGAGGGACATCGTGCTCATCGCCGGCAAGGGACACGAGAACTACCAGCAGTTCGCGCGCGGCACGGTGCCTTTTGACGATGTGCAGGTGGCGAAAGCCGCCATCGACGCCCGCCCGGTCGACCTCAGCTGAATCCCCCAAATCTCCATGCCTCACCAAACCGGAAAAGCGGTCTGTTCCGCGGTCAGCGTGCACGCGGTCTCTGCCGGTCACGGCACGGACTCGGCTCATTATCTCCGGCAGGCGACGATCACCCTGCGACGCCATTCGTCGTGGATCAACCAAGTCTGGTGCAAACACCGGCACCTGCCCGCCAGCGCCTCGACATGGAAGCATTGACGTTGCAACAGTTGGTTGATTTCTCCGGTGGCCGGTTGCTCCGCGGCGACGCGGGCCGGTTGGTGAGCGCAGTTTCGACCGACACGCGCACCTTGCAGCCGGGTGAAATTTTCCTCGCCTTGCGCGGCGAAAACTTCGACGGCCACGACCACCTGCGCGCCGCGGCGGACCGTGGCGCGTCGGGCGCGATCGTCGAGCGATCCCCGGCGACGGCCGGCTTGCCGCCGGACTTTGCGGTCATCGAGGTGGACGACACGCTCGCGGCGTACCAAAGGATCGCCGCGCAGTACCGCCACACACTCGGCGGCCTGAAGGTCATCGGCATCACCGGCAGCAACGGCAAGACGAGCACGAAGGATTTGACGGCCGCCGTGCTCGCCCGGCGTTTTCGCGTGCTGAAAACGGAAGGCAACCTGAACAACCACGTCGGGGTGCCGCGCATGCTCCTGCGCGCCGATCACCAGCACGACGTGGCGGTGTTGGAAATGGGGATGAACCATCCCGGCGAGATCGCTCCGCTTGCCCGGATGGCCGCGCCAGACGTAGCCATCATCACCAACATCGGACGCGCCCACCTGGAGTTCATGGGCAGCCGCGAGGCCATCGCGCAGGAGAAAGGCATGCTCGCGGAGGCGATCACAGCCGGTGGCACGGTGATCCTCAACGGCGCGGACGAGTTCACCCCATCCATCGTGCGGCGGGTCCGGGCGCAGGTCGTCACGGTCGGTTCGGAAGGCGCGACATTGTGCGCGGAGAACGTCGCGCAAGATTTCGACGGCAGCCGGTTCACGATTGTCCATGGCTCCGAGGCGTTTGCTGCCCGCCTGGGCGTGGCCGGCCAGCACATGGTCGTCAACGCCCTGCTGGCGGTTGCCGCCGGGATGGCGCTCGGCATGCCGTTGGCGGAGTGCGTGGCCGCGTTGGGTGATGCCACCCTGACGAAAGGCCGGCTGGAAAGGAAGTTGATCGGCGGACGCGCGTTTCTCGACGACAGCTACAACGCGAACCCTGATTCCATGACCGCCGCGTTGGAGACCCTGGCGTCGCTGCCGGTCAAGGGCCGCCGGATCGCCGTGCTCGGCAAGATGGGAGAACTCGGTAATGCGGCCGCGGACGGCTACCGCACGGTCGGCCAACTCGCCGCCGCCAAGGGCATCGACCACGTGGTGGCCGTCGGCGGTGACGCGCACGCCATCGGCACGGCGGCGCGCGACGCCGGCAGCCGAGGCGCGGTCCTTGCAGAGAACACCGACGAGGCCGCGCGCTGGCTGCACGAGTCCAGCCGCGAAGGCGACCTGATCCTGGTCAAAGGCAGCCGCTCCGCCGGCATGGAACGCGTTCTCGCTGGCTTCACCGATCTTTGCTCGAAATCACCGCCGGCTTCCGCGACGATGAACGTGCGATGATGTTCTACCTTTCCAGATACAGCCAGAGCTTCGGACCGCTGCGCGTGTTCGAGTACCAGACGTTCCGCGGGATCGCCGCGGCGTTCACGGCGTTTTTGTTGTCCATCCTCTTCGGCAAGCGTGTCATCCGCAAACTGATTTCGCTGAAGTTCGGCCAACCGGTCCGCACGCGCGAGGAGGTCAACCAACTCTACGAGACGCACGGCCGCAAAAAGGGTACCCCGACGATGGGCGGTATCATGATCATCGGCAGCGTCGTGGCGTCCTCCCTCGTCTGGGCACGTCCCACCAACCCGGCGGTGTGGCTGGCGCTTTTTTCCATGGTCTACCTGGGAGGGTTGGGCTTTGTCGACGACTATCAGAAGGTGGCGAAAAAGAACTCCAAGGGCGTCAGCAGCCGCGTGAAGCTGGTCGCGCAGTTCGTGCTGGCCGCCATCGTGATGGCGGTGTTCCTGAGCAACGGGCGCAACGCCATGTTCAGCACGGACCTGTACGTGCCGTTCCTCAAGAAGGCGTTTATCCCTAATATGGGCTTGTACGCCTTTGGGTTGTTCGCCTTGCTTTTTTATGGGTTTGTCATCCTCGGCTGTTCCAACGCCGTGAACCTGACCGACGGCCTCGACGGCTTGGCCGCCGGCTGCACGGTGACCGTAGCCGGCGCTTACGCGGTGCTGACCTTCGCCGCGAGCAGTCCTTCCGTCACGCGGTACCTCGACATTCCGTTTACCCCGGGCAGCGGCGAACTGACCGTGCTCTGCTCGGCGCTCGCCGGCGCGGGGCTGGGTTTTCTGTGGTTCAATGCCCATCCGGCGCAGGTGTTCATGGGCGACACGGGTTCGCTT
This sequence comes from uncultured Chthoniobacterales bacterium, assembly GCA_964245035.1. Lineage (GTDB taxonomy): Bacteria > Verrucomicrobiota > Verrucomicrobiia > Chthoniobacterales > SZAS-18 > CAHJWO01. The sequence continues at coordinate 8,726 of CAXTMD010000069.1, forward strand.
GCCATCGGCGGGTTCATTGCCATCATCGCGATCTGCTGCAAGCAGGAACTCCTGCTCGTGATCGTCGGCGGGGTGTTCGTCATGGAAGCGGCCTCGGTCATCATCCAGGTGGCCAGTTTCAAGCTCACCGGCAAGCGGGTGTTCGCGATGTCGCCGCTGCACCATCATTTCGAGTTGATCGGGTGGAAGGAAACCACCGTGGTGGTCCGCTTCTGGATCATGTCCATCATTTTTGCCATCGTTGGGTTAGCCACCTTGAAACTGCGCTGACAACCGCCATCCATCCCCGCCTTTCGTACCATGAAGAACTACAAAGGGAAAAACGTCGCCGTTCTCGGCCTGGGCCGCAGCGGCGAGGCCGCGGCGATCCTGTTGTTTGGTCTCGGGGCGCGGGTGACGGTGCTTGACAGCGCGGAAGCAGAGACCATGGCAGCTGCCAAACTCCAGAAGCTAGGGGGTCTGGGACTGCAAATTCTTTCCGGCAAAGCGGCCGAGGAGACCGACGCGCCTTACGACCTAGCCGTGCTCAGCCCGGGGATCGATCCGAAGTGCGCGCTCGTCCACAACCTCCTGCTGCGCGGCGTGCCGATCATCGCGGAGATCGAACTGGCTTACCAGAGTTCGTCCACACCGGTCATCGGCATCACCGGCACCAACGGCAAGACGACCACCACCGAACTCGTCGCCGCTATGTTGACCGGTGCCGGCACCCGCACGGAAGCCGGCGGCAACATCGGTAAGCCGTACAGCGAGATCGTCAGCGAAGACCGCCCGCTGGACGTGATCACACTGGAAGTGAGTTCGTTCCAATTGGAGCGCATCCAGAAGTTCCGGCCTGCCATCAGCGTGTGGCTGAACCTGACCCCCGATCACCTCGACCGGTACGAGACGACCGACGAGTACCGCGCCGCCAAGCTGCGCATCTTCGAAAACCAGCAGGCGGACGACTGGGCGGTGGTCAATTTCCGCGACGCGCTCCCGTCGCTGACCGCCCGGCGCATCACGTTCAGCGCGTACGAGATCGGGGCGGACCTGCACCTGCGCGACGACGTGATTCACTACAAGGACCAGCCGCTGCTCGACCCGCGCGATACCCACCTGCGGGGCACCCACAACACCGAGAACCTGATGGCCGCGCTCGGCGTCGGACTTGCGCGCGGGCTGACCGCCGCCGAGATGACGCCGTCACTGCGCAACTACCGACCGCAGCCGCACCGCTGCGAGTTGGTGCGCGAGTTAGATGGAGTGACTTACATCAACGACAGCAAGGCGACCAACCTCGACGCGTTGGCAAAAGCCCTCGCCTCGGAAACCCAGCCGGTGATCCTCATCGCGGGAGGCAAGGACAAGGGCTTCGAGTTCGACACGCTCGCGCAGACCGTCGG
>CAXTMD010000069.1:10210-14465 GCA_964245035.1 uncultured Chthoniobacterales bacterium
TTCACCCACTTCCCTATGTCTGCCGTACCGCCCACTCCCCGAGTCAAGCTGCGGACCGCTACCCGCCGCGTACCGCGCACGCGCAACGCCGAAGCGAGTGCCTCCGCCGTTCAAGACGCCGAACCGAACATGCGCCTGTCCCGCGCCATCCTCGTCATGCTCCTGCTGCACGTTGTGGCCGTGGGCGGAATCCTGGCGTTCAGCCTCATCAAAGAGCGTGGGCACGACCACGGAAGCGCGAACGCGGCTACCAACGCCGTCGAAGCCGAGGACTCGGACGCCCCGCCCGCCCGCACCGAACACAGCGAGCCCGAGCATACCGATGCGGGTGGCGCTTTGGCGAACTCTCATCCCGGCGACGTGCTCACGCGGGTCTCCAACGAACCCACTCTACCCCCTGCCACGCCAAGCGGCGCAAACGATGCCGCCGCCCGTATCGCGGCCGGGCACGCGAACGCGGCCAGCACACCGGCAGCCGCTAACGCCAGCGCCCACCTGCCGCCAGATTCGGGCAAAACTTACGTGGTGCAGAAAGGCGAATCGCCCTACGCCATCGCCGAGAAGCTGAAGGTCGATGCCTCCGCGCTGCTGAAGTTAAACGGGATCGACGATCCCAAAAAACTGAAGCCCGGGCAGACCTTGCACGTGCCGGTCTCCAACCACGGTAAAACGAAGTAGGCATCCAACATCCGCCGCGGGCATGAGTAAAAACAGTGCGTTCATCCTGGCCGTTTGCGTGGCCGCCCTGGCCTGCCTCGGCATCGTGATGCTTTACAGCACGAGCGCGTACGTGCACGACGGCCACAACGACGCTTACTATTACATCAAGCGCCAGGCGGTCTACCTCGTCATTGGGTTCGTTGGATGCGTACTCGCCACGTTCGTCGACTACCACTTCTGGGGAAAACTCTGGCTGCCGATGCTCGGGGTGGCGACCGTGCTGCTCGCGTTGTGTTTCGTGCCGCACGTCGGCATGAAGATCAACGGCTCGCCGCGTTGGATTCACCTCGGCCCGGTCGTTTTCCAGCCCAGTGAGTTCGGCAAGTTCGCGGCGATCGTGGCGGTGGCTTGGTGGTTCACCAGGTTCGAGGAAAGAAGTTCCAGTTTCTTGCGCGGCTTCGTGTTGCCGATGGCGGTGATCAGCCTGCCGACCGCCCTGGTGCTCATGGAGCACGACCTGGGAACCACCGTGCTCATGGGAGCCACCGCGATTGCCATGATGTTCCTTGCCGGCGGCAACCTCTTCTACATGGCCGGAGCGGCGGCGGCCGGGTTCTGCGGCGTGCTTTACAAGGCCATGCACATCAGCGAGCGCAAGGCGCGGCTGATGGCGTTCATGGATTTAGAGGCGCACAAAGACGCCTCCGGTTACCAGCAGTTGGAGGGATTGAAGGCGCTCGGCTCCGGCGGGTTGTTCGGGCGCGGATTGGGCGAGAGCGTGGAAAAGATGTTGTACCTGCCCTACGCACACACCGACTTCATTTTCCCGATCATCGGCGAGGAACTCGGCCTGCGCGCCACGCTGCTCGTCGTCTGTGCCTTCCTCGCGCTGACGCTGAGCGGGATCGTCATCGCGCTCCAGGCGCGCGACCGCTTTGGGACCCTCCTGGCCTTCGGCTTGGTGATGAACATCGGCCTGCAAGCCTGCGTGAACATCGGCATGACCACCGCGCTGCTGCCCAACAAAGGGATGCCGCTGCCGTTCATCAGCTACGGTGGCTCGAACCTCTGCTTGTGCCTGCTGTTCACGGGCATCCTCCTGAACATCTACCGTCGCGGCCAACTGGCCGAGACCAGCCCGGTGACCCAAGCGGTCGCGCTCCAGGCCCGGACGACCCCCCGGATTTGACCGAACCGCGTCGGCGGTTGCAATTCGCCCGGAGGCCGCCGAAAGTCGGCGTCGAATTGCTATGAACGTGGTCATCGCATGCGGCGGCACCGGCGGTCATCTCTTCCCCGGCCTGGCCGTGGCAGAGGTGCTGCGGGCGCGTGGCCACACGGCGCTCATCTTCATCTCGGAGAAGGAGATCGACGCGCTGGCGGTCCGCGACTACGCCGGGCTGTTCCGGGTGGAAAAATTGCCGTCGGTCGGCCTGCCGCACCCGCTCTCCCTGGCGATGCTCGGGTTTGTCCGTGGGTTTGCGAGCAGCGTGGGGCGCTGCCGGGCCCTTTACCGCGAGTTCCAGCCGGACGCCGTGCTGGGCATGGGCGGGTTTACCTCGACCGCGCCGATGTTCGCCGGACGGCTGCGCAAGGTGCCGACCTTCATCCACGAGTCCAACGCGATTCCCGGCAAGGCCAACCGGCTCAACGCCCGGCTCGCCCGTACGGTGCTGCTCGGCTTTGCGGCGTGCGCTAAGTTTTTCCCTCGGTCGCGGACGGCCCTCGTCGGCACGCCGATCCGCGCTGGGTTGCGCGAGCGCCTCGACCAACGCGAGGCACAGACCCTCTTCGGACTGCGCGAAGGAGCGGAGAAGAAGACGCTTCTCGTCATGGGTGGCAGCCAGGGTGCGCACGGATTGAACGAGGCCGTGACCCGCGCCGCGCCCGAGTGGAGCACGACCTTGCAGATCATTCATTTCACCGGCCGCGACGACGAGGCAGCCGTGCGCGCGGCGTACGAAAAAGCAGGCGTCAGCGCCTACGTCGCGGCGTTCCACCACCGAATGCAGGAGGCATATTCGGCTGCCGACTTCGCCATCGCGCGGTCTGGCGCGGCCAGCCTGAGCGAACTCGCCTACTTCGGCCTGCCGAGCCTGCTGATCCCCTACCCCTTCGCGGCCGAAGACCATCAGACGTTCAACGCGCAGATCTTCACCGACGCCAAGGCAGCGGTCATGCTCAAGGAACGCGAAACCACCGGTGACTTCCTCGCCAAGATCGTACTGGAAATCTTGCGCACCCCGTCCAAACTCGCCTCCATGGCCGAGGAAGCGCGCCGGCTCGCCCCACCGGACGCCGCCGCGCTCCTCGTCGACACCATCGAGCAACAATGTCGCGCGTGAACGATCCCCGTGCCGTGCTGGCGCTGACCAGCGGACCGCCGAAGCGAGTGCACCTCATCGGGGTGGCCGGTTCCGGGATGAGCGGCCTCGCGGCGCTGCTGCTCTCGCTCGGCCACGACGTGAGCGGATCGGACAAGGTGGATACGGCTGAGGTCCGGCGGCTGCAAAGTCTCGGGCTGAAGTTCTCGTGCCCGCACGAGGCGCACCACGTCCACGACGCGCGGGTGGTGATTTATTCCTCTGCCATCAAACCGGGCAACCCGGCGTTCGACGAGGCCCGGCGGCTGGGCAAGTTCCTCGTGCGCCGGGCCGAGGCGCTGGCGGCCCTGATGACCGAGCGTCGCGGCATCATCGTCGCCGGCATGCACGGCAAGACGACGACCAGCTCGATGGCGGCGCACGTGCTGCGCGCGGGCGGTCTGCGGCCGAGCCACTACGTCGGCGCCGAGATCCCTATCCTGGGCACGAACGCCCACTGGGACACCGAAGGACAATATTTTGTTGCCGAAGGCGACGAGAGCGACGGCACGGTGGCGCTCTTCGAGCCCGAGCACACGATCCTCCTGAACGTCGAGGAAGAACACCTCGATTACTACGCGGACCTTGCGGCCATCGAGGTCGTCTTCCGCCGCTTGCTCGACAGCACGCGCGGCGCGGTGTTCTACTGCCTGGACGACGCCAACGCCGCGCGCCTCTGCGCGGACCGGCCGCGCGCCGTGTCGTACGGTTCCAGCGAGCACGCGGACTACCGGTTCGACGGTCTGCGCACGCAAAATTTCCAGTCGCGTTTCGACGTGTACCGGCGCGGCGAACGCCTCGGCGAGGCAACGCTGAACGTCCCCGGCCGCCACAACGTCAGCAACGCCACGAGCGTCATCGCGCTTGCGATGGAACTCGGCGTGTCGTTTGCCGCCGTGACCCAGGCCCTGGAAACTTTTCGCGGCGCGCGGCGGCGTTTCGAGTTCAAGCACCGCGGCGAGCAGTACGCCGTCGTCGACGACTACGGCCACCACCCGAGCGAGATCGAGGCGACGCTCGCCACCGCCCGGGCGGTTCACGACGGCCGCGTGATGGTCGTCTTCCAGCCGCACCGCTACACGCGCACACAGGCGCTCAGCGAGCAGTTCGGACGCGCGTTCCGCCACGCGGACCACGTGGTTGTCTCCGACGTGTACGCGGCGAGCGAGCCACCCCTCGACGGGGTCAGCGGCCAGCTGATCGTCGACGCGATGGCACGCGCGGGCCACGAC
>CAXTMD010000070.1:0-14348 GCA_964245035.1 uncultured Chthoniobacterales bacterium
CGGGCCGGTCCACACGCGTGGGGCTGCGGCTCGTCGCCCCGGAACTGCGCGGCGGCCTCGGCTGGGCCAACCTGCTGCTGGTGCACGTCAGCGTGAGCGAGGCCGTGCGGATGGGGTTGGAGACGATCTCCTTCGAGCTGAACCCCGAGGTCCACGAGGACACCCAGCAGCTCGCCCGGATGCAGGGGGCGCGCTTCACGGGGCGCAAGTCCCTGCTGGCGTTGCGCCAAGAAAAGGCTTGTGGTGGCATATGATCCGCTGATAAACCAGGCGCAACTCGACCCCGCCTTATGGTACCCACTTCCTCTTCCTCCTCGCTCTCCAAAAAACTTTTGCTCTACAGCCTGGGGGCGGGCGCGGCCACCGCGGCGTCTTCCGCGCAGGCGACGATCATTTCGACCACGAACATCGAAGCCAGCGGCAACGCGTTCTACGTGGATTTGACCAACAACGCTTATAGCACCACCAATCAGGCAACCGATCAGTTCGGCTTCACCTCCAACACCTCACAGCTGGCTGCCTACGGCGGCAAGGTGAACAGCACATTCCTTGGCGAGATCGGTGCGCAAAACGTGACCAACACCGCAGGGACCAGCGTCAGTTACATACTCGAACTGAGTGCGGGAACCACCATCGGCAGCGGCACGAGTTTCACCGGCAGCAATACGCCCAGCACGTTCGACGCTCAAGCCTCGCCTACCGCCCCCACCAACGCCGTGGGACAGCCCTCCGCCGGCACGGACAGCGGCTTCTGGCACCCGGGTGACAGTGGCTACGTCGCTTTGGCTTTTGGAGGCCCGAACAATTTTGAATACGGTTGGGCCAGCCTGACCTTGAATAATCTTACCGGCACGGGTGCCGGGGTATTCACCCTGCACGGCTTCGGTTATCAGAGCGATGGCACGGCAATCGCAGCCGGCCAAGTGCCCGAGCCGAGCACGGTCGCGCTGCTGGTGGCTGGTGCCGCCGGGGTCGGTTTGATGCGCTCCCGCCAGCGCCGCAGGGCTGCAGTGCCCGCCGCGTAAACAAGGTAGGGACGGCTCTCCGAGCGATCCGACTCTTCACTCTGCGACAGGAAGCAAGGCTGCCGCTGGCCGGACCGGGCGAAATCAAGGACGGCTCGGAGAGCCACCCCTATCTTGTTTGAAGGCGCTTCGCGCTGTGAGCATCTCTTCTCTTCCCGTACCATCGCGCCGCAAGGTCCTGCTCGTGGGCTGGGACGCGGCGGACTGGAAGATCATCCAGCCGCTGCTCGACCGCGGCGAGATGCCCGTGCTCGCCCGCGTCATCGAGGGTGGCGTGATGGGCAACCTCGCGAGCATCCGCCCGATGCTCTCGCCGATGCTGTGGAACTCCATCGCCACTGGCAAGCGTCCCTACCAGCACGGGGTCCACGGCTTCACGGAAGTCGACCCCGAGTTGCGCCAGCCCGTGCTGGTTTCCAGCGCCTCGCGCCGCTGCCGCGCGGTGTGGGACATCCTCGACGCCCACGGCTTGAAGACGCACGTCGTCGGCTGGTTCGCCACGCATCCAGCGGCCGGTGTGGAGGGCAGCGTCTGCGTCAGTGACCGTTTCGCCAGCCCCGCGCCCGAAATCCCCGGCGCGCCCTGGCCGCTGCCGCGCGGGGCGGTCTCGCCGGCCGCCTTGAGCGACCTCCTGGCCGACCTGCGCGTGCGCCCGGAGGAAATCACGGGCGACGTGCTCCGGCTGCTCGTGCCGCGCCTGGCGGAGGTCAACCAGGAGCGCGACAAACGCCTGCACGGCCTGGCGATCCACCTGGCGGAGTGCTTTTCGATCCACGCCGCCGCGACCCACCTCCTGGAGCACGAACCGTGGGATTTTGCCGCTGTGTACTACCGCACCATCGACTGGGTGTGCCACGACTTCATGAGCTTCCACCCGCCGCGCATGGCGGAGGTGTGGGAAAGCGAGTTCGAGATCTACCGCGACGTGGTCGCCAACACCTACCGCCTGCACGACGCCCTGCTGGGCCGCTTGCTGGGACTCGCCGGGGAGGATGTCACCGTGCTGGTCGTCTCCGACCACGGTTTTCAGAGCGACCACCTGCGGCCCGCCTTCACGCCGGACGTGCCCGCCGGGATCGCCGCTTGGCACCGGCCCACGGGGGTCCTGGCGATGCGTGGGCCGGGCTTGCGGCAGGACGAATTGATCCATGGCGCGAGCCTGCTCGACGTGACACCCACCGTGCTCGCGCTCTATGGCTTGCCCACCGGACAGGACATGGACGGACGCGTCCTGGCGGAAGCGTTCACCAAGTCGCCCGCGCTGGACAGCGTGCCCACCTGGGAAACGTCCCGCCCCGCCAACCCTGCCGACGCCGCGGATGGCACCGGCGGCCGTTCCGCCGACGAGGAGTGGTCGCTGGTGCGCCAGTTCGTCGCCTTGGGCTACCTGGACGACCCCGGTGACAACCCGGAGGAAGCCGTGCGCTCCACCGAGCGCGAGAACCGCTGGAACCTCGCCCGCGCCTACCTGGATGCCCGCCGTTACGAGGATGCCCTACCGCTCCTGGAAGACGTGTACGCCCAGTGGCCCGAGCGGCGCGACTACGCCCACGAACTGGCTGTCTGCCAGACCAACCTCGGCCTGGAAGACGAGGCGCTGGAGACCGCCGGTACGCTCGACGCCGATCCGTCCCACCCGGGCACCCGCCTGTTGCTCTCGGACATCGAGTTCCGCCGCGCGAACTACGCCGCATCGCTGGCGCACCTCCGGGCTATCGACCCCGCTAACACGGGCAACGCCGGGTGGCTCAACCGTTTGGGTTTGAATTACCTGCGCCTGCACCAGTGGGCACCCGCCGAAGACGCCTTCGGACGCACGCTCGCGCTGGACCCGGACGACGCCTACGCCCATCTCGGGCTGGCGCATTGCCAGGTGCAAACCCGGCGCTACAAGGAAGGGGCGCACTCGGCGTTGCGCGCGGTAGGATTGCGTTTCGAGCTGCCCATGGGGCACTACCATCTCGGGCTGGCGCTGGCCCGTCTGGGAGATGACGCGCGGGCCATCCAGGCGCTGGAAACGTGCCTGCGCTACCAACCCACCTGGGCACCGGCGCACCGTTATCTGGTGAAGCTCTATGCCCGCCAACCCGACGATGGGGCAGCCTCCAAAGCGCACGAGCACCGCCGCCTGCTTGCCGAGCGTCCGCAGTGGCAGGAGGCGTGCCACGAACGCTTGACCCTGCTCCGGCAAGGGATCGCCGAACGTGCGCGGGTGCGCGACGAGGAGCGTGCCCGCCGCCGGGCACTTCACACGCGGGAAGCGTCGTCGGCGTCCACCGTTGCGACGGCCGCGCTGGACTTCCTGATCGTCTCCGGGTTGCCGCGTTCGGGCACTTCACTGATGATGCAAATGCTCGCCGCCGCCGGTCTGGAGACCATGACCGATGATAGGAGGCCCGCAGACGCGAGCAACCCGCGCGGGTATTATGAATGGCAGGGGATCAAGATGTTGCCCAGAGACCCGCGGGTGATCGAGCAGGCGCACGGCAAGGTGACCAAAGTGGTTTCCATGCTGTTGCCCTTCTTGCCGCGCGCACACCACTTCCGAGTGATTTTCATGACGCGTCCGACCGGCGAGGTGGCCGCATCGCAAAGGCAGATGCTCTCGGGTGAACACGAAGTCACCGGAATGGCTGACTCGCAGCGACTGGCTGGCGAACTGGAAACCCACCGTCAACGGATGTTGGAGTTGTTGCGCCAGAGTTCCAACGTCGAACTCCTGGAGGTGAGTTATCCGGGCTTGCTGGTCGACTCGACGGCTTGGACGCCGTGCATCGCCCGCTTCGCCGGTCTGGAGACGGAGTGCGCCGCAGCCATGTCGGCGGCCATTGTGCCGGAGCTTTGCCACCACTGATCATTCGGTCGGACGTGGCGGGCAGCCGGGTTCGACCTCTCCTTTTCTTCATGAGGCGCGCATACAATCACGATTGCACTGTTCGATACCGCACCTGTGAGAAACTTGCTGAGGACAGGCTTTTCAAAAATAGAGACGAGACCTCATCTCAGAAAATGTCGGTTTTTTGGCACCAGGGAGTGCCCTCTGGAGATTTTTAGGCATCCAAGCAGCTTGGTTGTGCCAGAAACTAGTCTCACTAATCAACGTGCCATTTCTTGATTGTGCGTTGAGTTCGTGACACAGCTGGCAGCCATGAAAATTGGCCACTGCCGTGTGAGCACTTCCGACCAGAGCACCGAGCCTCAAGAAGACGAGCTGCGACGCGCCGGGTGCGAGAAGATCTTCCGCGACGTGGCTTCCGGCGCACGAGCCTCGCGACCTGGACTGGATGAACTGCTCGCCCATGCCCGCAAAGGCGACCTGATCGTGGTAGTGCGCCTCGACCGGCTAGGACGTAATCTGCGCGACCTCTTGGAAACGGTGCGCACCTTGGAACGTGGTGGCCGCGGCTTCAAGAGCTTGGCCGAGAATATCGATAGCACCACAGCGGGCGGCAAACTCATCTTCCACATCTTTGCGTCCTTGGCCGAGTTCGAGCGAGCCTTGATCCGCGAACGCACTTTGGCGGGCCTAGCTGCTGCACGCGCACGGGGCCGGGTGGGTGGCAGGCCAAAGAACACGGACACTCGCAAACAGGCGATGGCCATGTCGTTGCTGGCTGATCCCGCCAACAGCGTGACAGACGTATGCCGGTTACTGAAGGTGTCGCGCTCGACGGCTTACCGGCTGGCACGCGCTGGAGCCGCAGCAGTCAAGATGGCCAAGAAGTCATCAACACCGAAGCCAGCGGCGAAGGGCGACCACCACGGTGGGAAGAAGGGCGGAGCAACGACGAAGCCTCAGATAGCTGTCACCAAAGGTAAAAAGACCGTCCTCAAAGCGAAGCAATCCTCGGAGAAGCGCAAAGCCAAAACCAAGTAAAATCTCGCCAAAGGGAGGATTTCCGGGATAAAGGGCTCGCTTGCCGCTTCTCAATCATGCGTTCGGCAACTTTTCGGTCGCAGGTGTCCAGAAAGTGCTTTCTCGCTTGATGCCGCCCAGCTTCTTGCAAGCGTGGCAGCAGCTAGAACGAACCTGCCGTACGCGTCTGGGCGTTGGCTGCCTGCACGTTGGCAGGCTCTTCTCGTTGAGAGTAAGAACAATGAACCAGACTGGCAGCCCGCTAGCGACTACCGTGCACGATCCGTCTGGTTTGTCGCAGCGGGAGCAAAGCGCGCTGCCTCGGCCGGTTTGTTCCAGGCCGAATAAAGATCGTGCAAGCGCTCGCCAGCCTGCGTGGTCGAACGGTTCTGCAAACCCAGACGCTTTTGCAGGTCGTCGTAACCGGCCAGGAGCAATGGCTCAGCCTCGGCATAGCGCTTCTGCGCGAGCAGACACTCGCCGAGTGCAGCCTCCGGATTACCGAGCGATTGTTCGGTCAGAGCCGGCTTCCAGTTTTTGCCATCGGACATCGCTTTGCGTAAGATTGATTCGGCTTCCGCCGCTTGACCCTTGCGGGTCAAAGCAACGCCCAAAATCATCTCGTCCCGAACGACTACCTCGTTGTCTGCCGGGTAGCTCGCCGTCATCTTTGGCAAGGCTTGCCTCATCTGGAGCACGGCCTGTCCGTAGTTCCCGCGCGCGAAGTCGAGCTGCCCGTGCCAACCCAGAACCGTGCCGTAGTACACGTTGTTCTCTCCGATGCTCTGCCGACAGTCTTTCTCGGCCTTCTCCAGGGCCATGTCTTCCTCTGCAAACTTTCCTTGGCGGAAGAGAATGTTGCAGATGTTGATCTCCGGTACGACGGCCATGACGTTGCCGGGCGAGATCTTCTCGTAGGCAGCGACAGCGATCCGGTATTGGGTCAGCGCGCCGTCGAGGTCGTCTTCCGCCAGCTTGGCGTTGCCAAGCAGGTTCACCGCCATCAAGTAGTCCGTACTCTCCTCGCCTCGGGTTTTCCGGAAAAGTGCGAGTGCGTCGGTGATCAGTGGTTCGGCGTCGCGCGGCCGGTCGGTGGAGGCAAATACCGTGGCCAGCATCACGGCCGTACGGGCGAGCGCGTACTCGTCGGCGGTGCCATATTCACGCCGCCAAGCCAGCGCCTCGCGCAGCAGCGGCTCGGCTTCGGTGTAGCGTTCGCGCATGTTCAGCGTGTTGGCGAGTTTCTCGGTTTCCAGCGTCGTCACGGCGTCCCCTTGTGGATGCAGCCGGTGGAAGATCGCCAGGGCCGCGCGGGCCTGTTCCTCCGACTGGGGCAGGAGCTGCAAGCGCCCGTAGGCCAGCCCGAGCGTGCTGTGGACCTGGGCGAGAACCTCCGGCTCGCCCGCGAGATCGTGGTCGATATTGGCGCTGGCGTTGTCGAGCGCGTCGACGACCTTCATGTCCTTGCCGCCCGGCTTGCGGGGGTCCGCGCTGGTGAGCAGCCGTTCCAGGAATTTGTTGATGCGCTCGGCCTGCTTCCGGGCGGTCTCGGCTTGTTGCCGCGCGGCGTCGGCTTGCTGGCGCTCGTTCTCCGCCCGCGTTTGGGCCAGCCGCGCGTGGTCCCGTTCCCGGTCAGCGACGTGGGCCTGCCAAGCTGTCAGCACCAGCCCGCCGACGAGCGCCAGCAGGACGAGCGCCGTTGCTATCGTCGCCGTCTTATTGCGGCGGACGAACTTGCCGAAGCGATACCCAACCGTGTCCCGGCGCGCGAGGACCGGCAGCCCCTCGTCGTGACGGCGGATGTCTTCGGAGAACTGCGCGACGCTGCCGTAGCGGCGGGCGGGTTCCTTGCGCAGGGCCATTGCCACGATGTTATCCAGGTCGCCTTCCAGCCGGCGGCGCATCCTGGCGGGTAGCTCGCCGCCGGGAGCGGTCGGCGTTGGCGTGGTCGGGTCGGAGTGGACCGTGGGAGCACGCCCCGCCACGGTACTCGGGCGCGGCGGTTCCTCCTCGCAGATGGCGCGGGCGAGTTCGTCGGGTCGGCGGTGCTGGAGTTGATGGGGTCGTTGGCCGCAGAGCAGTTCGTAGAGGATCACTCCGAGGCTGTACACGTCGCTGGCGGTGGTGATCGTCCCGCGCTGGACCTGTTCCGGGCTGGCATATTCCGGGGTCATCGCGCCGGTGATCGTCCAGCTGGCATCGGCCCCGGACTCTCCGCCCGCTTCTTCCAGCAGCTTGGCGATGCCGAAGTCGAGCAGCTTGGGCTCGCCCTCGGCCGTCACGCGGATGTTCGCGGGTTTCAGGTCACGGTGCACCACCAGGTTCTGGTGTGCGTAGGCGACGGCGGCGCACACCTTGCGGAACAGGGTGAGCCGCTCGCTCACTCCCAGGTTTTTCCTCTCGCAGTAGTGATCCAGCCGTTCACCTTCCACGAACTCCATGACGAGGTAGGCCCGTGCTTCCGGCGTGAGGGCGCCGCCGTAGAGCCGGGCGATGTTCGGGTGGGTCAATCCAGCGAGCACCCGGCGCTCGTGGCGAAAGCGGCGCTCCAGCGCGTCGTCGTCGATCTGACTTTTCAACAGCTTGACCGCCACCGGACGTTCCAGCGCGGTGTCCTGCGCCAGGTAGACCTCGCCCATCCCGCCCTCGCCCAGCAACCGGACGATCCGGCAGTCGCCCAAAGTGTCGCCGGGTTTCAGTTCGCCCGCTTCGGCGTCGAAGAGGCTGCCGCCCTCCCGGGCAAGGGCCGGAGTGTTCAAGAACTCTCCTACCACCCCCTCCTGTTCGACGAGTGACTGCACCTCGGCTCGCAGAGCGTCGTCACCGTCGCACGCCTCGCCCAGGAAACCGGCGCGCTCCTCCGGTGGCTGTTCAAGCGTTTCGGCCAGGAGTTCCAGGATGCGGTTCGCGCGTTCGGGTTCCATGTCATTCCTTCCCACGCGCCAGTTCGCGGTGCAGCCACAGGCGGGCAAACTGCCAGTCCCGCAAAACGGTCTTCTCCGACACCTGCAAGGTCTCGGAAATGTCGCGCGTTTCCATGGCGCTGAAAAAGCGCAGTTCCACCACCTGCCCTTGACGTGGGTAGTCTGTCGCCAGGCGTTCCAGCGCGGCATCCAGCGCGACGAGGTCCATCCCCCTCCCGTCGTCGGGCAGGTGCAGATCGCCGGCGTCGGCGATTGACACGGTGAGATCCACGCCAACCCGCTTGTACCGCTGCCGAGCGCGGGCGTGGTTGACGAGGACCCGGCGCATCGCACGGGCGGCCAGGCTGTAGAAGTGGGCGCGGCTCTGCCACGAAATCGGCGCGCCGCGCGTGAGTTTCAGGTAAGCCTCGTTGACCAGGGCGGTGGGCTGCAACGTGTGGCCGTCGCGTTCCCGGCGCATGTACCCGCGCGCGATGCGCCGCAGTTGGTCGTAGATGACCGGCAGGAGCCGCTCGGATGCCCGGAGATCGCCCGCCGCCCAGGCGTGGAGCAGGTGGGTCACGTCGTGAGTGGAGTCGGTGCTCATCCGCCGGGAATTTCGGGCTTCCCGAGAAGGAATTGTACCCGCCGCGCCGGGAGAGGAAAACATTTTCGCAGAATGTTTGTCCGTTCCGCCGCGGGGCGGGGCTGTTTTCCATGTGAACACCACGCCCCGTCGAACCAATCTCCTTCTGATCGGCCTCGCCCTTTGCGCTGGGCTTTCCACCAGCATACACGCCGCAGCGCAAAATCAATTCTACCCCGTCAACGCGACGATCAACTCTTTCGTCAACGGAAACGCCTACGTCGGCTACGCGAACCAAAGCGACTACCAGAACGGCGTCAACGGCACCAGTCCCACCGTCGCCCTGGTTGCCGGCGGCTCTGTCAGCGGTTCCCTCTACACGTTCAACGGCAGCGTGCTCAATGTCGCCGGCCCGACAAGCGGTTCCGACCTGTATTCGGAAGACGCCAGTACGCTCAACTTCAGCAGCGGCACCGTGGCGCAACTCGGTGCCTACGGCAGCAGCACAGTCAACATCACGGGCGGCACCGTCACCTTTTTCGTGCAGGGCGCGAACTCCGCCACCTTGAACGTCAGCGGAGGCCAGATCAACGGCTCGGGCCTGACGGCCAAGAACACCAGCCGCGCCAACGTCACCGGCGGCACGCTCGCTGGCATCATCGCGCAAAACACGAGCACGGTCGTCATCTCGGGTGGTGTGTTCACCACGCTCGTGGATATCCAGAACCTCGAGTTCCTTGATGAATGCAAAGGGTCGTTCACCTTCGTGGGGACAGGGTTGAACGCGACGCCGCTGGGCACGGACGCCCAGATCGGCGGCACGGACTACGCGCTGGGCGGCGTCTTGCAAAACGGGCAGTTCCTGGCGGGGGACGAGATCAACGTCCAACCCGGCGCGGCGATGTTTACTTTCAGCAGCCCGTCCACCGTGCCGGAACCCGGGACGGTCTGGCTGTCAGGAGCTGGCCTCGTGGTTTTGCTCATACTGCGAAAAGCGCGGGCCCGGCGGGACGACGTTCCACCCGGAAACGACCGCCAGAGAAGCTTTTTAGAAAGGATGTCCGTCGTCGGAGTTCACGGGGCTTCTCTTTGTAGGGACACCGCTCCTCCACGCCGACTACCGCCAGAGCTCGTTACCCGATCCAGCGTTCACAACACAAAATCCAACCGTTCATCTACCGCAAAATTCATGAAACCAAATACCTCTGCTCCTCTCGCAAGAATCGCCGCCCTGGTCTGCATCGGTTCGCTCGGATTGCTGGCCTGTGTCCCGGTCGCCGTGGCGACGCAGCAAGATTTCGTCACCTCTTTCAACAAGGTGAACAACATCTACACGAACCTCAACCAGCAGTTTCCTAACACCGGGTCAGGCACTCCGGGCTCGCAGGTGGGCACGCCCAACGCCACTTTCCTCTTTAATCCTGCCACCTACACCTCGCCCAACGCGGTGGCCGGAGCGAACCGCACCACCAACGGCACGACCTTCCTGTTGTCCTCGGACGCGTCGGGCCACGACTTCGCCGAGATCGGCTCGGACGGCGTGGCATCCACGCTTACGATTCCCATCAACCTGGCCAACGTGACCTCTTTCCACACGTTGATGGCCGCGTACAACGGCGGCAGCGCGAACGTGACCTTCCTGGGTTCGGGCGGTGCAACCGAGACCTTCAGCATCACGTTGCCCGACTTTTACACCGGCGCTGACATCAATCAGAGCAGCGCGGTCAACGGCAGTACGACCAACAACCTCTTCGACCAAACGGTCTTCCAGGTCAACGATGTTGGCGCGGGGGGCACCGGTAACTCCGCCACCGGCGGTAACGGCACCTACGATCTGACCGAACAGAGCTATGTGCTCAGTGGCGCCTTCGCCAACCAGACCCTGACTTCGGTCACGATCACTCAGGCCGGGGGTACCCCGCTGCTGCTGGGCATGACGGCGGACGTACCGGAGCCTTCCACCTGGGCCGCCATGCTAGTGGGCATGGGATTGCTCGCCTGCGTGCTGCGCCGCCGTGTTGGCACTCGCCGACCGTTGTCCTTCTTGGAGCGCCGGTGTGGCCGGCGCGTCGACTTCTCCGCCGCCCGTCTGTGACCGCTGGCTGAGCATGCTGCGGCCGTCTCCATTTTTCGCGTCTTCCATCCGTCCGATCTCACAACACTTTCCATCGTCAACCACCTTGAAAACCATCGCTTTTCTCTCCTGTCTGCTCGCCGCTACCTGCGGCGTCGCCCACAGCTCTGCGCAGTCCGCCAACATGATCGTCTGGAAAGGAGGTACGGGATATTGGAGCCAGGCCGCCGGTTGGAACACCAACCTCGTGCCCAATGGCGCTGGCCTGAACGTCTCCGTGGACAACGGCCAAACCACCACCAACTCCCTGGTAGTGGTGGATGGCCCCTTTACCGTGGGCGCGTTGACCATCGACGCCGGCGACACCGTGAAGGTGCAGGACAACACCGGCTTCACGATGGACGGCGGCAGCCCCACGGCGACGACGAACCTCGCCAATGCCGGCACCTTCGTACTCGCCTCTGCCGGGGAAGTATCGAGCCTGCAGATCAACAGCATCGTCAGCCTGACCGGCGGCGGCTTGGTGAACATCGACTCTGCCGCTCGCTTCGTCGGTCCCGGCGCGCTGATCAACGTGGACAACACGATCCAGGGAGATACCAGCGGCGGCAGCCTCGGCTTCAAGCAACTGACGGTCGTCAACCAGGCGGCGGGCCTCATCGTTGCGACCGCGACTAACAACGCCCACCTGATTCTCGAACCCGGCGCGGGCGGGATGAGCAACGCGGGCACGCTCCGGGCGACTGGCGGCGGCACGCTGGATTTCAACGGCGACGGCACCGGCGTTTTCACCAACACCGGCCTGATCGAAGCCCTGGACAAATCGGCGGTGCTGCTCAGGGGCGGCGCGACCCTCAGCGGCGGGTTGCTGAGCACCGCGGGGACGGGCAAGATCGAGATCAACTATGGGGCCACCCTGTCGGACGTGACGCTCGCGGGCACTCTCGTCGTGGACGATAACAACACGCTCAACCTCGGCGGCACCATCACCAACAACGGCACGATCAAACTGGCGTCGAGCGGCGAGTCAACCAGCCTGAACATCCCCGGCACCGTGACGCTCGCGGGCACCGGCGTCATCAATCTGGACGCCGGCGCGCGGATCATGGGCGCGGGCACGCTCAACATCGGCGCGGGCCAGACCATCCAGGGCGAAGACAGTGGTGGCAGCCTCGGCAACAACCAACTGACCATCAACAACGCCGGCCTCATCCTGGCAACTGCGACCAACGACGCGCCGTTGTTCCTCAAGCCCGGCGCCGGTGGCCTGACCAACACCGGCACCTTGATGGCGAGCGGTCACGGCCAACTCGTCATCAGTGCCAACGGGGTCGGGCAAACCAACAACCAGGGCGTGATCGACGTGGAAGCGCCTAGCACCGTGAACGTCGACCACGGCGGCCTCGCGAACTTCTCCAACGGCGTGCTGACCGGCGGAACATACCGCGTGATCGCTGGCACCAGCGGCACGGCGACGCTGAACCTCGATGACAGCAACCAACCAGCCAGCGTCACGAACGCGGCCACGGTCGTCCTCAGCGGACCCAATTCGAATCTGCCCGCCTTCCAGAACCTGACGGACAACCGGGGGGCGCTCTCGTTGCTGGCCCTGCGCCAGTTCGCCACCAGCGGCAACCTCGGCAACGAGGGCACCCTCCTGATCGACGCTGGCAGCACGCTGCACGTCGGGGGCGACTTCACGGGCTCCGGTGCCAACTCCACGCTCGCGGTAGTGATCGGGGGGGCGGCCTCGCAAGGTTCCGCCAGTCCCGGCGTGCTCCAGGTCAGCGGAGCGGTGACGCTCGCGGGCAATCTCTCGGTCCAATTTGCCCCGGGGGCTTCGCTGCCGGGTGCCAACGACACGCTCGCCATCGTCTCGGGCGCATCGGTCGGCGGAAGTTTCTCCAACGTGATCAACGGCGAACGCCTGACCACGGCGGATGGACAGGGTTCGTTCCAAGTCAACTATGGCCCGTCCAGCGCGGCATCCAAAACTCTCGTGGTTCTGAGTAATTTTGTATTGAGCGGCGTCCTGCCCCACCCGGCGTTCTTTAGCGGCGAGGTGGCGCTTTCCAATGGCGTGTACTACCTGGCCTTCCCGGAGAACAACAACATCTTTGGCTACTACGCGTATCTGAGCGATTCGCACTACGTCTACCATTTCGACCTCGGCTACGAATACATCATCGACGCCAACGACGGCCGCGACGGGGTGTACCTCTACGATTTCAAGAGCGGGCACTTCTTCTACACGTCACCCAACTTTCCGTTTCCATACTTGTACGACTTCAGTCTGAACAGCACGTTGTACTACTATCCCGACCCGAACAATCCCGGCAGGTACAACACGAACGGCACCCGCTACTTTTACAACTTCGCCACCGGCAAGATCATCACTCAGTAGGCGGCGAGAAAGCATGCATCGTCCAGCTTGCTGAGCCAGAGCCAAGGGTGCGGCTGGTCCGTTTCACCAAGCGTGGGACCGACCGTCGTGCTCTCGGATTCGTGCCCCTGAACCCACTCAAAAGCGGCGGAACGGCGAGGTGGTTCTTGTACCGCCGATCTCGTATGGTGTTGGTAAAAAGTGGACACATCCACTCGCACGCGTCACTTGCAGCCAGCTCTTTTGTCAAAAAACGGTGGTTTTGCTCCGCCGCAAGCCATCTGAAAACCGGCGTCCCACGAACGGAGGTATTTTGTGATGGACTTCGGGTTGGCCAACTTCCTACCGCCACGTTACCCTCTAGGCTGACGAATTGTCTTGCGGCCGACGGTCTTCTCTTTCTTGGGCGAGCTTTCCACCCCGATGCGCCCGTCCTGGCGACCCACCAGGCTCACCAACCGCTGCGCGGCCGACTCGAAGTCGTCGGCGGCTTCTGGCAGGTAGAGCCACTTGGGAACCACTGGGTGCGGGGCCAAGGAGGCAAACTCCTCGATCAACGAGGCTTGACTCTGGTGATCCGTGCACACCAGCACCCCGCGCCACGGCTCCTGTTTGGCAAAGCAGATGAGTTGGCAGCGACCCTCGACGTACACGGCCCTGCCGCCAAACATCGAGCGCAAGACGAAAGAGGCTTCACTCTCCAACGGCTCCCACAACCAGGCGTAAGGGTGAGACGTTCTCGCGGGGATTTTGTCGAAGTCACGCATGGACGGCTCGCTAATTTAACTCACCTGCCTTCGCTCCAGGAAAGAAGCGTGTGGTATTTCTCCTCTCCGGCTCGAACGCCATTGAGGGATTGTGCTTCAGAGCGGGCGCATGCCAGGTGGCCGCTCGCCTTGGTGCTGCGCGACAATGTTCTCCAGGGCGCGGCGCATTGCGTCGGCGCACGGTTGGCCGACCCGCTTGGCCAGTTCGCGTTCGTAGCGCGCGTGGAAGCGTCCTGCCTCCGCCAGCGCCTTGACGGCGCGCGGCGTGAGCACCAGCCGTTTGCTGCGCGCATCGGTCGGGTCGTCCTGCCGCTCGATGTAGCCCTTGGCTTCCATCTCGTTGACGAGCTTGAGCGCGCCCTGCGGCGTGATGCCCAAGTGGTCGGCCAGCGCGCGCAGGCTGGAGGTTTCCGTCTTCAGGAAGCGGAAGACGTAGCAAAAGGAAGAACCCATGTCGTCGAAGCCCGCCTCGGCCAGTTGCCGGTACCAACCCTCCTTGTACAGGCCGAAGGCCATGTTCAGCAGCGCACCCAGATCCATCGGCTTGTGTGTTGACATTCATACGCTTGAGTTTATCAACCTTGGTTGACTACCATGGTTGATCATCTCAGGCAAGGAACACCATATCACTCTTTGTCGGTGCTGACGCCGTTTTCCGCTTCCGCTACCAACCCACCATGCCCATGAACGACATCTCCGCTGATTTCCCCTTCACCAAGCGCCGCGTCCCGGTGCTCGCCTCCGAGATGGCCTA
>CAXTMD010000071.1:0-14253 GCA_964245035.1 uncultured Chthoniobacterales bacterium
CACGGGTAAGTCGCGTGGCTTCGGCTTCGTCACGATGGCGACCGAGCAGGAAGCCAACAACGCTATCGGCCAAATCCATGGCAAGAACATCGACGGTCGCCCGTTGACCGTCAACGAAGCCCGTCCCCGTGAGGAACGCGGCGGTGGCGGCGGTGGCCGTCGGGACCGCTACTAAAATCTGCACGCGCTGTAAGCGCTGCTTTTTGAAAATCTTGCAGGCTTCCGCTAGCACGGCTGGAGGAAGCCTGTTTCCTTTCTCCATGAGCTACATCATGGTCGACGTGGAGTCGGACGGACCCATCCCGGGCGATTACTCGATGATCTGCTTCGGTGCCGTGCTGGTAGAACCGTCGTTGTCGAAAACGTTCTACGGCCAACTGCAGCCAATCTCCGAGCGGTGGATTCCGGAGGCGTTGGCGGTCAGCGGTTTCACCCGCGAGCAGACGATGGCTTTCCCCGAACCGGAAGCCGTCATGCGCCAGTTCCAAACGTGGCTGGCCGAGCACTCGCTGAAGTCCTCGATGTTCATCTCGGACAACAACGGCTTCGACTGGCAGTTCGTGAACTGGTATTTCCACCATTTCACCGGCGGCAATCCCTTCGGCCACTCGTCCACCAACCTGGGCTCGCTCTACAAGGGCATCGTGCGCGACACCTTCCAGAACTTCAAGCACCTGCGCCGGACGCGCCACACGCACCATCCGGTGGACGATGCCCTCGGCAACGCCGAAGCTTTGCTGCGCCTGAAAGACGAGTTCGCTCTGAAGGTCCGGCTCTGAGAACGCCACGCTAATCCTCCCCCGGATAAGCGCACGTGCGAGGCGAATGCCGTTGTAGAGGGAAGTCCCTCCTTTTCCAGCCGGTGCCGCCATGTTCCGTCCGATTTGCCGCTTTGCACGAACCGCGTTCGTGTTCGTGTTCGTCGCTGCCGTGACGGCGGCGGCCGCCAAGCCCACCGCACCGACCGGTTCGCAGCCGACCCCGGGCGAATCGTACCCGGACGTGTTCGGCCCTGACGTCAAGGCTGGCTACGTGCTGCGGGAGGAAGGATGGAACGGCTCGCTGCCCGTCGGCGACAACACACCGATTCGCCAGCAGCTCTTCAAAAACAACGACTACCGCTTTTACGCTTGGAGCACCGTAAAAGGGGCCAAGGTGTCCGTCCACGTTTACGATCAGGACGGCAACCTCGTCGATGGCCAGACCGCGGAGAAGGCGGACGGCGCGACACGCTTTGCCGAGGTGGACGTGAAGCCCGGGACCACGGGCAGCTATTTCCTGATCGTCAAGGTCGAGCAGTCGTCCGCCAAGGCGACCGCCTGGCAGATGGCCTACGCCTACAAATAACCATGAACGCACAACGCCTGCCCACCGTCGTCATCGAGAACGTCGCGCCCATCGTGGACGGCGGCAAATTGCCGCTCAAACGCGTCTCCGGCGAGGAACTCGTCGTCGAGGCCGACGTTTTCAAGGACGGCCACGACATTCTGGCCGCGGTTCTCAAGTGGCGGCCGGTCGGCAGCAAGAACCCGTGGCAGGAAACGCCGATGCAGTTCGTCGAGAACGACCGCTGGCGCGCGTCGTGCCGTTTCGAGGAGATCGGCCGGCACGAGTTCACGGTCGAGGGATACCAGGACATGTTCGCTTCCTGGCAGCATGAGTTTGTGAAGAAGTTCCAGGCGGGCATCACCGACTTGGGCACGGAAACGGTCGAGGGCGCGCGCATCCTCGAAAAAGCCGCGGTCCTCGCCAAGAAAATGCCCACCGACTCCGCACGGCTCACGGCGCTGGCTACCGCGATGCGCGCCGCCCCGCCGGCCGAGGTGGACCGCATGGCGCACGACCCAGAACTGGCCGTGCTGATGGCGACCTACGTGGACCGGGAGTTTTCCACCGAGATGCGCCCGGCCGTACCGGTGTACGTGGACCGCGTCGGCGCACGCTTCGCGGCGTGGTACGAGTTTTTCCCCCGTTCCGCGGAAGGCAAGGCGGACACGACCTCCACCTTCCGCGATTGTCTCGGGCGCGTGGAGGACGCCAAGGCGATGGGCTTCGATGTGATCTATTTCACGCCGATCCATCCCATCGGCTTCACCAAGCGCAAGGGGCGCAACAACTCCGTGACCAGCGAGCCCGGCGAACCCGGCAGTCCGTACGCCATCGGCGGACCAGCCGGCGGCCACAAGACCGTCGAGCCGACGCTGGGCACACTGAAGGATTTCGATTGGCTACAGAAGAAGGTGCGCGGCATGGGCATGGAGATCGCCATCGACTTTGCGATCAACTGCTCGCCGGATCATCCGTACGTGAAGGACCACCCGGATTGGTTCTACCAGCGGCCGGACGGCTCGATCAAATACGCCGAGAACCCGCCCAAGCGTTACGAGGACATCTACCCACTGAACTTCCATTGCGACGACTGGAAGGCGCTCTGGCAGGAGATGAAGGACATCATCCTGTTCTGGTGCAAGCGGGAGGTGCGCATCTTTCGCGTGGACAATCCGCACACCAAACCCGTGGCGTTCTGGGGTTGGCTCATCGAGGGGGTGCAAGCCGAGTTCCCCGACGCGGTGTTTCTCTCGGAGGCGTTCACCAAGCCGAAGATGATGAAGGCGCTCGCCAAGGCGGGGTTCACGCAGAGCTATTCCTACTTCACCTGGCGCAACACCAAGTGGGAGCTGACCGAGTACTTCACCGAGCTGACGCAGACGGAGATGAAGGATTACTACCGGGCGAACCTGTTCCCGAACACGCCCGACATCCTGCCCTTCTTCCTCCAGCACGGCGGCCGGGCGGCGTTCCTGATCCGGGCGACTTTGGCGGCGACGCTCTCCAGCGTGTACGGCATCTACGCCGGTTTCGAGTTGTGCGAAAACGCCGCGCTGCCGGGGCGCGAGGAGTACTACGACAGCGAGAAGTACCAGTTCAAGGGGCGCGACTGGAACGCGCCGGGCAACATCAAGGAGCACATCACCAAGCTCAACCAGATCCGCAAGGACAACCGCGCGCTACACCTTTACGACAACCTGCGGTTTTTGCCGACCGACAACGAACAGATCATCTGCTACATGAAGACCACCCCGGCGATGGATAACATCGTCATCACGGTGGTCAACCTCGACCCGTACCATCCGCAGAGCGGGCACGTGGACATCCCGTTCAACGAGTTCGGCTACACGGACCGGGGCGAAGTCTGGCGGGTGCGCGACGGGTTGACGGGCGAGCGGTTCGAGTGGCGACACGGCCGCAACTACGTCGCGCTGGACCCGCAGTCGCGTCCGGCGCACGTGCTGCGCGTGGAACGCTGACCTGGGGCAGCGGCAGGAAAACCCGACAAAGGTGTGGCTTGCCGCCTGCTAGTGCTGTCCTAGGTTCCGTGTGAGATGAAGCTCCGACCGTTTTTCCGCCAAGTGCAGCAGCTGCCCCGCTGGCTGCTGGCGGCACTTCTCACCGCCTTGGGCCTGCTCATCGGCCTCGGCGCGCTGGCGTACGACAACGTCGAGCATCAGGTGGAGGCGACCGGACTGGTGAAACACACCTACGACGTGGTCGAGAGCCTGCAACACATCCGCACCACGATGCAGGAGGTGGACAACAACCAGCGGTCGTTCGTGGTCAGCGGCAGCGACGCCTATCTCCAGTCTTTCCAGACCAGCGCGGCCGCGCTGCCGGGGTTGCTCAACGCCTCGAGTTACCTGCTCGCCGACAACCCGGCGGAGGGCGCGCGGCTCCGGCGGCTGCAAGCGTCCATCGACGAACGGCTGGAACTGGCCCGCACCCGCATCGGGCAGCGCCAGCAGTTTGGCGTGGAGGCGCTCGGGCCGAAGTTCATCTCGGTGGCCGCGGCGCAGTTGATGGAATCCATCCGTACGGGGATTGACACGATGACCGGCTCCGAGAACGCGCTGCTGCAAACCCGCCTGCGTATGCTGGAGCGCGCCCGCGTGCGCGGGTTGGTCCTCCAGACGGTCGGCGGTGTCCTGAGCATCGGGTTGCTGCTCGCGGTCTTTGCGGGGCTGGCGCTGCAAATCCTGCGTACCAACCGTGCCCAGGAGGAAACCCGCCGCAGCAACGCCCAACTCGAAGACGCCAACAAGGAACTGCGCGCGTTCTCGTATTCCGTCGCCCACGACCTGCGGGCACCTTTGCGCGCGATCAACGGGTTTTCGCAAGTGCTTGTCGAGGACTGCGAGCCGCAGCTAAACGACGACGGCCGCCGGGCGTTGGGCCGCATCACGGCTAACGCCAAGACGATGGGCATCCTCATCGACGATCTGTTGGCGTTGTCGAAGGTCAGCTACCAGCCGCTGCAATCAGGCAAGGTGGAGATGACCGGCATCGTCCGCGACGCTTACAGGGAGTTGATGGAAGGCCAGAACGGCCGGGTCGTCGAGTGCGAGATCGGCGAACTGCCCCCGGCCACGGGCGACCCGAACCTCTTGCGCCAGGTGTGGATGAACTTGATCGCCAACGCGCTGAAGTTCACCCGCCAACAGGAGAAGGCGCACATCGAAATTGGCGGCAACATCGCCGGGCCGGAGTTCGCGACGTACTTCATCCGGGACAACGGCGCGGGTTTTGACATGCAGTACGTGGGCAAGTTGTTCGGCGCGTTCCAGCGGCTGCACCGGCCGACGGACTTCGAGGGGACCGGCATCGGCCTGGCGTTGGTCCAGCGCATCGTGCACCGGCACGGCGGCACGATCTGGGCCGAGGGCAAGGAGAACGAAGGGGCGCGGTTCGCATTCACCCTGCCGGAGTGGGAAGAAGAAAGGTAGGAGAGCGCAGGGCGTGCAACGGCCCCAGCCGAGAACGCTGAAAACCCTCTGTCATCCTGAGGCGAGTGCAACGAGTCGAAGGACCTCGCCGGAAGCTACACGCGTGACTCTCAGTGGTGACCTGAGCAGGGGCCAGCCGAGGTCGGGCCAGTAAGTTGAAGGGCAAGCGAGTATCCCATGGCGAGGTCCTTCGGCTGGTTGCACTCCCCTCAGGATGACAGGAAGTTTTTCGGGACCACCGTCCGTCCTCTACTCTCCGGCCGTCGTCGCTGCGACGGCCTCGTACGGTCGCAACACCGGCCCCGGTCGGCAAATCCGGTCGATGCACGCCTGCCAGCTCTCCTGGCCGCTGAGGATTTCGATCTCCACGCGCAACAGATAAACGGGCACCTCCAGCCGCATCTTGCGGGGAAAACGCACGGCGTCCTTCTCCGTGGTCAGGATCATGTCCACGCCGCGCCGGGCGCAACGCGCGGCAAACGTGCGGATCTCCTGCTCGGTGAAGCGGTGATGGTCGATGAAGCGTTTGGAAAGTTCGACGTTCGCGCCGAGCCGCTGCAAGCCCGCCTCGAAGCTCTCCGGCGCGGCGATGGCGCTGAACGCCCCAACCTCCACCCCGCGCAGCCGCTCCAGCCCGAGCCGCTGGCCGGTGTAGACCTCGCGCAAGTACCGGGGCTGGTGGGTGCACTCGATGATCTCGGCCGTGCGGTTGTAGCGGCGGATGCGCGCGACGAGGGCGGAGTTGTCGTGCCCTTCGCTCTTGGTGATGCAGATGTGGCTGGCGCGGCGCAGGTTGACGGGCGGTTCGCGCAAAGTCCCGCGCGGCAGGAGGTATTCGTTGCCGAACGGCGCCTGCCGGTCGATCAACACGAAGTCGAGCCGGTGTTGGAGCGGGAGGTACTGCAAACCGTCGTCGAGGATGAGCGTATCCGCGCCAAAATGCTCGACGGCGTAGCGGCCGGCCTTGACGCGGTCCTTGTCCACGAGCACGACGACGCCAGGCAGGTTGGTGGCGAGCATGAACGGCTCGTCGCCCGACTCCCGGGAGCCGAGCAGCACGCGCTTGCCGTCGCTGACCACGCGCGGGATGGCTTCGTTGATGCGGCCGGTCAGCCGGCCGTGGATGCGCTTGAGGATTGGTGGCCGGCGGCTCTTGTAGCCGCGCGAGAGGATGGCGACCCGGCGTCCGCCCTCGTGCAGGGTGCGCGCGAGGCGTTCGACGACGGGGGTCTTGCCCGTGCCGCCGACGGTGAGATTACCCACGCTGAGCACTAGGCAGCCGAGCGGATGGTTGCGCAGGTAGCGCTTGCGGTACAGCCACAGCCGCGCCTGGACGATCTGGCGAAACACCAACGAGAGCCCCAGCAGGAAGACCCGGAACAACGCCGCCCGCTTCCCGTAGCGGCGCTCCAGGATCACGTCGATGGCGAACTGCTCCAGGCTCTCGACCCAGCGACGCATAAAGGGGCAACGCTAGTGCTTCTTTCTCGTCCCGCGGTTGTCGGCCGTCGTGACGACCGTGCGCGCGCCGGGTTGGCCGCACGCGCCGCGCATGGCGGCGGCCACGGCGTCGGGGGATTCGAGTGTCAGGCAGCACACGGTGGAACCCGAGCCGCTCAGAAACCCGCCGAGCGCGCCGGCCGAGCGCCCGGCCGCGAGCACGTCGGGCAAAAACGGGATGAGCGGCAGGCGGTGCGGCTGGTGAAACGCCTCGTCCTCAAACGTATCGCGCAGCCCCTCGTAACGACGGGCCGCAAACGCCGCCGTGATCCGGCACGCCCGCGCGCTGCTCGCGACCGCCCCCCGCCGCGAGACGGTGTCCGGCAGCAGGCGGCGAGCGTCGTCCGTCCGGATCTCGAAGTCCGGCACGAGCAGCACAAACGTGAGGTGCGGCGACACCGCGAAACGCAAGACCCCGTGGCCATCCTCCCCGCCACCGGCGACCGTGAAGCCGCCGAACTGCGCCGGGGCGGCGTTGTCGGGGTGCCCTTCGAGCGCCGAGCAAACCTCAAAGAGTTCCTGCCGGGAAAGCGGCCGGCCGGCGAGGGTGTTCAGGGCCGTCAGCACGCCGAGGCGCAGGGTTACGCTGCTGCCCAGGCCGCGCGACGCCGGCACGTCGCCAACGACCTCGCACGAAAACGAAAACGGCTCCGTACCGGCCCGGTCCCAAAAGGACCCCACCGCCTCGCGCACCATCTTCGTGGCCGCCAGGCCGCCGGGAACCTCGTCCTTGCCCACGCGTCGCACGGTCACGCGGTTGAACAAGCGCAGGGCCACGCCGAGGCAGTCAAATCCCGGGCCGAGGTTGGACGTGGAGGCGGGAACTTCGATGGTTACAGCTTTCATCGGCGCGGGGTTAGGAACCTATCCGCCCTCCGGCCGCTCTGCCAAGGGGCTTTGCAAAAAACCTGCGCCGCGTTGACCGCCGGGGCGTTCCCGGCGAGCATCCGCGATGCCCCGACACGACGGC
Source organism: uncultured Chthoniobacterales bacterium (assembly GCA_964245035.1). Lineage (GTDB taxonomy): Bacteria > Verrucomicrobiota > Verrucomicrobiia > Chthoniobacterales > SZAS-18 > CAHJWO01. The sequence goes on from CAXTMD010000071.1 coordinate 7,249, forward strand.
CGCGCCGACGACCAACTCCGCCCACTCTCCTTCCAGCCCGGCATCGCCCCGCACGCGGCCGGTTCCGTGCTGATCGCCGCCGGCAACACGCGGGTGATTTGCGCGGCATCGGTCGAGAACGCCGTGCCGCGCTGGATGAAGGAGCAAAACGTCTCTGGCGGCTGGATCACGGCGGAGTATTCGATGCTCCCGTACTCGACGCTTGGCCGCAAGCCGCGCGACGTGGCCAAAGGCAAGCAGGACGGTCGCGGCGTGGAAATCCAGCGGTTGATCGGCCGGGCCTTGCGGGCGGTGATCGACCTGGAGGCGCTCGGGCCGCGGACGCTGTGGATCGACTGCGACGTGCTCCAGGCCGACGGCGGCACGCGCACGGCGTCGATCACGGGCGGCTGCCTGGCGGCGGCGCTGGCGTGCCGCGCGCTGTTGGCGAGGGGGGACGTGGCCCGCTCCCCGGTACGGCGGCTGGTGGCAGCGGTGAGCGTCGGAATGGTCGGCGGACGGCCGGTGCTGGACCTGGATTACGTCGAGGACAAGGACGCCGCGGTGGACTTCAACCTCGTGCTGACCGAGGACGGGCAGTTCGTGGAGGTGCAGGGGGCGGGGGAGGAGTCGACGTTTTCGCAGGAGGAGTTCGACGCGCTGGTGGCGCTGGGCAAACAGGGCGTGGCGGAGTTGATTGGGCGGCAGCGGGAAGTGTTGGGAAGCACGAAGCCTTGAAGGGGTGAGCGGGATTCTGTATCCTTTCAGCCAATGAACGCCGAATTTGCGCCGCTTCTTAAACTGAGCCGGGCAGAACGACTGCAATTGGTAGCAGGTCTTTGGGATAGCCTGGCCCAGGAAGACATGGCTCCGGCATCCGACGAAAAGCGCGACGAGTTGCGCCGACGCAAGGAGCGGTTCCTCCAGCATCCGGCCTCCGGGCGCACCTGGGAAGAGGTCAGGCACCGGGCGCGTTCGCAGAATGGTTGATATTATCTTCACGCCTGAGGCGGAAGAGGACGTGGCGCAAGCCTACGCGTGATATGAAGAACGTGAACCAGGCTTGGGGGAGAATTTCCTCCGCTGCGTGGAAGGTTGCACGCGCGCGTTCCAGCGTCACCCGGAAATGTATCCGGTAGCCGTGGACGATTTTCGCCGCGCGCCTGTGCGGCGGTTCCCGTTCGAGATTTTCTACGAACCGGTAGCCGACCGGATCACGATCTACGCTGTCTTCCATTGCTCGCAAGACCCGCGCAAGTGGCGCGAGCGTCTAGGTGCTTGAGGGCCGGATCATCCCTCTTTTTATTTAGAATAGTTCTTGATACGGCTTTGGGCGATGGCACATTGCCTCTCTCCCACCATGTGTGCCGAATTGCCCCCTGACGATGTTCCGAACACCGCGTACGACGCCACCGTTGCGTCGGGCGGGTTCCGGCTGACGCGTCAGCGCCGCGAGGTGTACGAGGCCTTGCTGGAAACGCGCGACCACCCGAGCGCCGTGCAGGTCTTCATGCGCGCGCAAAAGCGGATGCCCACGATCTCCCTGGCGACGGTTTACAACTGCCTCGAAACCCTCACGCAGGTCGGTCTCGTGCGGCAGGTCAACTTCGACCGCGGCCCGTCGCGCTTCTGCCCGAACGCCGAGCCGCACGGCCATTTCATGTGCACGCGCTGCGGCCACGTCCACGACGTGTCGGTGCCCGACGCCGCTGCGCTCTTGCGCGTGTGGCAACTTCCCGAGAACTATGTCGTCACGCAGTCCGAGTTTTCCCTGCGTGGACTCTGTCCAGACTGTGTCGCGGCCGAGGCGACTGCCGCCGAATAACCTTTTTTCTTCCATGAACCCGTCATCGCTCGTCATCCAGGACCTTTGCGTCAGCATCGGCGACAAACCCATCGTCAAGAGCCTCAACCTCGAAGTTCCGAAGGGCGAGGTGCACGCCATCATGGGCCTCAACGGCTCGGGCAAGAGCACCCTTGCCAAGGCCATTGCCGGGCACCCTGACTACACGATCACCAGCGGCAGCGTCCTGCTCGACGGCAAGGAAATCCTCGGCATGGAAGCCGACGAGCGCGCCCGCAAGGGACTCTTCCTGGCGTTCCAGTATCCGATGGAGGTTCCTGGCGTGAGCAACGCCAACTTCATCCGCGCCGCGCTCCAGTCCCGGCTCGTCGAAGGCGAGGAACTCGAAGCCGTCGAGTACTACGGCCGCCTCTACGAGAAGATGGACGAACTGGACATGCGCCGGGAGTTCACTTCGCGCTCGGTCAACGAGGGGTTTTCGGGCGGCGAGAAAAAGCGCAACGAAATCCTCCAGATGGCGATGCTCGCGCCGAGCTACGCGATCCTCGACGAGACCGACAGCGGCCTCGACATCGACGCGCTCAAGGTCGTGGCCAGCGGCGTCAACGCCCAGCGCGGACTGAACGTTGGCATCCTGCTCATCACCCATTATCAGCGCTTGCTCGACTACATCGTGCCCGACAAGGTGCACGTCATGATGGACGGCCAGATCGTCCTGAGCGGCGGCAAGGAACTCGCGCTCGAACTCGACACCAAGGGCTACGACTGGGTCAAGCCGGCTTCCGAACCGGCCGCCGCGTAGCGTCGTCTAACATGGTAGGGATGCCTCTCCGAGGCAGTCCCTAGATTTTCTGGAAAAGGGACGTTTAACCACAGGCACGATTACCAAACCAAACCAGGGACTGCCTCGGAGAGGCATCCCTACCAACTTTCAACGATATGGCCGCACCCAAAGCTGACATCGACATCGACCGGAGCGCCGGTGATTTCTTCTACCCGGAAGCCCACACCTACGACGCGGGCACGGGTCTTTCGCACCAGACCATCGACTACATCGTCGACGTGAAGGGCGAGCCCGACTGGATCCGCGAGTTCCGCCACAAGGCGCTCGACGTTTTCAACAAGAAGGCGATGCCCACCCACTGGGCCACCAAGGACCTCGACAACATCGTTTTCGACAACATCCGCTACTACCTGAGCCGCGGCGCGAAGCCGAGCCGTTCGTGGGACGACGTGCCCGAGGACATGAAGCGCACCTTCGAGCGCCTCGGCATCCCCGAGCAGGAGCGCAAGTTCCTCGCGGGCGTGGAGGCGCAGTTCGACAGCGAGGCGGCGTATTCCAACATCAAGAAAGCGCTCGGCGACCAGGGCGTGATCTTCGTCGGCAGCACCGAGGGCTTGAAGGAGCACCCGGAGATTTTCAAGAAGTACTTCGGCAAGGTCATCCCGACGGGTGACAACAAGTTCAGCGCGCTGAACTCAGCGGTGTTTAGCGGTGGGTCGTTCATCTACGTGCCGCCGGGCGTGAAGGTCAAGCACCCGCTCCAGGCGTACTTCCGCATCAACTCGGAGAATTTCGGTCAGTTCGAGCGCACACTCATCATCGCCGATGAGGGCTCGGAGGTCATGTACATGGAGGGTTGCACCGCGCCGAAGTTCGAGACGGCGACCTTGCACAGCGCGGTCGTGGAGTTGGTCGCCCTCAAGGGCGCGAAGATCCAGTATGTCACCGTGCAGAACTGGAGCAACAACGTGTTCAACCTCGTCACCAAGCGCGGCTTGGCGATGGAGGACGCCGAGATCAAGTGGATCGACTGCAACATCGGCTCGCGCCTGACGATGAAGTACCCGGGCGTCGTGATGAAGGGCCGCCGCGCGCGGGGCGAGGTCATCTCCATCGCGCTCGCTGGCAACGGACAGCACCAGGACACGGGGGCCAAGATGATCCACGCCGCCGACGACACGACGAGCAACGTCATCAGCAAGAGCATCAGCGTGGGCAGCGGTCGAGCGACCTACCGCGGGCAGATCACCGTGCCCAAGCACCTCAAGAACTGCAAGAACAACACCGAGTGCGATGCGCTACTCATCAACCCGACGAGCCGCACCGACACGTACCCGGCGATCACCGTGCGCGGCACCAAGAACGCCATGCAGCACGAAGCGAGCGTGTCGAAGGTCAGCGCCGAGCAGATTTTTTACATGATGTCGCGCGGCCTGAGCGAGGGGCAGGCGATGAGCTTGGCCGTTAACGGGTTCGTCAATGACCTCGTGCGCCAGTTCCCGATGGAGTACAGCGTGGAACTCAAACGTCTGATCGATCTGGAGATGGAAGGCTCGGTGGGCTAGGACAAAGCAGGGTTGCCCCTCCGGGGGAACCCCAGATTTCTGCAAGGGAATACGAAATGAGCGATCAGACAGACACTCTCCTCACCGCGGAATACGCCGATACGGACGAGGCCCGCGAAGCCGCCCGTGTGACGATGGAAGAACCTGCCCGCGGTGCTGCCGTTGGTTTGCTGGCTGCGCCGGACTTTGGCGGTGGGACGCTGCCAAGTTGGTTCCAGGATGCTCGTCGTGCGGCGTGGGCGGAGTTCGAGCGTCTGGAATTGCCCACGCGCACGGAGCAGGCCTGGCGTTTTGCGTCGCTTGGCCGGATTGCGCTCGACCGGTACAACCCGCCACGAGGCGTAGACGAGGCGACCCGCGACCGTCTCATCAACCGTTCGCAGGGCAACGAACAGGTGTCCGGCAAGATGGTGTTTGCCAACGACGTGCTGCTCGACCGCCGGGTCCATGCGGCCGAACTCGCCGCGCAGGGTGTCGTGTGGAAGCCACTGGATGCGGCGATCAGCGAACACGCGGACCTTTTCCGCAAACACTTCATGGCGCAGGAAGCCGTGTTAGGTTCGCAGAAGTTTGCCGCGCTGCACCGCGCGCAGGTGCGGACCGGCACGTTTTTGTACGTGCCCAAGAACGTGGAGGTTGCCTTGCCTCTGGAGGTATTCCATTGGCTGAGCGGCGAGGGGAGTTCAACCTTCCCCCACACGCTGATCATCGCCGAGGCGGGCAGCAAGGTGACGCTCGTGGACTACTTCGAGAGCGACCGCGTGGAGGAGGACGGTTTTGCCTGCGCGGTGAACGACCTGATCGTCAGCCCCGGGGCGAAGGTGACTTACCTGTGCTCGCAAAACTGGGGCGAGAAGGTGCTATCGTTCCAAATCAATTCGACCTCGGTCGAGCGCGACGCCAACGCCCTAAGCCTGCATCTGAACCTCGGCGCCTCCTACGCGCGGTTGGAGAGCTTGAGCCGCTTGGTGGGCACCGGTGGCCGTAGCGACATGCTCGCGGCGACGGTGGCCGACACGACGCAGGAGTTCGACCAGCGCACGTATCAGGATCACGTCGAGCCGCACACCACGAGCGACCTGCTCTACAAGAACGCGTTGTCCGACACGGCCAAGACGATCTTTGCCGGTCTGATCCGGGTTGAGACGAAGGCGCAGCACACCGACGCCTATCAGAAGGTGCGCAACCTGATGCTCAGCGACGAGGCGGAGGCCAACTCGATGCCCGGCCTGGAAATCCTCGCCGACGAGGTGCGCTGCACCCACGGGGCGACTTCCGGGTACATCGACGCGGAGGAGATGTTCTACCTGTTGGCACGCGGCATCGACAAGAAGACGGCGCAGGAACTCATCGTGCAGGGTTTCCTACACGAGGTTTTGGAACGTTTGTCGGAACCGTCTGTGACGCCGAAGCTGGCCGCGTTGATCGCGGAGAAGTTCTCGCGGATGAAACGCCGCCGCCTGGCGGGAGCGTGACCGGCACATCTTGCCGCATCATCGGCCCCACCTCTCGAAGGTAGTAATGGCTCTCGGAACCAATCCTGTCACCTGGGGAAGCCGTAGCCAGGAAGCCGTCGAGAACGCGTCGATTTTGCGCTGGCCCTGAGCTGACCGCCCCACTAGGCTACGGGTCAGAAGCATGCGAAGATTTCTCTCTCTGTGGGCGGCAGGATGGTGGTTTGCCCTTGGTCTCGCCGGTGCCACGGCCCAGGAAGCGACGCCGGCTCCGGCCGCCCTTCCGGGTGAACCCGCACCCGCCGCATCGGAGTCGCCTCCGTACCCACTCGACCTGCCGGAACTGCACCCGCCTAATAACGGCACGGGTTTGTTCCCGAACGGCTCCCGGCAAAATCCTCCGGCCAAGACTGGCACCGACCGCACCGGCCGCAGCAAGCGCTCGGCCCTGCTGACCGGCACCAAGGTGCGTGGGCGTTCGCTCGACCGCACCCAGCAGAAGGCCGACACCGACCCCCTGGCGGTCCGCGTGGCTTACCGCCGCGACAAAACGACCGTCCTGGCGCGCGACCCGGGACTCCTCGTCCTGCTGCGGCGCGCGGATGCGGCGGGCACCGACGTGCAGAAGCGCGTGATCCTGCGCGAGTACTACACGCGGCTGTTCGCGGCGATCCAGCGGATTGATTCCACGCCGGGCATGCAGCAGCACCTCGCCTTGCTCGCCCAGGTGGCTGGGCAGCGCTATGACCCGCAACGTCGCGTGGTTGCGGGCGAGGAAGAACTTCTCGAAACGCGCGAAGGCACCGGCAACGTGCGCCTGGGGAGGTAACGACGTTAACGGCGGACCTTTGGGGTTCGCAACCGCCGGTTTTCGGGCTAATATCCCGCACGCATGGACCTGATCGACGAACTGCACTCCCGCGTCCTGTGCGGCGACGGGGCGATGGGCACCAGCCTCATGGAACTGGCCGACGCGCCGATTGACCGCTGCCTGGAAGAGTTTTGCCTGTCCGCACCGGATCTCGTCGCCAAAATCCATCGTCAGTACCTCGATGCCGGCGCGCGGGTCATCGAGACCAACAGCTTCGGCGCAAATCCTGCCCGGCTCGCCCGCCACGGCCTCGAAACGCGCGTCCGCGAACTCAACACTACCGCCGTTCGCCTCGCGCAACGCGCCGCCGCCGGCCGCCAGGGCGTTTACGTGGCCGGCAGCGTCGGTCCGCTGGGGCTGACCGCCGACGAGGCGCGCGAACGCCACATCGACCCCACCGATGCCTACCGCGAGCAGATTGGCGCGCTGCTCGACGCGGGCGTGGACCTGATCTTTTTCGAAACCTTTCTCGATTTGAACGAGATGCTGCTGGCCCTCGGCGTCCAGCGCGCGCTCACCACGGACACGCCCGCGCTGTGTTCGCTGGC
>CAXTMD010000072.1:0-10659 GCA_964245035.1 uncultured Chthoniobacterales bacterium
GCCTTCGACACGATCTACGCCGAGGGCCAGCGGCGCTACGTCGAGACGTTCAGCCCGTACACGCGGCAGTTCCTCGACCGCATGGACAAGCCCAAGGTGGACCGCATCACAGGCATCCCGCCGGCCATCGCCATCGAGCAGTCCAATCAGGTCAAGAGCACGCGCTCAACCGTCGGCACGATCACCGAGATCAACGATTACCTGAAGCTCCTCATGCCGCGCGTGGCGCAGGCGTTTTGCCCGTCGTGCCACGGACCGATCCGGCCGGACAGTTCGCGCGGCATCGCCGAGCAGATCCTCGACCGACGCGCCGGCAAGGCGGTGCTGCTGACCTTCGCCGTGCCCGCCCCTGTCGGCGCGGACCCGGCGGAGTTTTTCGCGTTTCTCCAGGCGCAGGGTTACCTGCGCGTGTGGCTCGACGGCACCGTGCTGCGCACCGACGAAGCGCCGCCTGAGGGCTTGAAGAAGCTGCCGTTGCGCGTGCACGTCATCCAGGATCGCACGATGGTCTCGCCCGAGACGCGTTCACGGCTGACGGAGTCCATCGAGACGGCGCTGCGTTTCGGCAAGGGACGCATCCGCTTCATCCAACCCGAAACCGGGGAAGAGGACCTGTTTTCCACCGGCTGGCACTGCGCGCGGTGTGATCTCGACATCAAGCCGCCGACGCCGGGATTGTTCTCGTTCAACAACCCGCTCGGCGCATGCCCGAAGTGCCGCGGGTTTGGCCGGACCATCGGCCTCGACCTGGACCGCGCGCTGCCGGACAAACGGCTGTCCATCGCGCGCGGCGTGGTGAAGCCGTTTCAGAGCGGGCAATCCGCCGAGTGCCAACGCGATCTGCTGCGCGCGGCGAACCGGCAGGAGATCGACATCCACAAGCCCTTCGAGGATCTGCCGGCGGCGGACCAGAAGTTCGTCATCTACGGCGAGGGCGGAGGCAAGGTGGACGCCGAGGAACTTTACCAGGGCGGTGGCTGGTACGGGGTGAAGGGGTATTTCGATTGGCTCGAAACCAAGACGTACAAGATGCACGTCCGCGTGCTGCTCAGCCGCTACCGTGCGTACACGCTCTGCCCGGAGTGCGACGGCGGACGGTTCCAACCGGCGACGCTGAACTACCGCCTCGTGCCCGCGGGCGCATCGCTGCCGGCGGACAAGCCCATCAACCGGCTCACGCCGCTGCCCGGCTACAACCTGCCCGAACTCGCCCAACTGCCTGTGACAAGTCTGGGTGAGGTCATGGCGTCGTTCACGCTGCCCGCCAATGACCCGAGCGCGGAGATGCTGCACAAGGAGATCGCCAACCGCCTGCGCTATCTCGTGGCGGTCGGCCTGGGTTATCTGAACCTCGACCGCCCCACGCGCACGCTCTCCGGCGGCGAGATCGAACGGGTCAACCTGACGACCTGCCTCGGGGCGTCGCTGGTCAACACGCTCTTCGTGCTCGACGAACCCAGCGTCGGGTTGCATCCGCGCGACGTGGGCCGGCTCATCCGCGTGATGGAAGACCTCCGCGACAAGGGCAACACGCTCCTGGTCGTTGAGCACGAGGAAGCCGTCATCCGCGCCGCCGACCACCTCATCGACATCGGTCCCGGCCGCGGCGAGGCGGGTGGCGAACTCGTCTTCAACGGCCCGTTGACCGACTTCGCGCAATGTCCGGCCTCGCTCACGGCCGATTACCTGACGGGCCGCAAGGCCATCCCGCTGCCGGCGCGCCGCCGACCGGTCACGAAGTGGCTCAAAGTCGTCGGCGCACGCGAGCACAACCTGCGCGACGTGACGGTGGACCTGCCGCTCGGCGTCTTCTGCTGCGTGACGGGCGTCAGCGGCTCGGGTAAGAGCACGCTGATCCACGACGTGATCTATCAAAACCTCCTGCGCACCCGCGGCCTGACCAGCGACGAAACGGTTGGCCGCGTGCGCGAGATCACCGGGCACGACCAGTTCGGCCAGATGGTCATGGTGGACCAGACGCCGCTCGCCAAAACGCCGCGCTCCAGCCCGGTCGTGTACCTGGGCGTCTTCGACGCGGTGCGCGAACTCTTCGCCACCTGCGACGAGGCCCGCGCCGCCGGGTTGTCGGCGTCGTCGTTCTCGTTCAACTCGGGCGAGGGGCGCTGCGAGCGTTGCAGCGGGATCGGCTTCGAGAAGATCGAGATGCAGTTCTTGAGTGATCTCTACGTGCGCTGCACGGAGTGCGAGGGCCGCCGCTTCCAGCCGCATGTCCTGAAGGTGCGCTACCACGGCAAGAACATCCACGAGGTTCTGGAGATGACCGTCGCGGAGTCCATCGAATTTCTGGAATCTCGCCACGGCCTCAAAGGCACTCCGGCGATGCTTCGTGTCCCACTCGCCGCGCTGCGCATCCTGACCGAAGTCGGGCTGGGTTACCTGCGGTTGGGTCAGCCGCTCAACACGCTCTCCGGCGGCGAGGCGCAACGCCTGAAGCTCGTCGGCCATCTCGTCGAGCGCGAGCGCAACCCCGAGACCAAGGGCGCGCTCCTGATCTTTGATGAACCCACCACCGGGTTGCACTTCGACGACGTGGCGCTGCTCGTGCGTGTGTTTCAGCGCCTGGTTGAACAGGGTGACAGCCTGCTGGTCATCGAGCACAACCTGGAAGTCATCAAATGCGCCGACTACCTCGTGGACCTCGGACCCGAGGCGGGGTCGGACGGCGGCCTGCTCGTCGCCGCCGGCACGCCGGAGGAGGTCGCCCGGGTCGAGGCGTCGCACACGGGCTACTACCTGCGTCCGCTGCTCGAAGGCGAGCGCAACGAGAAGATCGTCGCTCCCGCCGGGAGCGTCGCCGTCGAACAGGCGGCAAACATCCTCCCACACGCGCGCGGCATCCGCCCTGCCGAAATGCCTTCGCGCGAACCACACTTTGCGAACGGCCACGCCAACGGCAACGGCCACGTCGCCCCGGTGCCATCCATCCGCGTGCACGGCGCGCGCGAGCACAACCTCAAGAACCTCTCGCTGGACCTGCCACGCGGCCGGATGGTGATCGTCACCGGCCTGAGCGGCTCGGGCAAATCGACGCTCGCCTTCGACATCCTGTTCGCTGAAGGCCAGCGGCGCTTCCTCGACAGCATGTCGCCCTACGCGCGGCAGTTCGTCGAGCAGTTGGAGAAGCCCGACGTGGACTTCATCGAAGGGCTGCCGCCGAGCGTCGCCATCGAGCAGCGTGTCACGCGCGGCGGCGGTAAGTCCACCGTGGCCACCGTGACGGAAGTGTACCACTTCCTGCGCCTGCTGTGGGCGAAGCTCGGCACGCAGTATTGCCCGCGCTGCCAGGTGCCCGTCGAGAAACAGAGCCAGGCTGCCATCGTCAAGCAGGTCGAAGACGCCGCGAAGAAGGGACGCGTGCGCGTGCTGGCCCCGCTCATCAAGGCGCGCAAGGGTTTTCACACCGACGTGGCCGCGTGGGCCGTCAAGCACGGGTTCGACGACCTGTGGGTGGACGGCGATTTCAAGAGCGCGCACGGTTTCCAGAAGCTGGAGCGTTTCCGCGAGCACACCATCGACGTGGTGGTCGGCGAGGTCGGCGGCAAGAAAAAAGTCCCCGCGATGGCCGGCGCGAAGGCCGTGCTCGACCGCGTGACGGCCAAGAAGACGAAGCACGCCGCACCGGTCAGCGACGACCCGCGCGAGATCGTCAAGCGCGCGTTGGAAATTGGCAAGGGCACGGCGCGCTTCGTGGACGCCAAGGGCAAGTCCGTCACGCTGTCCACGGAGATGAGCTGTCCCGAGTGCGGGGAAGCCTTCGAGGAACTGGACCCGCGGTTGTTCTCGTACAACTCGCCGCACGGTTGCTGCCCGGAGTGCCGCGGCTTCGGCGTGATCTGGAAGGGCAGTCTCGTCAACGACGACGACAGCCTGTCCGCCGCCGAGCGCGAACTCGCCGAGGAGCGCGCCAGCGGCTGGATGGACGCCGACGACGAGCGCCCCTGTCCCTCGTGCCAGGGCGCGCGGCTCAACCCGGTGGCGTGCGCCGTGCGCGTGCGCGACCTGACCATCGACAAGTTTGCGCGGCTGCCGGTCACGGGCGCGCTGAAGGCGGCGGAGCGGTTCAAGTTCAAGGGCACGCAGGCGGTCATCGCCGCGGACATCATCGACGAAATCCGCCAGCGGCTGCGCTTCATGGAGGAAGTCGGGCTGGGTTACCTGTCGCTGGACCGCTCGGCCAAGACGCTCTCCGGCGGTGAGACGCAGCGCATCCGGCTCGCGGCGCAACTCGGCTCGAACCTGCGCGGCGTGCTCTACGTGCTGGACGAACCCACCATCGGGTTGCACCCGCGCGACAACGACCGCCTGCTCGACACGCTCGAAGCCCTGCGCGGCAAGGGCAACTCGCTCGTCATCGTCGAGCACGACGACGAGACGATGCGCCGCGCCGACTACATCGTGGACCTCGGGCCGGGGCCGGGCGTGCACGGCGGCGAGGTCGTCGCGCAGGGGACGCTCGCGCAGATCCAGTCGGACCCGCGTTCGATCACGGGCCGGCACCTTTCGACGCCGATCCGTCACCCGATGCTGGGGCAGCGGCGTTCGCTCAACGGCGGTGGGCCGGACCAGTGGATCGAACTGCAAGGCGCGGCGGCGAACAACCTGCGGGCGGTGGACGTACGCTTCCCGGTCGGACGGCTGTCGGTGATCACCGGGATCAGCGGCTCGGGCAAGAGCAGCCTTATGCGGGCGGTGTTGCTGCCCGCGGCGCAGGATGCGCTCGTGAAGGCGGGCAAGCGCGGCAAGAAGGCGGCCGAGGAAGCCAAGGCCGCGCGCAAGAAGAACAAGAAATCCGCCGTGTGGCGCGAGTTCAAGGGTGCGGAGTATCTGGACGCCGTTTACGAGGTGGACCAGTCGCCCATCGGCAAGACGACGCGCTCGACGCCGGCCACGTACGTCGGCGTGTTGGACGAGATCCGCGCGTTGTTCGCACAGTTGCCGCTCTCGCGTATCCGCGGCTATAACAACGGCCGGTTCTCGTTCAACAACGCGGGCGGTCGGTGCGAGAGTTGCGAGGGCCAGGGCGTCATCAAGCACGAGATGAGCTTCCTGCCGACGAGTTACGTGCCGTGCGAGGACTGCGGCGGCCTGCGCTACAACGCGCAGACGTTGGAGGTTCTTTACAACGACAAGAACATCGGGCAGGTGCTCCAGTTGACCATCGAGCAGGCGGCGGAGTTCTTCGCGCCGGTGTCAAAGATCGCGCGCCCGCTCACGCTGCTGACGCAGACTGGCCTGGGTTACCTGCGGCTGGGTCAGCCGAGCCCGACGCTGAGCGGCGGTGAGGCGCAGCGCATGAAGCTCGTCACAGAGCTGACGCGCGGCGTCGGCAACACTGAGAACGCCAAGCTGCGGCAGCGGCGCGCGACGAAGTCCACGCTCTACCTGCTGGAGGAACCCACCGTGGGGTTGCACATGGCGGACGTGGAGCAGTTGCTCAAGGTGTTGCACCGTTTGGTGGACGAGGGGAACACGGTCGTGGTGATCGAGCACCATCTCAGCGTGATCGCGGAGGCCGACTACCTGGTGGACATCGGTCCGGAGGCGGGCGAGGACGGTGGGCAGTTGGTGGCGACCGGCACGCCCGAGCAAGTGGCCAAACACAAGGTCAGCCGGATTGCACCGTTTTTGCGACAGACGTTGAAGCGGGCAAGGTAGTTCTCCGCCGCAGGCGTTCGACCAGGGAGGTAGGGACGGCTCTCCGAGCCGTTCCCAATGTTTCCGGCGAGACGCACCGTGCGCGCGCAGGTCATCCAAGCCAAAATAGGGAGCGGCTCGGAGAGCCATCAGGACCTCCCTGTTCGAAATCTCACACGCTCTCCAGGATCGTCAGCCCCGCCGCATCAAACGCCACCTGCCCACCCAACCAGGTGAGCGCGGCCGAGGCCGAACGCCGTGCCCGGGCCGGTAGACTGAGTACCCGATCAACCGCCAGCGCCTCGTAAGCTGCTTGCGTTTCCGGCAGGACCTCTCCCTTGGCGCAGTAGTGGATTGTGCGGTCGTAGCGGCGTTGCCGCAGGCGCTCGATCAACTGCGGAACGCGCAAAGGCTGCTTGGTCGGGTACGCCGTCAGCAGCAGGAAGTGAGTGTTTTCACCCGCGAGGATTTCGGCGATGGCAAGTTCCTCGTCCTGCACGGTGCGCGGGGCGTGGCCGGCGGTGGTCAGCGACCGCGCGGCACGGTGCAGGCAGTCATCGCGTTCTTCCAGGACGAGAATCTGGAGCTTCGCCTCCGGCCGACGTTGCGTCTGGTTGGTTTCTTCAGGCTCCTCCTGCACCCGCAACGGCTGTGTTCCGCGGCGGGGAGGAGCTTTCCGGCGCTTTTCGTCAGACATGGTGGCGTTGGGCAGGAGGCAAACTGCCACACCATCCAAAGATTTTGGCCGCTTGCAACCCCGGACAAGGGTGGGTCAAACACCCGCCGCGTGCCGCCATTCGATGGCCGTCCGCATCAGTTCGGGGGCCGTGGTCAGACGCAGCTTCTGCTTGATGTGCGCGCGGTAGGTTTCCACGGTCTTGACGCTGACGTGCATCTCCTGGGCGATGTCGCGGGTGCCGCGGCCTTGGCCCAACAAACGAAAGACTTCCAGTTCCCGATTACTGAGCACGTCGGTCACGTCGGGCGCCGCGTTCCCGTCCCGGTTACCGTGCAGCATCTTGGCCAACACCCGGGAATTGACGGCTTCGCTCAGGTACAGGCTGCCGCTGAGCATCTGGCGGATCGCACCGACGATGCGCTCGGGCGGTTCGTGCTTCATCGCGTAGCCGCGTGCCCCGGCGTGGATGGCGCGCTCGGCGTAGAGCAGTTCGTCGTGCCCGGAAAACACGAGCACCGGCAGTTGGGGCCAGTGGTTTTTCAGGTCCTTGAGGAGGTCGATCCCACTGACCCCGCGCAACGAGATGTCGAGGATGACGAGATCGAAGCGGGCGGCGTGCAGCAGTGCCAACGCCTCGGCCGCGGTGGCCGCATCGCCGGCGATGACGAGGTCGGGCTCGTGGGCGAGAAGCTCTGCGAGGCCACGGTGCGTGATCGGGTGGTCGTCCACGACGAGCAGGCGACGGGCTTCGGTACGGGGCGGAGCGACGGGCGGCATGGTCGGCGGGTGGGAGGTGGCAGGCGTCCAGAACGTCGGGGAACGCCTGACAGACCAAATCGCCATCCGCCCTGGGAGCGGTCGGATTTTTCGCAACTACCTTTTGCCTTTCGCCTTGGGCTTCTCGTCCGCCGCGGGGCGGACCAGCAGCAGGTAGGCGGGCTTGGAGCCGGCCGTTTCGAGCACGGGCCGCGTCGGGGCGAAGGGTTCCAGCAGGTTGCCGAACTCCGCCTGGGCCGTGTCGCTGAGGGCGATGGCGTCGAGCTTGCCCGTGGTGCCGCGCTGGATCGCTTCCGCCGGGCTCAAGAAAGCGAGCTGGTGCAAGTAGACGAGCATGGTCTCGTCGGCGTCCACCGGTGCCCGGCCAACAACGAGACCCACGGTCTTGCCCGCCTCCATCCGCAGCGTGCGGGCGGCGAAGCTGGCCCGGGCGTGGTCGTGCCGGTAATAAACCTCCATCACGTAGTACACGACCGACCCGAGCCCGAGCACCGCGGCGATCACGACCGTCTTGTAAGCCCAATCCCACGGCCAGGCCGGCGCGGCGGGAACCGCCGGTGCGCCGGGGGACGCAGGCGGCGGGTCATCGGGACGCTGCGCGCGGGCGAGCAGGGCCACGAGGGTCAGCGCCAGCGGCGGCACCACCGGGAAGACCCGGTCCGTGCGCTTGGAGGGCACCAGCGAGAGCAGCACAAAGCCGCCCACCGCCCAGCACACCAGCCAGAGCGTGCCCGGCTCACGGCAAAGGATGGTCCACAACCGCCGCGCGCGCAACGTCACGGCTAGCAGGAGCACGTCCCAAGGCAGCCATTGCTTGAGCATCTGTGTGAAATAGAACCACATTGGCTGGTTGTGGTGGACCGCTCTTTCGCCCACGGTGAAACGCCCGAAGAACTCCTTGCCCACTACCTCGGCGTAGAAGCCGGGCACCGCGGCGATCCCGCAGAACGTCCACACCAAAAACGGTGCGAGCGGCAGCGTCCAGTGCCACCAGCCGCCCCAGAGCGGCGACGGCGCTTCTCCCCGCCGGCGTTGCAGCCACAGTTGCGCGAGCATGCCCGGCAGCAGGAACGCGTAGACGACCGGCCCCTTGGTCATCATGCCGGCGAGCAGGAGGCCGAAAACCGTCCACCGCGACCGGTTCGTCCACGGGTGCCGACCGGCGTCGCGCGCGTGGTGCCAGACGATCAGCCCCACCGCCGTGATGAAAAAAGCCAGCGGCATGTCCGTGCGCACGAGCGTCGCCAGCCGCGGGGTCAGGAGGTTGAACCCGTACGCCGCCACGGCCACGATCCCGCCGCGCCCGGGCCATAGGATCTCTCCCGCGCGCCACAGCAGCCAGGCCAGCGCGAGCGCGGCCACGAACGACGGCAGCCGCCACGCGAGTTCCCAGTGGTCGGCGGTCAGATAGTAAATGCCGGCCGACATCCAGCCGACGAGCGGCGGCTTGGTGGCGATGGCCTTGCCCCCGGGCGTGTGCTGGAACCACCAGTGACCCGCCTGGACGATCTCCAGCGACACGTTGGCCTGTTTAGCCTGGTCGAGGTCATCCAGTCGCCACGGCAGGTCCCGGCACACGCAGCAGAGCACGAACAGCCAGACCACACGCCATTCCCACGGCCGCAGGGCGCGACGGGATGGGGTGGGGGAAATGGCGGGATCGGTCACGCCGCATCATAGCAGAAAGGACGAAGGACGAAGGACGAAGGCGAGGGACAAGCGCACAAAACTGCTCCACCTTCCGACCCCTTTGCCTTTTCTGCTTTCCTCCTTCATCGTGATCACCCTGCGGGCGATGTCTCGCAGACTCGGCTCATCCCTCATCCTTCCCGCCCCGTGCCGTCCCTCCTGGCTTACTACATCCACCAACTCAGTCCTTACATCGTGCAGTTCGGCGACGGCCTCGGACTGCGCTGGTATGGGTTTGCCTACGTGCTGGCGTTCATCGTGGGCTACCAGATGTACCACGGCCTCGCGCGGCGCGGCTACGGGGAGATGCCGCCCGAGAAGGTGGCCGACTTCATCACGTTCGCCGCGATCTTCGGCGTGATGCTCGGCGGACGGCTGGGCTGGATCATTTTCTACGGTTGGGACCGGGTGCGCGCCCACCCGCTCGACGCGTTCAAGATCTGGGAGGGCGGCATGGCCAGCCACGGCGGCATCCTCGGATTGGTGATCTACACCTACGTCTACGCGCGCTGGCAGGGCATCAGTTGGCCCGGGGTGGGCGACAACCTCGTCGTCGTCGCGCCGGTCGGGATCTTTTTCGTGCGCCTGGCCAACTTCATCAACGGCGAACTGTGGGGCCGGGTCATCACCTCGCCTCATCCGCCGCCGTGGGCGATGCAGTTCCCCAAGGAACTTTCCGGCAACGAATCGTTCTACGAACTGGTGGACCGCGCTTACAGGCACGACCCGGCGGCGCTCGCGAGCCTCGCGCAGATTTTGCCGTTGCGGCACCCGTCGCAAATCTACGAGGCGTTCCTGGAAGGCCTGGTGCTTTTCATGGTGCTGTGGATCGTGCGGACTCGTTTCCGCGCGCCGGTGGGGATGCTCACGGGCATCTTCCTAGCGGGCTACGCCGTGCTGCGCATCATCGGCGAACAGTTTCGCGAGCCGGACGTCGGCATCGCGTTTACCTGGGGATTGACGCGCGGGCAGTTTCTGTCGCTGTTTTTGCTGGTGATGGGGGCGGCGTTCATCGTGTACGCGTTGCGGACGCGGCGCTACCAGCTCCCCGGCATGCGCCCGGTTCCCGAACCGGCGGACGTGGCGGCGCAGGCTCCGGCGTGAAGGCGATGAACGCGCCCTTCGCCGCCGTGCTGCTGGCGGGCGGCCGGAGCCGCCGGATGGGACAGGACAAAGCCCTGCTCCCGCTGCCCGACGGCCGGCGGCTGTGGGAGCGGCAACTCGCCGTGCTGCGGGCGCTGGAACCGGCGGAGCTTTTCATCTCCGGCCCGCCGCGCGTGGGTTTCCCCACCGACGTACCGCTGCTGGCCGACAGTGTGCCGGGCCTTGGCCCGCTGGCGGGAATCGCGGCGGCGTTGCGGGCGATGCGCTCGCCGCGCCTGGTCGTGCTGGCCGTGGACCTGCCGGCGATGACGGCTGGGTTCCTGGCCGCTTTGCTGAGCGGCAAGCCGGTGGTCGGCGTGATCCCGCGGATGGACGACGGCTTTTTTGAACCGCTCGCGGCCGTTTACTCGTGCGAGGCACACCCGGCCGCGGTGGCGCGGCTGCGCAGTGGGGACCGCTCGTTGCAAGCTTTTGTGCGCGCGCTGATCGAAGACGGCCTCGGCATTGCCTGGCCGGTGGCCGGCGAGGATGCCCATCTCTTTACCAACTGGAACAATCCGCAGGATCTTTGCAGCGGTTCGCCCGGAACTTCGTAGGGCAGGCGGTGCGCCTGCCCTACAAAAACCGCTAGTTCGTCGGTGACCCTGGCGGGTTGATCGGGGCGACGGTCGCCGAAGGCTGCGCGGTCGAGAACGGCGCGGCCTCTGGAGCCGGCGCCGTCAGCGTCGGGTCCGTGGCGACCGGCCCCGGGTGGC
>CAXTMD010000072.1:10669-14236 GCA_964245035.1 uncultured Chthoniobacterales bacterium
AGCGGGGGCGGGGTTGAAGACGCGGCGGCAGGTGCCGAAGATGCCGGCGCGCTTGCTGCCACCGGGCTGAACAGGGGAACCGACTTTTGGACCGTCTTATAAATGCCCCAGCAGAGTGGGACGGCAACAACCGCCCAATAAACAATTGCTTGGACCGCGCTGCTGCCGGTCGAGGAAGAGGAAGAATCCTGAGCCATGGAAAAAGAAGGAAAACAGACGGATTTCAGCGGGAGGTCGGCGCGTAGGGAGTGGCCTGGCTGGTCGGCACTCCCTGCGGAATGGTTTCATCCACGCCGCGGAAGTGGTACCGCTCGGACACGTTGCGCACCAACAGGTTGCAAACCAATCCGATCAGCAGCAAGCCGGACATCACGTAGAAGCACAGCGCGTATTTGTCCGCTCCCTTGGCCCCGTTGGCGACTTCATGGTCGCGGATATGGTTGACGATGTACGGCCCGAGCACGCCGGCCACCGACCACGCGGTCAGCAAACGCCCGTGGATGGCCCCGACGTTCATCGTGCCAAAGAGATCCTTCAGGTAGGCCGGGATCGTCGCGAACCCACCGCCGTACATGCTCAGGAGCACCACGCACACCAGCACGAACGCCGTCACGTTGCCTGCGCGGCTGATCGTGGGCAGGCTGGCGTAGCCGACCGCACCGAGCAGCAGATAGATGACGTAGTTGACCTTGCGCCCGAACAAATCGCTGGCCGACGACCACACGAAGCGGCCCAGCATGTTGAACAAACTCAGCAGCGTCACGAAGCCACCCGCCGCCGCCGTTGATGCCGCGATATGCGCCGCGGTGTCACGCGGAAAACGCGGCGGGAAGATGGTCTGAATCATCGGAGCAGCGCCCTCCAGAATGCCGATGCCCGCCGTCACGTTGAAACACAACACGACCCACAGCAGCCAGAACTGCGGCGTCCTCCAGGCTTGTTCCAGCGCGACCTGCTTGGTCGTGATCATGTGCCCCTGCGCGGCACGAGACGGGTCGAAGCCCGCCGGCTTCCAGTCGGCGGCGGGCACCCGCACGATCAACGCGCCAAAGAGCGCCGCGACGAGGTAGATCAACCCCATCCACAGGAACGTCGGCGCGACGCCGGGTTCCGTGGCCGACTTGAAGTGATCCATGAGGGCCTGCGCGAGGTTTGATCCTACCAGTCCGCCGCCACCAAAACCCATGATGGCCAACCCCGTAGCCATGCCCGGCCGGTCGGGAAACCATTTCACCAGCGTGGACACCGGCGCGATGTAGCCCAGCCCCAGGCCGATCCCGCCGACCACCCCGTAGCCAAAGTAGACGATGGAGAGCTGATGGAGGTGCACACCGAGCGCCCCGATGGCAAACCCGCCGCCGAAACACAGCCCGGAGGCGATCATCGACTTGCGCGGACCGGAGCGTTCCACCCACTTGCCGAAGATCGCCGCCGACGCGCCGAGGACCGCGATGGCGATGCTGAAAATCCAGAGAAGCTGCGTCTCGGTCCAATTCGCCCCTTCGCCGGGTTTGTCGGTGGGGATCAGTGCGATGAGCGGGTTCTTGAAGACGCTCAGCGAGTACACCTGTCCGATGGCCAGATGGATGGCGAGAGCAGCGGGGGGCACCAGCCAGCGGTTGTAACCGGGCGGGGCGACGGTGGCTTGGCGGTCGAGGATTGACATGGTGTTCTGGGGGATACGGCTTTGGGTTGGCTGCGTGGTTCTCCTCAGCGTGCCGCGAGCGCGGCGGGTTCGTGCGTCGTGTTCTCGCGCGCGCCGCTGATGATTTTGTTCACCGCCAGGTCCGCGTCCGGCGACGGGGCGACGGAGATGACGATGAACTTGGACGTGGGCGTGTTCGCGCGGTCGGCGCTGCTGTTGATGGGCACGAGCACGTTCGTCTCGGGATAGTAGGTCGCCGTGCAGCCGCGCGGGATGTCGTACGGCGTGACCATGAAGTGCCGCGCATGGCGCTCCTCGCCCTCGTAGTGGCCGGTGAGGTCCACGAGTTGGCCCTGCTGCAAGCCGGCCTCGCGCACGTCGTCGCGGTTCATGAAGATCACGCGCCGACCGTTGTAGACGCCGCGGTAACGGTCGTCCAATCCGTAGAGGTGCGTGTTGAACTGGTCGTGGCTGCGCACGCTCATCATCACGTACTGTCCCGGCTCCAGCTTGTGCTGTGGGAGCGGGGCGGCGACAAACTTAGCCTTGCCGATGCCGTTGTTGAACTTGCGGTGGTCGCGCGGGTCGTTGGGCAGATAGAAGATGTTGCGCCGGATGCGTGCGTTGAAATCCTCGAAGCCCGGGATGACGGCCTCGATCTTGTCACGGATCAGGTCGTAGTTGTCCTCCATCCCCTGCCAGTCCACGGTCGTGCGCGCGCCGAGCGTCGCGCGGGCGAGTCCGCAGACAACGGCCACCTCGCTCTTTTGCAGAGGGTTGTGCGGCTCCAGGCTGCCGCGCGAGGAGTTGATGATGCCCATGGAGTCCTCCACCGTGATGAACTGGAGACCGCCCTTTTGGTAATCCTTCTCCGAACGTCCGAGCGCGGGCAGGATCAGCGCCGTCTCGCCGCAGATGAGGTGCGAGCGGTTGAGCTTGATGGAAACGTGCGCCGTGAGCCGGCACTTTTCCATGGCGGCAGCGGTGTAGTTGGTGTCCGACATCGCCATGACGAAGTTGCCGCCCATGCCGAGAAAGAACTTGATCTCGTCGCGGTGCATCGCCTTGACGCACTCCACCGCGTCGACGCCGTGCGGCTTGGGCGGCTCGAAGGCGAAAACCTGGCCGAGCTTGTCCATGAACGCGTCGTTCATGCGCTCCCACACGCCCATCGTGCGGTCACCCTGCACGTTGGAGTGACCCCGCACCGGGCAAGGTCCCGCGCCGGGCTTGCCGATGTCGCCGCGCAGGAGCATCAGGTTCATCGCGGCCTGGATGGTGGCGACGGCGTTCTTCTGCTGCGTCAGACCCATCGCCCAGCATACGATCATGCTGTCGGCCTTCATGATCGCCTCGGCGGTCTGGCGGATTTGCTGTCGCGAGAGTCCGCTCTGCGCAACGATCTCGTCCCAGTCGGCGGCGCGCAGGTCGGCGATGACTTCCTCGACGCCGACGGTGTGGTCGCGGATGAACTCCAGGTCGAAGACGCTGCCTGGCTGCTTGTCCTCCTCGGCGAGCATTTCCTTCATGATGCCCTTGAGCATCGCCATGTCGCCGTTGATGCGCACCGGCAGCCAGAGGTCGGTCAGCGGCACGCCCTTGTTGAAAACCATCCGCGCGGCGAACTCCAGCGGGTTCTTGTAATCCTGCGGGTTCGGGTTGACGATGCTCATCAACCCAGTTTCGGGCAAGGGGTTGGCGGAGATGATCGTCGCGCCGTGCCGCTTGGCATGCTCCAGCGAGGTCATCATGCGCGGATGGTTGGTGCCCGGGTTCTGACCGATGATGAACACACAACCCGTCTTCTCGAAGTCGTCCAGCGTCACGCAGCCCTTGCCGATGCCGATGGCTTCGTTGAGCGCCGCGCCGCTGGCCTCGTGGCACATGTTCGAGCAGTCGGGCAGGTTGTTGGTGCCGTACTG
>CAXTMD010000073.1:0-14077 GCA_964245035.1 uncultured Chthoniobacterales bacterium
AACACCGACGGCAGCCCCGCGACGGCGCTGGCGCTCAACTCGCTGAGCAGCGACGGCCACACGTACGGCCTCCACCCGGCGTGTCCCGAGTTGCAGGCGCTTTTCAACGCCGGCAAGCTGGCCCCGGTCTTCAACGTCGGCACGCTGGTCTACCCCGTGACCAAGGCGCAGTACCTGGCGAACTCCGTGCCGCTGCCGCCGCAGCTTTTCTCCCACGCCGATCAGCAGGTGCAGTGGCAAACCTCCGTCCCCGACCAGCCGCCGACGACCGGCTGGGGCGGGCGTTGCGCCGACCTGCTCGACGCCTATAACCCGCGCAACGGCAACGCGGCGACCCTGTCGATGTGCGTGACCCTCGCGGGGGCCAACACGTTCGAGGTCGGCGGCACGGTGCAGCAGTATTCTGTCTCGAGCGGCGGCGTGGTGTCGCTCAACACCGCGCTCGGACCGAGCACCGCCCAGGCGGCCCGCACGACGGCGCTCAACAACATTCTGGGCATCGACGCCGCCCAGCGCAACATGCTGACCTCCAACTACGCGCTGGCGCTGGAGCACGCGCTCGCCAGCGGCAGCGGCCTGACGACGGCACTGGGCAACACGCAGGTGGGTGCCACGACGTTCACCAGCCTGTTTCCGACGACGGTGAACGTGCCCAACGGCGGTGGGTCGTTCACCTCCAGCCTGATGTCGCAGTTGAAGATGGTCGCCCAGATCATCGAGGCCGGCTACCGCTCGGCGAACGCCGCCAAGCCGGGGCTCGGGATGAAGCGGCAGGTCTTCTTCGTGCAGGTCGGCGGCTACGACCTGCACACGGGTCAGACGAGCAACGCCGGCTCGACGACGATCAACAACGCGAAGGTGGTCATCGGCGCACAGGCCAACCTCTTCGCCGAGTTGAGCCAGAGCATCAACGCATTCCAGAATGCCATGACCCAGATTGGTACCACGTACGGCGACGCGGCGTTTGACCAGCGGGTCACGTCGTTCACGGTGAGCGACTTCGGTCGGACGTTCCCGAGCAACAGCCTCGGCAGCGATCACGGCTGGGGCAGCCATCACATGGTCGTCGGCGGTGCGGTTAACGGGCAGCGCACGTACGGCACCTGGCCGACCTTGACCGTCGGCGGCCCGGATGACACCAGCACGGGTCGGTGGATCCCGACGACGGCGGTGGATCAATATTCCGCCACGATGGCAAAGTGGTTTGGCGTGGACGGCACCCACATGCCGACGGTGTTCCCCAACCTCGGACGCTTCGCGACGCCGTACCTCGGCTTTCTCTAAAGCGCGTACGATGAACGTTCCGAAGACAGCCATCGCCGTGTTCGTGCTGTTCGTGGGCGCAGCGGGCGTTTGGCTGTCGTTTCGTCCGCACGCCGTCCCGCCAACCAGCCCGTTCTCCATGCCAGGCGGTGCCAACGGCACCACCCCGCTGCCGGCTGTCACCACCGCGGCGCCGTCTGCGGTCCCGCTGGCACCCGCCCCCCTCGACATCTTGCCACCCCAGACGCCCGCCACGGCAGCCGCGGCGCTTCCTCCCGTCCCGGCGCCGGTCCCGCTGGCACCGCAAACGGTGCCGTCGCCGCCGGCGTTTGATCCGGCGTCGGCCCGGTCGGAGACCGCCTCGGCGCATGCGCTCAAAGTCCGGGGCCTGGTGCCCGCTTATAACCCCGTGAACGGCGCAAATCCCGTCGGCACCAACGCCGAGCTCATGGCGGCGGTCATGGGCAAGAACGCGCGTCAGGCCGTGCTCGGCCCGCCGGAAGGCCTCAGTCTGAACCCCAAAGGCGAATTGGTTGACGAGTGGGGCACACCGTATTTCTTCCATCAGTTGAGCAAAGACGTGATGGAAATCCACTCCGCCGGGCCGGACAAAATCATGGGGACCGCCGATGACACCGTCGTGCGCTGAACGCGTGTGGATCAGCGGATTGGTCGGCGCGCTGTGGTTGGCTTGGGTGGGTTTGCTCTGGCCGCCGTCGGTAGCCAGAGCGCACGTTCCCGTTCCCGCCAGTGTGCTCGATCCGCGGTCGGCCCCGGAAGCATGGAACGTCTTGCGCCTCGCGACCGCGAACATCGGCCGGCTCGTCGGCGAGGATCGTCTGAACGAGGTGCCCGACCAGGCCTCGCTGTGCAGCCCGGCACTACGTACGCTCGCGCGCTTGGCTGACGGCACGCCGCGGCAACAGGAAACCGTCGCCGCGGCGGTCCGCGCCTCGTCGTCCGTGGCCTCGCTCGCGCAAGCCTGCGTCGCCGGAGATCGCGCGGGCGTGGACGCCGCGTTGCGGAAGCTCCGCGCGGCGCTGGATGCGCTCGCGGTCGGAACGGACCCGCAGACGCTCAACGCGGACGTGTTCTTTTGTCCGATGCACCCCGACGCGACCAGCCTGGACGGTCGGGCACTGTGTCCGAAGTGCGGCATGGCACTGACGCCGAGGCGGATCCCATACAGTTTTGTGTACGTCGCGCCTCCGGGCGAACCGTCGATGCGCATGACGGCGGCGTGCGATGCCCCGCTTCGGGCCGGCCAGCCGGCCCACGTCACGGTACGGTTGACGAAGCGGGACGGGGCACCGGTGAACGCCGACGACCTGTTGGTGGCGCACACGCAAAAGATTCACCTCCTCATCGTGGATTCGGCGCGGGAGGACTATCACCACGAACACCCGGTGTCGACCGGGCGGCCGGGAGAGTACGAGTTTACCTTCACGCCAGCCAACTCCAAGCCGCACCGGATCTACGCGGACGTGGTGCCTGCTGCGACCGGCATCCAGGAGTACCTACCAGCCGACCTGCCGGGTGTGCCGGAACACTTCTCGTTGCCCCAAGCGACGGAGTCTCCCCGAGTTGCGCTCAGTGCGGAAGCCGAAGGATTGGAGTTCCAGATCGCCACCGAGTCGTCCGGCCAGCCAACTTTGCGCGCCGGGCAAACGTGCGCCTTGCAAATCTTGATTTGCCGGGCGAGCGGCGCGCCGTTCGCAGGTTTGGAGCCGGTGATGAGCGCCTTCGCGCACTTGGTCGGCTTCTACGACGATAACCGGACGGTGGTTCACCTGCACCCGGCAGGGCCGGAAATCGCAGACGCGGCGTTGCGGGGTGGACCGGACCTGAGATTCATGTTTTATCCGCCGAGGAGTGGTTTCCTGCGGCTGTACTGCCAGGTGCAGGTGGACGGGCAAACGATCTTCGTTCCTTTCGGTGTGAACGTCGCGCCATGAGTGAATTTCTGCTTGCACACTTGCACGGGCGGTGGGAAGGTCGCGATGGATTGCAGCCGGGAGCCTTGTCACATTCGACTTGGACTCACTGGCATTCGTTTCCAGCGTAGCTCAGTGGTAGAGCGGGCGACTGTTAATCGCCTGGTCGTAGGTTCGAATCCTACCGCTGGAGCCATTCTTTAAAAGTCAACTGTTCCTCTAAAAGCCTGTTTCTTAGAGTGGAACCGCATTTTCCATTCTTCCTTATTCTCGTTCATTCCTGCCGTAAAATGGCGTATAAAGTTGGCAGATTCTGTGATTGCGGGTAAAAAATCTGCCGCAGCCTAAATTCAACTGACGCCGACTGTTTTCCCGCTCGCGCTCAGAAAGGGCTGAGGTGGGTTACTCGGCGCGTTCGTGAAGCAAGCGGATCACAGCGCGCAGATCGTGTGTCATCGCTTCCAAGCAGCCTGCCCTCATCCAACGCTTGGCTTGTTGTTCAGTGGCGGCCCCCGGCGGCAGATCGTTGGGCAGCATCCTCCACAGGCAACCCGCCCGCACGAACCAGCGTGGAGCGTTGAACAACTCACGCAAAAGATGCACGCGCTGCGGGGCGACGAACTCCCACTCCTCGTCCGAAACATCGCTCGAATGCGCTTTGCGGCTCGTGGCTGCCAGCCTACACTCCGCAACCCTCAAAGTTAACGACAAGCCCTAGGTGAAAATCCGTCTCCTCCAGGAGCCAAGCGGTCGAAACATTTAAGCATTTGTCGAGGCGATCAGCTCTTGGACGGCGACATAGCGCTCGGCGTTCTCGACTTTGGGAATCTTGGCGCGGTAGACCGTCATCTCCGCGTTCATCAAACATTTGGATAGCTGCGCTCGCGAGAGTTGCATGCTCGGGCGCTGGCGTGGTTCCCGTACCTGCCCTCTGGGGGTCTTTGTTCGTGGTTCGCGGCGGCTTCTCACAGAAGCATTTCCAGAAACGATGGGTGCGGAGCGTTCGGTTGACCTTCACACCTAGAATCGAACCTTCTAGTTTCCAAGGAGCATGGACCTCGCAAGGCACGACGAAGTCCTCACTCGTCCGGTCCAGCAGCGTCCATCATCGGATCAGGTTTTTGGCAGGGCAAATGCGAGTGCTGGCACGTGAAAGGTGACAGTCGAATGTACGCGCCAATGGGCTTCACCACGAAGGGAGCCATCCGCGATACGAGGTTGGTCGCCCGGGAACCAAACTCGGCACCGAGGGGATAGACGATGACATGCTACGACATCAATGGTAGAAACGATGGCACACAGTGACAACAACGATGATCGAAACCAACACCAAAATGGAAAACGGTCCTGTGGGCATCAATCGTTCTCACCGAGCGGGTCTGCTCCGTTGGAGACATTCTTCATGAAGCGCATCCAATACCATCGCTACGGCGGTCCTCAAGAACTCCGCCTCGCCGTCGTGGCGATGAGCGAACCGGCCGGCGACCAGATCCGTGTGCGCGTCCGGGCCGCTTCGGTCAACCAGGTGGATTGGAAGCTCCGGGCGGGCGTGCTCAAAATCATCACCGGCTCCCGGTTCCCGCGCGGTGTGGGCCAGGATTTCGCCGGCGTCGTCGAGGCGGTTGGTCCGACCGCCAGGCGCTTCCGGGTTGGCGACGAGGTCTTCGGCACGATGGAACTGAAGGAAGCCGCCTCGTTCGCCGAGA
Organism: uncultured Chthoniobacterales bacterium; assembly: GCA_964245035.1. Classification (GTDB taxonomy): domain Bacteria; phylum Verrucomicrobiota; class Verrucomicrobiia; order Chthoniobacterales; family SZAS-18; genus CAHJWO01. The sequence goes on from CAXTMD010000073.1 coordinate 4,904, forward strand.
CGCTTGTCACTTCCGAGAACACGGCGGCACTCAAGCCGCCAGCACTCTCCTTTGAAGTGGCGGGCACGCTGGCCACCGTGGGCAGAGCCGCTTGGGGAGCACTGGCTGACGTGGGCAAATTGCAAGCGGGCCAGCGTTTGTTCGTCAACGGCTGCTTGGGCAGCGTCGGGCGCTGCGCCGTGCAGCTCGGCCGCGGGATCGGGGCCGAGGTGGATGGCACGTGCAGCGGCACCGGCTTCGCCGAGGCGCGGCAACTAGGAGTAGGCACCGCCGTTGACTACCACGGCTTTGACCCAAAGACGTTCCGCGGCCGGTTCGACCGCGTACTCGATACGGTGGGCAACCTCTCGACCGGCCAGTGCGCGGGAATGCTGCGACGCGGTGGGGTGGCGCTGCACATCAACGCCGGTCTCGCCAAGATCCTGTGCATCCTGTTGGCCCCCCACAACAAGCTGGCTTACGTCAAAACAACCCCAGAAATCTTGGCCAAGATCGGCGACGCCGCCGCGCAGGGCAAGCTCGTGCTGCCTATCGCCGAGACCGTGCCGCTCTCCCAAGCCATTGCGGCTATCACCGAACTGGAGCAGCAAGGCACCCCGAAGGGCAAGGTCGTCATTGTGCCGGCCTGAGCACCACTCGAACGTCGCGGGCTCCGGGCTGAGCGCCATTTTGAGGCGGCGCTGGCTTCACCGCTACCGCCTTCACCGTACGCCCGCCCGCTGCCACCTTTCCGCCCACCGATGAGCACTCGCCACCGGCCATCGTTACCGGGTAGCGCCGCCACGTTAACACCATCCCGTTCTGCGATCACCCGCCCCCGGCCATCCACGCCCATCCACGCGCGGAACCCGTTCGGGATCACCTTGGTGGTCCATGCCGCCCGCGCTGCGGTGGCCGGGTATGGCAGAGGAATCGTCAAGCCGTCGAGGAGGCTTGCTCTGGGTCCGGCCTCTGGCAGAACCACACCGCCGCCCCGCCGACGAGCAGCCCGACGGCCACGACCAAGAAGGCGTCGTTGTAGGACATGACCTGCGCGCTCTTGCGCACGGCCATCTTCAAGACGCCGTACGCTTGGTTCATGGCGGTTTCCGCGTCGAAGCCGCGCGCCACGAACTGCGCCTGTGTGCTGGCGAGTCGCTGGGTCACGGCCAAGTCGTAGGCGCTCACCCGCTCGCCGATGCGGAAGTCGTGGAACTGCTCACGCCGGGTCGTGACCGTCGAGAGGATGGCGATGCCGAACGAGCCGCCCAGGTTGCGGAACATGTTGAAGATGGCTGAGGCCTGGCCCGCCTCCGCGCGCGCCAGCGTGGCGGTGGTCAGGCCACCACCGGCACAAAGGTAAACGGCTGGCCGAGCGCCACCACGATGTTGGCGTAGAAGAACTGGTCCTTGCCGTAGTCGGGCGTCATGTGGACGTTCAGGTAAGCTCCGCACGCGAAGACGAGCGCGCCGAGACACACGATCAGGCGCAGGTCGAGCTTCTGCATGACCACAGGCAGCACGGCAAAGATCACGAGTTGGGGCAAACCGATCCAGATGAGCGTCTCGCCCACCAACAGCGGGCTGTAGTTCTGCACTTGAGCCAGGTACTGCGGGATCAGGTAGACGTAGCCGTAAAAGCCCAGTCCCAGCACGAACGCCACCAGGGTGGAAAGTCCCAGGTTGCGGTTGGCGATCAGGCGCAGCTTGATGAGCGGTTGTCTGACCACGCAGAGTTCCCACCCGGCGAAGAACGGCACAAAGATCGCGGCCAGGACCCCGCAGTCGCGGATGAAAGGGCTGCCGAACCAGTTGTGGCGCTGTCCCTCTTCGAGCATCGTGATCAGCGCCCCCAAACCGACGGCGAGGCTGAGGATGCCGATCCAGTCGCCCTGCGCCAGCTTGCCCAAGCGCAGCTTTTCCGCCGGGATGGCGTAGGCCACGGCGGTGAACATGAACACGCCGGGCAGAAGGTTGATGAAGAAGTTCCACTGCCAGCCGGCCCAGTCGGTCAGCCAGCCGCCGAGGGCGGGCCCGACCGCCGGGGCGAGCGTGGCGGTAAGACCCAAAATTGTGTAGCCCACCGGTTGCAGGTTCTTGGGCATGTTCGTGGCCACGACGGTTTGCGCCATCGGGATGAACACCCCGCCGGTGAGTCCCTGCCCCACGCGGAAGGCGATCAGTTCACCCAGGCTGGTGGAGAAACCGCACAGCACCGAAAAGAGCAGGAACAGCACGACGTTACCCAGCAGGTACCAGCGCAGGGTGAAGACCTCGGCCAGCCAGGCTGTCAAGGCGATGGTGACGATCTCGCCGATGAGGTAGCTCGTGGTGATCCAGCTGCCCTCGTCGGGCGTGGCGGCGATGCCGCCCGCGATGTCGGCCAGCGACGAGTTGGTGACCTGGATGTCGAGCACGGCCATGAAGGCGCCCAGCATCGTGCCCAGCACCGCGATCCACTTGCGAGTGTTCATTTCCGATCAGTTTCTAAGGTGGCGGCGTGCCGCGGCCTGGCAGAACCTCTTGCCCACCGAACGGCGTGCGTCGCACCAAACCAAGTGCCGACCCGCAGCATGCATGACCCTGTAAAAAATGTTTATCAGTCTGAACTCGGTCCGATGCATGCGGTGCCGTCTGGGTCCGAGGGTTGTTTGATAAAAGCGGCCGCTTGGGGGGACACGCGGTACGTCGGGCGGATTGCTGCGGCTGGTGATTGCGAGGCAACCTGTCGTGATGTCACGATGTGAAGTCAAGTCAATCTCCTGCCTATCGGTAGAAAAGTGGGGCCACCCGGCCGGCTGCGCTCCCTACGCTTTGGCGTGGGCAGCCGTTTGCCGTCAGGGGACCAACCGCGGAGTGAGATTTAGGAGATGACACGAAGCGACATCGGTGCCAAGATTGATGTCACGTAGTGACAATAACGATGAGCAACAGACTCTTGATGAACAATCTCATGGATGCCGACCAAGCACGGAGCGGGTTTGAGACGGGAAAGTCAGTTCTCACCAAACGCATCCAGTACCACCGTTACGGCGGGCCGGAAGAGTTGCGCTTGGAGGAGGCGACGCTCCCCACGCCCGGGCCAGGCCAGTTCCGCGTGCGGGTCAAGGCAGCGGCGGCCAACCCGATGGACTGGAAGATCCGCCAGGGTGGGTTGAAGATGCTGACCGGTCGCAAGTTTCCGCGCGGCTTCGGCCATGACTTCGCGGGCGTCGTGGACGCAGTGGGTCCGAACGTCACACGGTTCAAGGTCGGTGACGAGGTGTTCGGCGCCACGGGGTTGAAGGAAGCGGGCACCTTCGCCGAGGCCGTGGTCGCCGAGGAGAAAACGACGTTCCTCAAGCCGTCCTCCCTCTCGTTTGAGGAGGCCGCAGCCTTGCCCATCGCCAGCGCGACGGCCTGGACCGCGTTGGTCGACAAGGCCAAGCTGCGCGCCGGCCGGCAGGTTCTCATCACTGGCTGTCTCGGCTCAGTCGGGCGAGTGGCGGTGCAGATCGCACGGTTGCGCGGTGCCGAGGTGGTCGGCACTTGCAGCGCGGCCGGATTCGACGAAGCCCGGGCTTTGGGCGTGCGGGAGGTTATCGACTATCGCGTGTTCAACCCGGATGATTACCGCGGCCGCTTTGACGCGGTCTACGACGTGCAGGGAAAGTTCTCGATCCGCCAAAGCGGCACGATGCTCAAACGCGGTGGCGTGGTGCTGCACAACGTGCCAAAGCTCTGGAACATGCTCTGGAGTTTGCTCTCGCCCCGGCACAAGATCGTTTTTGCCCAACTCACGCCGCAAGCCATGGCCGGCATCTCGGAGGCGGCCGCACAGGGCAAGCTCCCGCCGCGAATCGGCCGGACCGTGGGGTTGTCCGAAGCGATTCCGGCGCTAGTCGAACTGGAGAAAACCGGCTTGCCCAAGGGCAAACTGATCATCGTTCCCGCGCCGTGAGCGTCGATAGTCCATCACGGCAAACCGGGCGTGGAGGGTTCACCTTCGAGGATTGCTTTTGGACCGTGAAACAGCCGCTGTCCGCAACGTGGTGGGCTTAGCCTGTTTGGCGGCGCGAGGCGTCTTCCGGCGCGAGGTAGGCAACGGGGCGCCGGCCGGCACCATCGTCGTGAGGAGCGACATCGTCCGGTCGGTCATCGTGGCAACATCGGGCCGGGCGCCTGCCGCCAGCCAGCGTTGGTAAGCCGTCAAGAAAACCTGGACGCCAACGCGGGCGGCGAGTTGTGCGGTCTCCGCGTCCACGCCGCGTTGCTGCAGCGCGTCGATGATTCCGACCGTGATGCCGTGTTGTTTGCTGAGATCGCGTTCCAGTAGTTCCGGGTTGGCGGCGATGATGGCGTGCCGTGTGCGTTGGGAACGCCGCGGCGCGACACTCTCCCAGTCGAACTCCGCCATAGCCCCAGTGACCACCTGGAGCGGCCCTGCTCCAGCGGGCATCCGGAGAACCTTCTCGACGAGCGCGGTGCGCAGGTCGTCCCATCCGGCGAAGAGCACCTCCCGCTTGTCCGCGAAGTACCGGAAGAACGTGCGGGTGGTCACCCGCGCACGCGCCGCGATCTCGACGACGCTCGTCCGCTCAAAGCCTTGTTGATCGAACAACTCTCTGGCGGCTTGCTTCAGCCGCTCTTCGCTGCCGTGTTCCCAGCGGGGCATGGGCGCATTGTACAGGTTCCACACTCCTTGGCCAGTCCCCGAGAAGCGAGAAGAGTCGGCGGGCTGTCACCGACTGGCTTCAAAACGCCGAGCCATATGAGAAGCGGCCGTTCAACCTTTTGGAAGGTTTGACCGTGTCAAAGACCTCCATTTTTCGAGCCACAGATCGTGCGCGCTCCAAGGGCGAATCTACTCCGTGTTCTGCCCGTGTCCTTTGGTGCTCTGCACCGCGGCAAAAAATGCTTGGAGCCGCTGATTGACTGCCACCGGCGCTTCCATCGCAACCAGGTGAGCGGCACCGGGAACGACCTCGACCTGCGCACCTGCGATCTGTTCACCCAGGACGCGGGCGGCCGCGGGCGGTGTGCTCGCGTCGTGTTCGCCTGCCAGCACCAAGGTCGGACAAGTCAGTTTAACCAGCCGCTCCCGCGTCTCCAGGCTGGCAACCATTTCCCACAAGAGCGCGTACTGCTCGGGATCGAAGGCGAGGAAGGTTTTCTCCACCCGGTCGATCACGTCCGGCCGCCGCTGCCGGAACTCCGGAGTGAACCAGTGACCAGTCGCCGTCGCCAGAACCGCTGACATCCCCTCCTGCCGCGCCTTGGCCGCCCGCGCGCGCATGGCTTCGCGGACAGGCTCAGCCAGCGTGCAAGCCGAGCCGAGTAGGCCAAGTGAGCGCACCAGTGCGGGGTAGCGCAACGCGAAGTACTGCGCCACCATGGAACCCATGGAGATGCCCACCACATGGGCAGGTCCCGCGTTCGTCTCGCGCACGATGGTAGCCACCGCCTCTGCCCAGTCCTCGAAGCGGGCCGGGCTGGTGATCGGACCCGAGCAACCGTGGCCAGGCCAGTCGAAGGCCACCACGTCGTGCGTCTCGGACAGCACCTCAAACTGCGCATCCCAGTAAGTGAGATCCAGGCTCGCGGCGTGCAGCAAAACGACAGGGGCAGCGCCCCTGGGTCCTGCCCGCACGGAGTGGATGTATCCGGGGGTTCTTCCAATGGAATGATTCATGGAAATCTCTCGTTGAAGCGGGAAAAGGTGTCATGCAAACCCCGGGTCGATCACCGGGCGCCTGGCGGCATGACGCGACCGCTCAAGCTGAGCGATCGTTAGAACGGATGCCAAGACCTCTTGCGGCCACAACTGATACCTTTGGGGCATCAGTGGCTCTTGTCGCCGCCTGGCTCGCCGGAGCGCCAGCCCGTTCACCTTCGTCGAACCGATGTCTTCTTTCGTCCCAAACACGCAAGGTAGTTGCGCAAGGCCGCCGAAGGATTGGCAGGGTTCCAAACAACCTTCACCTGAAAAGGCGCTTCCGGTAAGTCGAGGGGATGGATGGTCCAGCCCGCCCCCGCCCGTAGCTCCCGGGTGACGACCTCCGCGAGGAGCGCGACGCCTTCACTGGCGGCCACCAAGCCAAGCAGAGCTTCCAGATTGCTGACCACGAGCGGACGAAACTTCGGGGTAAAGCCGCCGGCTTGCTCGCAAAGCGCTCGTACCCAGCGATCATAGCCCGCGCCCGGACGTGGTTCCAGGCGCAGGAACTTTTGATCAGCCAGCGCGCCCAGCGAGAGCCGCCGTTCGCTGGCTAGAGGGTGCGTGGTGGGCAGAGCAGCCACCACGCCGCAAGTCAGCACGGTCCGCGCGGCGAGGCGATCATCGACCGACGTGAATGATGTGCTGGCCTGGAAGCCAACCTGGATTGTCCCTTCCAATAAAGCGGCTACCTGCTCGTCCATCGCCAGTTCCAGGATCTCGACTTCCGCCTGCGGGCAAGCTTGGCGAAACGCCGCCAGACTTCCGGGCAAAAAGGAGGCGGAGAGCACGCCGACGTTGCCGATCCGCAGATTCGGCCGGGTGCCGCGTCCCGCCGCGCGAGTGGCTTCCAGCGCCGCGCTGATTTCCGCGAGCAAGCGAGGTGCCTCGTCCAACAGGACATGTCCTGCCGCGGTGAGGGCCACCGGCTGGCGGTCGCGTTCGAAGAGTCGGGTGCCGAGTTCCTCTTCTAGGCCACGCACCTGTCGGCTCAGGGAGGGCTGCGCGAGGTGCAGGCGGGCGGCGGCGCGGCGGAAGTTCAGTTCCTGCGCCACGGCGACGAAGTAACGCAAGTGGCGCAGTTCCATCCCGGAGTTTAGGCCGTCCTTTTGTCTCCTGCCACACGAGCAAACGAGCCCGAGCCAAACGAATGGCAGCCACCCGTCGCTTTCATTCTTCGGCGAGGGCCTTGCCTTTGCGGCACCGATGCTGGAAGCCGTTCCACCTGCTGGTCCGATCATCGGCGTGGACCCGCCGCTCCCGGCCGTGCCGGCCTCCCTCCGTGGCACCAAAGCGCGGCTGGTGAACGAGACCCGCGTGCTCCACCGCCGCGCCTGGCGGCACCTCACGGTCCAGGTCCACGAGGAGCCTGCCCACCTGGGGCCGACCCTGGTAGCCAGCGTGCCCGAGACCCAGATCAGCCTCCAGCTCTCGGGGGCCTTGCACCTGCGCTTCGACAAGGCCGGCCACCGCTTCAGCTAACCCAAGGCTCGTCAATCGAGGTTCTCCGAACTTTCTTCAATGGACAGACGTTCTTTCCTGCGGTCCAGGCTCGACGGCTTTCAGGGTAACACCACTCCCACTTTGCCCACCGTCCGTCCGGTCTCCAGCTGGGCATGTGCCGCCGCCATCTCGCCAAAGGCGTAGGTCGCAGAAAGGTGTGGCTTGACGATGCCGCGCTCCAGCAAGCCGGCCAGCGCGCCCAAATCTTCCTGGCTGTAGCGCATCCCCCCGAAGGACAGGGCAATGTTTCGCGCCCGGGCTTTGGCCGCCACCTCTTCGCTCGGGGACGGCAGCACGGTGATGATCCTGCCCCCTGCTTTCACCAAGTCGAGGGAGCGCGCCAACGTCTCGCCCCCGATGGTATCCAGCACGAAATCCACCCCTTCGGTCACCTCTTTGAGTGCCTGGGCCTGATAATCGACGTGCTGGTCCGCGCCCAAGGAGAGGACGAACTCGCGGTTCCTGGCGGAACATGTGGCGATGACCCTCGCTCCAAAATGCTTGGCGATCTGGATGGCGAAGTGCCCCACGCCGCCGGAACCCGCGTGGATGAGCACGGGCTCGCCCGCTTTGATCCGCGCCTCGTTGACCAAGGGGTTCCAAGCGGTCAGCGCGGCCATCGTGGTGGCCGCCGCCGCTTCGTAGGGGACGTTGCGGGGTTTGCGGGCGACGCTGTTCGCCGGAACCGCCACGTACTGCGCGTAGGCGCGGCCCCGCGCGCTGGGTGTGAGCCCGAACACCTCGTCGCCCACCTGGAAGCCGCCGGCCTCTGCGGCTCCGTCGACGATCCGACCCGCAAAGTCCCAGCCCAGGAAGGCCGGACGCTCCGCACCCAGAAAAGCGGTGAGCAGGGTGTCGTCCTGTCGCAGCTTCACGTCGGCCGGGTTGACGCTGAGGGCGCGCACCTCCACCAGCACCTCGCCGCTGGCTGGTCTGGGTGGCTCGACTTCCTGGAACCGCAGGTTCTCTACACCGCCAGCTTGGATCAAAGCGATTGCTTGCATGAGTTTTGTTGAGTGGTCGTTAAGTCATCGGGTCGCCGACCGGGAACTGGTCGGGCGGCCCCGGCTCCCGAACTTCTCCGCGGCCGGAGTGAATGGCGAAGACTTCCTTGTTCGAGGGTTGATCGCTTTTCGTTATCGGTTTCCTTTGTCGGGTGGAACTGCGCCATCTCCGCTACTTCGCTGCGGTCGCGGAGGACTTGCATTTCTCCCGGGCCGCCCGCCGTCTGCGCGTGGCCCAGCCCGCGCTCTCCAAACAGGTGCGCGACCTGGAACACGAACTCGGCGTCCCTTTGTTTGCACGCGAACGTCAGCGCATCACCCTGACGGCGGCGGGCGAGAGCTTTCTGCGAGACACCCGCGCCGTCCTTGCCGCCGCGGAACGCGCCGTGGCGGGCGCGCGGAGTGCGGCCCAAGGTCAGACGGGCTGTCTGCGCCTGGGCTACATAGCGGCGCTGGCCCCGCCTTGTTTCGCCCCGGCCTTGCGGGCGTTGCGCCAGACGCATCCGGCGGTAGAACTCTCTTTGCACGACCTGCCACCTGACCGCCAGATCAGCGATGTGCTCGCAGGCAAGTTGGACGCCGGCTTCTTCACCCACCTGGCGGCGGCCGAAGTGCCCGCCGAACTCGAACTGCTGCCGGTGGCCACCCACGCGGTGGCGGCGGTGCTGCCGGTCGGCCACCGCTTGCTCAAGGAAGAAAGCCATCCGACAAACCTGCTTCCGCTGCGCGAACTCGCCGACGAACCCTTTGTGCTTTTGTCGGCTTCTCTGAAACCTGTCTTCCATCGTTGGTTGTTGGCGCAATGTGCACGGGCCGGTTTTCAGCCGCGCGTGGTGCAGCAGGTCGAGCACGCCGAAGCCTTGCTTGATCTGGTGGCGGCAGGCATGGGAGTCTCCCTGGCGATCCCTTTGGATGCTTGGCGGGTACGTCGTGAACTGGGCTTTCGCGTCGTGACCGATCCTGGCCCACGGATCGAGCACTTCGCGGCTCGTC
>CAXTMD010000074.1:0-14054 GCA_964245035.1 uncultured Chthoniobacterales bacterium
CTCGTGCCGATGTTCTGCACGGAGATGGACGGCATCGACTCGCTCAACGACGTGGTCATCATCCTCGCTTCCAACCGTGCGGACTTGATTGACCCGGCGATCATCCGGCCCGGCCGCATCGACCGCAAGATCAAGGTCAACCGCCCGACGAAGGAAGGCTCGCGCGACATCTACAAGATCTACCTTTCGGAAGATTTGCCGTACGACCCGGTGTTGGTGCAGGAAGCCGGCAGCGTGCGCGCCGCCATTGACCAACTCGTGGACGGATTGATCGAACAGCAGTTTGCCCACCGCGACGAGAACCGCTTCCTGGAAGTGACGCTGCGCAGCGGCCGCAAGGAGACTCTCTACCGCGGCGACTTGGTCAGCGGCGCAATCATCTCCTCCATCGTCGAGCGTGCGAAGGGGCTCGCCATCAAGCGCGCCATTGCCACGATGCAGGAGGAGGGGATCAGCGCGAGCGACCTGAGCCTGTCGCTCAACGCCGAATACTCGGAGAACGACATCTTCCCGCCGACGGACATCACCGAAGATTGGCTGAAACTCATCGACTACGATTCCGAAAACGTGGTGCGCGTCGCGCCGGTGCGTGCCAGCACCCGCGAGGAACAGCGGCCGAAAACCAACCGGGCCGTCATCTAGAAAGATCCTCGTGGCAATTTCAGACATCGAAGGGATGAACCGGGTTTTTGGGATCGAAACGGAGTACGGGATCACCGTGGACGGCGTGGACAACGTGGATGTGGTCAGCGAGTCCATCGAACTCGTGCGCCGCTACACCGAACACGGCAACCTGATGAAGTGGGATTATTCCCTGGAAGACCCGCACCAGGACGCGCGGGGCTTCCGCGCACCGGAACTCCTCCAGGACACGGACGAGTCGGCCTACTTCGAGATCGACAAGAACCGGCCGCTGAGCTTCGAGGAAATTAAGAGCGATCTCGTGCTCAGCAACGGAGCGCGTTTCTACAACGACCACGCGCACCCAGAGTATTCCACTCCGGAGTGCACGCGTCTGCGCGAGTTGGTCGCCCAGGATAAGGCCGGCGAGCGCATCCTTGCCGAGTGCGCCCGGCGGCGGAACAAGAAGCTGCTGCCCGACCGCGAGGTGCGGCTCTACAAGAACAACACGGACTTCATCGGCCATAGCTACGGCTGCCACGACAATTTCCTGATGAGCCGCCACGTCCCTTGGGACCGGGTGGTCAGCGACATTTTGCCGTTCCTCGTGACGCGGCAGATTTTCGCCGGCGCGGGCAAGATGGGCGTCGAGGCCGAGAGCGTCGCCAGCCAGGCCGGGCTCTACCAGATCTCGCAACGGGCGGACTTCTTCAGCGTCATCGTGAGCATCGACACGATGAACCGCCGCCCGCTCATCAACACGCGCGACGAACCCCACGCCGACAGCAGCAAGTACCGGCGCTTCCACGTTATCATCGGCGACGCCAACATGAGCGAGGTCGCCACCGCGCTCAAGATGGGCACGACCTCCCTCGTACTGGAGTTGATCGAGGCCGGAAAAGCGCCGCAGTTCGAGTTTGCCCAGCCCATTGAGACGACAAAGGCGATCAGCCGCGACCAGACCTACACCTGGATCATCGAACTGAAAGACGGCCGCAAGATCAGCGCGATAGACGTGCAACGGATGTACTTGGCTGCCGCGATGGCGCACTGCAACCGCGACGACGAGGAAACGGCGTGGCTGCTGCGCGAGTGGGAGAGCGTACTCGACGACCTGGAGAAGGACGTGATGCTCTGCCGCGACCGGGTGGACTGGGTGGCGAAGAAGTTTCTGCTGACAACCCTCAGGGAAGAGGAAGGCTTGGCGTGGAGCGACCCGTGGCTCCAGTCCATCGATCTGGAGTACCATAACGTCTCCATGGATCAGGGCTTGCACTACGCGTTGCTGCGCGAGGGACAGATGCGTCGGTTCATCACGGAGGACGACGTGCGCAACGCCATCTTCAACCCGCCCGAGACCACCCGCGCTTACTTCCGCGGCCGGTCGGTGGCCAAGTTCAACAACGAGGTCTCGTCGATCCATTGGGACGAGGTCGTCTTCAACCACGTTGGCGGCACGCGGCGGGTGTCTTTGAACCAGGCGTTCAATGACAAGAAGCTCGACCAACTCAACCAGGCCATCCGGCAGGCGAAATCGTTTCCTGATTTCATGCGCGAAATTGGCTCGCTGGGTTCCTGAGGTTCGGCTTGGCATGTAACCGGCTTTCGAGTCGGTCGCATGTTGAGCAATGTTCTCTCCTCGTCGGTGGCGCTGGCCGCCCCGGCGGAACAGTCGCGGATCGATTGGCGGCGGATCGCCCAGACGATCCTGCTCGTGTTGCTGCCGTGCGCCTGCTACTGGCCGGCGCTGAACGGCGCCTTCCTGTGGGACGACGACATCCTGGTCTCCGAGAACCGGCTTGTCCGGGCGGCCGACGGCCTGCGCTCGATCTGGTTCAGCACGGCCCCGCTCGATTACTTCCCGCTGACGAACTCCGCCTTCTGGCTGCAATGGCGGCTGTGGGGGAACGACCCACTCGGGTATCATCTCGTCAACCTCGCGCTGCACGTCGCGTCCTCGTTCTTGCTCTGGCGGCTGCTGCGGGCGTTGCGGGTGCCAGGCGCGTGGTTCGGCGCGGTCCTGTTTGCCGTGCATCCGGTCAACGTCGCTTCGGTGGCGTGGATTGCCGAGTGCAAGTCCGTGTTGTCGATGGTGTTCTACCTCGCCAGCCTGCTCTGCTACGTGCGCTGGGAAAGCGACGTGGAAAGCCGGAAGTTGGGCCGGTACGCGGCGGCAGCAGGCTTCTACGCGCTGGCGTTGCTCAGCAAGTCGGCGGTGGTCATGATGCCTTGCGTGCTGCTGGTGCTGGCGTGGTGGCGCACCGGCCGGGTGGGCTGGCGCGACGTGGTTCGCACGATTCCGTTCTTCGCGCTTTCGCTCGCGGCCGGCTTGGCGACGCTGTGGTTCCAGTATCACCACTCCGTTTCCGCCGAGAGCCTCTCGCACGCCAACCCGCTGCCGGTGCGCCTGATCGTAGCCGGGCGGACGATCCTCTTCTACCTTGGCAAACTCTTCTGGCCGCAACGCCTCGCGATGATTTATCCACGCTGGACGTTCCCCGCGGGGGACGTAGCGGGCTTCGTGTGGCCCGCGGCGCTGGCGGCGCTGTTTGGCGGTGCCTGGTGGGGTCGGCGTCGGTGGGGACGGGCCCCGGCCGCCGCGCTGGCGTCCTTTGTCGTGATCCTGCTGCCCGTCTGCGGGCTGGCGCACATGGCCTACTTCAGCTTCTCCTACGTTTCGGACCACCTCGTCTACGCCGCCACGCCCGGGGTGCTCGCGCTGGTCGCGGCCGGGCTGACGCGCTGGTACGAGCGCGGCGGCATCGGCGGCCGCGTGGCCTTAGCTGTGATCAGCGGCGTGGCCGGCCTGCTGAGCGTCACCTGCCTGGAACGAGCCGACGACTTCAGCGGTCCCGAAAAGCTCTGGACCGCCAATCTGGAGGTCAACCCGCAGGCCTTCGCCGCGCACACCAACCTCGGCGTTGTCCTCCAGCACCGCGGGTTGAGCCATCCGGCGCTGTTCCCGGTGGCCGAGGCGCACTTCCGCGCGGCGCTGCGGATCAATTCCCAGTATGCCAACGCCGGCCTCTGCCTGGCCGACCTGCTGCGGGTCGAGGGCCGCTGGACGGAAGCGGCGGAAGCCTACCGACAGGCGCTCGCCAAGCGCGCCGACGCCGAGGGACTCAACAACTACGGCGTGACGCTGTTGGAATTGGCTGATTACGCTGGAGCGCGGGAGGCGTTCCAGCAGGCGACCCGGCTGCGGCCGGACATGGCCTCGGTGTACTACAACCTCTACGGCCTCGAACTCGCACAGGACCATTTGCCCGAAGCCTGTGCGCTGCTGCGGACCTGCCTGCGGATCAACCCGGACGACGTTCAGGCGCTCACCTCCTTGCTGGCGCTGACCCTGGAACGACCCGGCCAGCCCGCGCTCTCTCTGCCGGCGGCCGAGATGGCGCTGGCCCTCGCCGAGCGTGCCTGTCATTTGACGAACTACCGCGGCGCGCGCCAGCTCATCCTGCAAGCCAGCGCCGCGCTCGCGGCCGGACGCCGCGGCGAGGCTGCCGCGTCCGCGCACCGCGCCCACGATGCCGCCCTGGCGTCCGGCGAGAACGACCTGCTCGGGGCCATCGAGGGTTTCCAGCGATCCCTCGCGCCGTGAGCTTGGCACAGGCAGGTACGAGGGCGTGTTGCGCCTGGGTGCATCCCGCCGCGCTAGTGGCATCGTCCCTACCTTGTTGGGACGACCGGCTGCTGCGCAGCCTGAACAGAAAGTCTGCCTGGAGACAGTCCACTCTACGCAGCGACCGCCAAAGCCTTGGCCGGCAACTGCACCGTGAACGTGGAGCCTTGGCCGACCACGCTCTCCGCACCGATGGTTCCTCCGTGCTCCTCGACGATGCGTTTGGAGATCGCTAACCCGAGCCCAGTGCCTTCTTCCTTCGTGGTATAATAGGGCTCGAAGATCATCGGCAGGCGGTCGGCCGGGATCCCCGTGCCGTTGTCCTGCACGGTCACGGCCACGGCGTTTCCGCTCGGCACGGCGCGCACGGATACCCGGCCGCCGCCGCGAGGCGAAGCCTGCATGGCGTTGATCACGAGGTTGTGCACCACCCGGCGCATCTGCGTGGCGTCCACCTCGAAGCCCATGTCCGCGCCGACCGCTTGGAAGTCGGTCTCCAAGGCCACGTCGAGCATGCCGGACATGGGATGGAGCGATTCGAGGGCACCATCCATAAATTCCCTCACGCCGACCATTTCGCGGTCCTCGGAAATGTCGTCGCGCAGCTGCCGCCACGCGTCGGCGAGTCCGCAGCAGTGCTGGATGCTCTTCTTGATCATCTGGATGTAGCCGAGCGTCTCCATCCACTGCGTGCCCTGATCCGGGCGCAGTTCGTCCACCTTGCTCTGCAACAGCTCGACGCAGCAAGTCAGGATCGTCAGCGGGTTGCCCATGTCGTGGATGATCTCGTCCGAGCGCTGCCCGAGCTTGGCCAGCGGGCGGGTCTCGGAGAGTTCCGCCGAAAGACCGAGGTTCAACTCGGCCAATTCCCGCGAGAGGTTGGTGCGGGCACGCTTGGCCCGGGCCAGCGCCACGTTCTTGGCGACGGCGTCCAGCATGGCGTCGGTGTCCGGCGGCTTGGTCATGAAGTCCGTCGCCTGGTTGCGCAACGCCTGGGTGGCGGTTTCCAGCGTGCCGTAGCCGGTGAGCATGATGATCGACACGTTCTCGTCGATCTTGCGCAGGTCCACGATGCCCTCCAAGCCGCTGCGGCCCGGCATCCGGTTGTCCAGGATGATGGTGTCAATGTGATGGGTCCGCAGCGCCTCCACGCCCTCGGCGACCGAACTGGTGACGACCACGTCGTAGTCGTATTTGAGCAGGATGCGCAGACTCTCGCGCGGACCGTAGTCGTCGTCGATGATCAGGACCCTCGCCTTGGCGCTCGTCGGGGCGGCCGAGGCGTTCGCAGCAGGAGAATCAAAGGAGATCATAGTTCGGAGGTGCAAACATAAATCTGCGGACGTGCATCTTGACAAAATGCAGGTAAACTTGCGACACAGCGGCTGAGGTGCGGTCTCGCGTTCCAGCCATCTTCTTGCCAGTGAGTTGGCACAAAAATTGGTGTGTAGCTGCCGTGACGATTTTTTGCCCGCTAGCAGCCTGCGTACCGCAAGGTGCATAAGACCGGTCCACTTGACAATCTTTTATGAGCTATTTCCCGGAAAATTCTCACCGCTACGGCCCACTGCCCAAGCGGCGGCGAGTCGTCGTCACTGGGATGGGAGCTGTGTCTGCGGCCGGAGTAGGTACGCAGAAGCTGTGGGATGCACTCTTGCTCGGCCGCAGCTGCGTGAGCGCGCTGTCACGCCTGAAAAACGAGGAATTGGGGATCAACGTGGCCGGAGAGGTCAAGGACTTCGAGCCCACGAGGCACATCGAAGCTTGGCAGCGACCCAAACGCATGGCGCGACAGACGCAGTTTGCCGTCGTGGCGGCGCGCGAGGCTTTGGCGAACGCGGGCCTGACGCCCGCCGACCTGCGCGGCCGGCGGGTAGCCGTCCTCATCGGGTCGGCGGTGAGCACCATCGAAAAAGTCGAGGAGCGTGCCCTGCAGATCAACCGCAGCGGCTCGCGCAGCGTTTCCCCGGCGGCCGTCGCGGGCGACAATCTACAGGCGGCGGCGGTGGCGGTGACCGAGATGCTCAAGGTCGAAGATGCCAACGCCATGGCGTTTGCTAACAACTGTACGTCCGGAGTGGATGCCATCGGACTGGCGGTGGACCTCATTCGTCTGGGCCGCTACGACCTGATCGTTGCTGGCGGCGCGGAGGCTCCACTGACCCTCGGGATCATGTCGGTGATCTCGGCGTCGGGCATCTGCACGAGTTCCCAGCGGCCCGAGGAAGCCAGCCGGCCCTTTGACCGCGACCGCGAAGGCGGCGTGCTCGGCGAGGGGGCGGGAGTGGTGATCTTGGAGGAGAGTCAATTCGCCCGCGACCGTAACGCCAGGGAGGCACTGGAGATTTTTGGCACGCACACGTGCCCCGACGTGCGGCGTGACCGGCCGAGTTCCGGTCTGGAGTTCACGATGAAGGGAGCATTGGAAAACGCCGCCTGTGATCTGGGCGAGATCGATTACATTTCTGCCTGGGGGTGCGGCCATCCCCTCTTTGACCGGTGCGAGACGGACGCCATCAAAGCGGCGTTTGGCGAGCATGCCTACCGTGTCCTCGTCGGTTCGATCAAGGGCACCATCGGCATCCCGCTGGCCGCCTCGGGGCCGCTGCAAATCATCGCCGCGAGCTTGGCGCACCAGCACGGCGTGGTACCCCCCACGGTGAACTGGACCCGCGCGGACCTTGACTGCGACCTCGATTTCATCGGCGGTCAGCCCCGCCGTATCCGGCTACGCAAGACCCTCGTCAACGCCCACGGTTTGAGCGGCGGCAACATCAGCCTGGTGGTAGGCGCGGCCGACCAGTGAAATCTGCCGCCTGCGTGAGAGGACCCACCGCATGAATGGAGACCTTGCCCTCGGCTTGTCGGCGGTCTCCTGCCACCTCCTTTTCGGGGGCTTGGTGTTCGTCAACAATCCCCACCGGCAGATCAACCGCAGTTTTCTGCTGCTGACCCTCGTCGTCGCTGGCTGGATCGCGGGCATTCAGGTTGCGTTCATTTCCGGCAACCCTGCGCATGTGGCCGCCGGCGTGCGCTTCTGCTCGGCCTGCGGAGCCCTGACGCCGACCGCTTTCGTCTTGATGCGTTATGCCATCGTCTTCCAGGGCGAGAGCCTGGGCGCGCTGTTGCGGCGGCTGCGGTGGTGGGTGGTGCTCGGAGTGGTGTTCGCAGCGTTCTGCCTGTCGCCTTACTATCTCGCCGGCGTCAAGCTGGTGGTCGGCATGCCCGGACGTGCGGATGGCACGGGACTGGTGCCGACGTTCCACCGTTGGATCGTCCTTTACTATCTGTATTTGTTGCTGAGCGTAGGCGTCGCCTCCGCGCTGCTGGTGCGTGACATTTGGCGTCCGCGCCAGACCGGCGTCCACCAGGTCGAACTGCAGTTTACCTTTCTGGCGAGCGTCGTCGTCGTGCTGACCGTCAGCTTGAGTCTGCTGTTGCAGTACGTGCAGGGCGGTTGGCAGATCGTGCGCTTGGCGGCGGCGCTGCGCGTGATTCTCTTTGACATCATCATTGCCTACGGCATCACCTCGCGTGGCATTCTCCAGGTCCGCTCGGTGCTGCGGCGGCTGGTGTCGTACGGATTGCTGGCCGCGTATGCTGCGGTCATCTATGCTCTCCTGTGGGTGGCGTTGCGCTGGGTCTTTACGCGCATCGGCGACGATTCTGCCTTTTGGCCCAGCCTGCTCTCGGGCGCGCTGGCCGCCGCGCTGGTGAATTCCTTCGGCTCCCCGCTGCGCCACATCGTCCGGCGTATCCTGCCCTCCAACGAGATGGATTTTGAGCACGTCTTTGGCCAGGTGCGCCAAATTTTGCAGTCGGTGGCGACGCTGCACGAACTCCTGGGTGGGCTCAGCTCCAAGCTCGCGCAGACTGTCGGCGCGCAGTCCGTGCGCGTGCTCGTGCCTGACGTGCACGGCTTCTGCGAACTGGACGACCGCCGGGATGCTTTCGTTTACACCCGTCCGCCCGGCCAGGGGGTCTGCTTGGGCGAGGACGACCCGATCATCCGCAGCCTGCGCGCGGGCTCGCCGGACCTCGCCATGGAGGAGTTGGCCCGCCACGCTTCGACCGCTGACCAACGTGCGGCCTTGGCCCGGCTGAAGTCGCTGGACGCCGACCTGATCGTGCCCGCACGCTTCCGCAACGAATTAAGCGCCGTGATGATCCTCTCCCCGCGCATCGGCGGACGCATCTACGGTGTGGATGGACGCTCGACCCTGCGCTTGGTCGCCGAGCAGTTGGGCGTCGCCATCGTCAACGCTCGTCTCTACACCGAGGCCTACCGGAGCCAGGCCTATAACCGCCTCCTGGTTGAGCACCTGCCCTGCGGCGTCGTCACCACCGATCCGCAGGGCACCGTGCGCGTTCTTAACCCCGAGGCGCGCCGGCTCCTCCAAGTCGACGAAGCTCTGCCGGCCGAGGAGGTGGAACTGCCCGGCAACCTCAATGATCTGATCCAACCGGCTCTTGCCGGCCGACCCGAGTCGCCACCGGAGGAGATTGTCCTGCGCAACGGATCGCGCGACCAAGCGAATTTGCGGGTTAACTGCCTGCCGTTGGAAGGCGAACACCACGAACAGCTCGGCGCGGTGCTGGTGCTCAACGACCACACGACGCTCGAACGCCTCCAGCGCGCCGTCCGCCAGGCCGACCGGCTCGCCAGCATCGGCACGCTGGCCTCGGGCATGGCGCATGAGATCAAGAACCCGCTCACCGCGCTGAAGACCTTCACCCAGCTCCTGCCCAAACGCTACAACGACGCCGAGTTCCGCCACGACTTCAGCGGGTTAGCGGGCAGCGAGATCGCGCGCATCGAGCGCATCGTCAACCAGCTCCTCGCCTTCGCGCGGCCGGCCCCGCTCATGATCGAGCAGGTCGCCTTGCACGAGATCGTCGGTAACGCCGTCAAGCTGGTCGGCCCGCAGGCCTCGCGCCACCGGATTGCCGTGCGCTCCGCGCTGCGGGCGGACACCGACTACATCGCCGCGGACAAGGACCGGCTCCAGCAGGTGCTCCTCAACCTGCTGCTCAACGCCATCCAGGCCAACGAGGACGGCGGCTGGATCGAGGTGGCCACCGAGACCGAACCCGGCACGGCCGAGCACGAGGCGCTGATCCGGCTCGATGTGCGCGACGGCGGCAACGGCATTCCGCAAGACATCCTGCCGCACATTTTCGATCCTTTCTTCACCACGAAGGGCGAGGGGACCGGGTTGGGCTTGTCGGTCAGCTACAACATCGTCGCCGAGCACAAGGGGCGGCTCGAAGTGGCGAGCGAGACCGGAAAAGGGACTTGTTTTTCGCTGTATTTACCTATTTGCTAGGCGGCCGTCAGGTAGACCCCCCGCAAACCCGCGCTGGCGCACCTTAGTTTGTCGTCGGGCAAGTCCTTACCGGGACGCAGCTTCGTTTGCTTTTTTGGAGAGACGTTTCCGCATGAACCCGACTTTGAGCCCAACCCGGCCGCTGTCCATCTTGCACTCTGCCGACGCGGATTTGCGACATCGGCTCGCGGAACTGCTCCAGGACCGCGCCTACGTCTGCCACGCGCCCGATCCGCTGCGCCTCGAAGAACTGCTGGCTGGCGCCGAGTCGCTGCTGCTGTTCGTCGACCTGCGCGGCGCGGGAGCGCTGGAGTTGATCCACCGGCTTGTGCGCATGTACCCGCAGGCCGTGATCGTCGCGCTCGGCGCGCCGAACAGCGACCCTTTCATCGCGGCCCGCGACGCCGGGGTCTACCGGGTGGAAGACTACAAGGCGGCGCGTGCGGCTTTGGCCGAAACGGCCGACCGTGCCTTGGAGCGGGTCGGCTGGATGCAGGAAACGCAGATGCTGCGCGACGAGCTTGCCCGCGTGCGGACCATGGGGCAGCACGGCGGGGCGCGCCGCGCGCACGCCGAGCGCAACTCCCTGAGCTTGCAACACCTCGTCAAGGCTACCCAGCACCTCGACCGGTTGGAGGATCTTTTCGAGAAAATTGTCGGCGGGGTGGCCGGCGCGGCGATGGTGTCGCGTGTCGGGTTGTTTTACCGGCAGGAGGGCGAGGCGAACTACCGTTTGCAGGCGGGGCGCTGTTGCCTGGAAGACACCGAGGCGATGGAGTTCAACGACCGCGACCCGCTCGTGCGCTGGCTGCAACGCCATCCGCGGCTGATCACGCGTGCCTCGCTCGACCACATCGCCGACCCATCCGAGCGCTCGCTGCTGCGCCGCTCGCTCGATTTGCTAGGGGCGGAAACCTTCATCCCGCTGAATCTGCGCGGCCGCGTGCTGGGCTGGCTTTTCACGGGCCAGACGGACGGCCTGCCCTTTGACCACCAGGATCATCCGCAACTATCCTTCCTGAGCGAGCACATCGTGACCGCGCTGGAGAACGCCATCAAGCACCAGGAACTGCTCTCGCAGAAAACGCTCGGCGAGAACCTGCTGCAACTCATGCCGACCGCCGTCATCACGACCGACGCGGAGGGGCATGTAACGTGGTGCAACGCGCCGGCCGAAAAACTGTTCCCGGCCCTGGCGCGCGACCTCGCGCGCGCAAGTGCCGGGAGCATGGCGCGCACGGCGGCGCGCGTGCCGGTGGAAAACCTCGGCGGCCGGATCGCCAGCCTCGTGCGCGACGCCCTGGCGGGTGAGCCCACGCGCGAACCATACTTCATGGAAGACCGTGGTTCCGGCGTTCGCACGCTGGCCGTGCGCACTCGTCAGTTGACCGGCGGCGGTCGATGTCTCGGCGCGGTGGCGCTCGTGGACGACCTGACGGACCAGATCGCCCTCGACGCCCGGCAGGAACAACTCGAAAAAACCCGCTTCTGGCGGGAACTCGCGGCCGGGATCAGCCACGAAATCCGCAACCCGTTGGTGGCCATCAAAACATTTACCCACCTCCTGCCGCAGCGTTACACGGACGAAGAATTCCGCCTAGAGTTCAAGGAGATGGTCACGCGGGAGGTCGGTCGGCTTGACCACATCGTCGCCAACATCGAAGGCTTTGCCCACCCAACGGTCGGCGTCATCGACACGGCCGAACTGCCGACCTTGTTGCAGGAGGCTGCCGATGGCGCCCGCGCGAACACCGAGTCGCTCGACGCACAGATCAAGATCGACGCCGATGGGGACCTGCCGCCGATCCGCGGGGATGCCAAGGCGTTGACCCAGGTGTTCCAGCATTTGTTCGTCAACAGCATCGAAGCCGCCACCGGCCGCAAGCATCGCGCGGTGGTCAAGGTGCGGGTCGTCCCGCGCAAGGCGGGTAGCGAGACCGTCGGACTGCGGCTGGCCATCACCGACAACGCCGCCGGCATCGCGCCCGAGGATCTCGAAAAGGTCTTCTCCCCGTTTTTTAGCACGAAGGCGCAAGGGCTCGGCCTCGGCTTGCCCATCGCGCAGCGGGTGGTGCTCGACCACGGCGGACGCCTGTCACTGGATTCGGGCAATGGCGGATTGTGCGTGAACATCGATCTGCCGTTGGAGCCGCCACCAGACACGGCGGTGAGTCCATCGCTGCCGGAGCGGCCCACCGCCGGTGAATTGCCACCGCCGGTCGCCGCCAGCGAAGGCACCAAGCTAAAGCTCGAACCCCGCTACCGCATTGGCTACTGATCACTCGCGGAGACGATGGGCGGCCGCCCTGGCGGTCTGCGTGGGGCTACTGGTGTGCGCGTCGGCATGGGCGGGTGACAAGCCGCGCGCCCGCCTGCTCGGGGTGCCGTTTGACGGCGCGCCGGGTCCGCTGGATGCCATCACGGACGTGGCCGGCGTGGAGGTGGGCTACACGACGCTGATCTCCGGCGAGGGCCCGTTGCAGGTCGGGGTTGGTCCCGTGCGCACGGGCGTAACGGCGATCCTGCCGCGCGGCCACCGCGATACGTTGGATCATCCCGTGTTCGCGGCCGGGTTCAGTCTCAACGGCAACGGCGAGATGACCGGCATGGAGTGGGTGGAAGAGGGGGGATTTCTCGAAGGTCCCATCATGCTCACCAACACCCACAGCGTCGGCGAGGTGCGCGACGCCGTCATCAAGTGGCGCGTGGCCCACGGCGCGGCGGACGCGACGGGCTACTGGTGGAGCTTGCCGGTGGTGGCCGAGACCTACGACGGTTACCTCAACGACGTGAATGGATTCCACGTCAAGGACGAGCACGTTTTCCACGCGCTCGACAGCGCCGCGCCCGGGCCGATGGCGGAGGGGGCGGTCGGCGGCGGGACAGGGATGATCTGCTACGAGTTCAAGGGCGGCACGGGCACCGCGTCGCGCAAGCTCAGCGCCAAGCAGGGCGGCTACACGGTCGGCGTGCTCGTGCAGGCCAACTGCGGATTGCGCAAGCAACTGACGATTGCCGGCGTCCCGGTCGGGCGCGAAATCAACGTGCCCTCGATCCGGGACGAGGACGCCGGGTCCATCATCATCGTGGTGGCCACCGACGCGCCGTTGCTCCCCCACCAGCTCAAGCGGCTGGCGCGCCGCGCGACCATCGGCCTGGGCCGCACCGGCAGCGTCTCGGGCAACGGCTCGGGCGACATCTTTTTGGCGTTCTCGACGGCTAATCTCGACGCCGCGAAAGCGGAGGGGACGGTTAAACTCGACATGGTGCCCAACGACGACTTGAACCCGTTGTTTGAGGCGGTCGTGCAGGCCACGGAGGAGGCCATCGTCAACGTCCTGGTCGCCGCCGAACCCATGACGGGGCAGGGTGGCCACCACGTCCCCGCGCTGCCGCACGAGGAACTGCGGGAAATCCTGCGCAAATACAATCGATTGAAGGAATAGCCATGTTTCTTCAAGGGCGTACAAGGATGGGGTGCTGCCGGTGGTCACGGCGCTGCATCACTGCGCTTCGTGCCCGGGACATTCGCTCGGCAAACACGGCGACGCAGCGCCGTGACCACAGGCAGCAGGGAAAAGTCGTTTCGCGGTTCGGACCTTTCTAAGATGCGCTTCCGATTTCCGCACGCTCTGGCGCTGCTGGTGGGCGGTGTCATTCTCGCCGCGGCCCTGACGTGGGTCATCCCGGCGGGCGAGTACGAACGACGCGAGGACCCGACTACCCACAAGAAGGTGGTGGTCGCGGGCACGTTCCACTCGGTTGAACGCAGCCCGGTAGGTCCCTTCGACACGTTCGTGCAGATCCCCAATGGCCTGATCGACGCCGCGGACATTGTGTTCTTCGTGTTCCTGGCCGGCGGGGCGTTCGCCGTCGTGGACAAGACGGGAACGCTGCGGCAGGCCGTGGATTGGCTCGCCGACCGCTTGCAGGACCGCGGCGAGTGGATGATCCCGGTCGTCTGCGCGGTCTTCGCGGTCGGCGGGGCGCTGGAAAACCTCCAGGAGGAAATCCTGGCGATGGTGCCCGCGCTGCTGTTCCTGTGCCGGCGGCTCGGGTTTGACCCGCTGACGGCGGTGGCGATGAGCATCGGCGCGGCGCACGTCGGGGCAGCCTTCAGTCCGGTCAATCCCTTCCAGGCGGTGATCGCGCAGCAACTGGCCGGCGTGCCGAAAATCTCGGCGTGGGGCTACCGGGCGGCGTTCATGGTGCCCGCGTTGGCGGTCTGGATCTGGGGCGTGCGCCGTTATGCCCGGCGTGCGCGGCAGGAGCCGGCGCGGGAGAAGGCGGAGCCGTCCGAACAGAAATCCGCGCCGGTGTTGTCCGGCGCGCGGGTGGCCACGATCCTGGCGCTCATCGCGGCGGCTTTTGTGGTGTTCATCTACGGGGTCACGCAGAAGGACTGGGAAATGTCGCAGGCCGGCGCGGTGTTCTTCCTGGCGGGGACCGTCGCAGGGTTCGTCGGACGGCTGGGCGTCAAC
>CAXTMD010000075.1:0-2670 GCA_964245035.1 uncultured Chthoniobacterales bacterium
GTACCGTCCACCCGCCGCGACGCCGGTTCCTCCTGCCCGGCCCGTGCCGCGCCAAGATGACCAGAGCGACCAGGGGCCGGGTTTTGACGGACGCGACGCGCCGCCCGACGGCCGGGGGCGCATCGCACCCTCCGCCCCGTTGACGAACTATTTCGGCGGCACCCCTTACGAGTTCGCCCCGCCGCCCGTGCAGTCGGACACGGTGGTGCGTGCGCAGAAGATTCTCACCCGGACGGGCTTCTACGACGGTGAGATCAACGGCCGACCGAACCACGACCTGGCCGACGCCGTGTCGAACTTCCAGGACGCCAACCATCTGCGGCGCAGCGGACGGCTGGACACGAACACACTCGCGGCTCTGCGATTGTTGCCGGATCGGCGGGAGGGCGGCCCGGGCCGCCGTTTCAACCCGGACGACGAACGGCGCGACGCGGGCGGCGTCTACGAGGGACGCATCGTGCACTGACCCGTCAGAAGGTTACCTTCGTCAGTTCGAGGTTCACCGAACCGACGAACACCTCGGAGGCAACTTTCAGCAAGAGGCGGTTGGCGTCGTCGGAAATCCACGCTTCCGCACTCTTGAAGCTCTTGTGGGCTTCGAGTTCGCCGAGTTTGTTGATTTTCTCCAGCGACAGCGCGCAGCGCACCGCCGGGTATTCGCCCGCCTGGGTTTTGACCCGCTCGCGGCCCAGCACCTTGACCGTGACGAGGTAGGGAGTGTTGGCGGCCATGACGGGAAAGGTTTTCTCGTCGCCGTCCGCCAGCGGCAGGCTGCGCAGGTAGAGCAGCGCACTCTGCATGTCGAACAAGTTGGGGTAGGGGAAATGCCGTGGCGCGATAGTTTTGGTGGGATCGAGGTTCGTGCGTACGGCCTCGGCCGCGTTGAAGTCGACCCGCAGGTCGCTGTGCTTGCCCCCGGCGTCCTGCCGCTGCTCGAAGCGGACGGGCCGCAAGGTGCGCCGGTCGGCGACGCAGGTGGCGGTGGCGTCGAGCTTGTAGAGGACCCTGGCTGCGCCGGTGGAAGCCGCCTTGATGATGGTGTGGACCTCCGCGCCGCCTACGGGTGAGACGCACTCTGCCTCGACCTGGCCCGCCTCCACGTCGGACCACGTGATGTGGTAGTCCGCCGTGAACGAATGCGGCGGCGGGAAGTTGCCCGCCGGCCCGGAGTTGACCCGGCTCAGCCACGCGGGTGGATTGGGCTGCTCGGCATCGGGCGAGGCAGCCGGGGTCGCGCGTGGCGCGGCGGAAACCGGCAGCACGGCCAGCACAAACGCGGCAAACAGGAGCGGGAACACAGGGAAAGTATCCGGGCCAAAACGCAAAAGGCAACGGGCGAAGCGCTCCCGTTCACCTGAGCCGAGCTGCCAAGCTTCACCGCGCCCGCTGTCCGCGCGACAGGCGGAACGGCCTACGGCTTGGCGAGCGCCTGGCGCACGGCGGGCAACTCGCCCGCGCTGCCGAGCTTCGTGTTTTTGTGCGCGATGAACTTCGCGTACTCGTCCATAAACGTTTTACCCGGCGGCCGGAAGTCGAACTCCGCCGGCTTGTCGCGGAAAAACTCCCGGTGCACCCGCGTCCACACCAGCCGGCCATCGGTGTCGATGTTGATTTTGGTCACGCCGAGCTTGGCGGCGGGCAGGTACTCGTTCTCGTCGACGCCGCGCGCGCTGGGGTCGAGGGTGCCACCGGCCGCGTTGATGCGCCGAACCTCCTCCACCGGCACGCTGGAACTGCCGTGCATGACGATGGGTGTGCCGGGGATCTTCTCCTGGATGTGCCGGATCACGTCGAAGTGCAGGCTCTGCTGCCCTTTGAACTTGTACGCGCCGTGGCTGGTGCCGATGGCGGCGGCCAGTGCGTCGCAGCCGGTCTGGTGCACGAACTCGACAGCCTCGGTTGGGTTGGTCAGGCTCGCGTGGCCCTCGTCCACCTTGATGTCTTCCTCCACGCCGCCGAGCATCCCCAGCTCCGCCTCCACGCTGATCCCGCGGGCGTGAGCCCGGTCCACCACGCGCTTGGTGATGGCCACGTTCTCATCGAACGACTCGTGGCTGGCGTCGATCATCACCGACGAAT
Source organism: uncultured Chthoniobacterales bacterium (assembly GCA_964245035.1). Taxonomy (GTDB): domain Bacteria; phylum Verrucomicrobiota; class Verrucomicrobiia; order Chthoniobacterales; family SZAS-18; genus CAHJWO01. Next base: position 2,080 of record CAXTMD010000075.1, read on the forward strand.
AGAAGCCGCTCTCGATGCAGTCGTAGCATGTCTCTTCGTCGCCGTGGTCGAGGTGGACGGCGTACACGGCCTCGGGAAAGATTTCGTCGGCGGTGCGGATGATGGCTTCGAGCATCCGCTTGTCGCTGTATTTGCGCGCGCCCTTAGAAAGCTGGATGATGAACGGCGCCTCGCTGTCCAGACAGCCGCGGAACAGGCCCATGGTTTGTTCGAGGTTGTTGATGTTGTAGGCGCCGATGGCGTAACGGCCGTAGGCGAGGCGGTAGAGTTGGGCGGTGGTGACGATCATAAACTGAAACGATGGAGCCGGGAGGATTTTCGATTTTCCACGCCAAACTACCCGCGGCAAGCTCGAAGGCGAGGAACAAAACACCGGCATGAACGAAGCCCAACGGCGGGAACTCGCCCTGATCCGTCGCGAACAAACCGCCCTCGCTGACCAACTTGCCCGACTGGAGTCGCGGCTGCGTGCCATCGAGACGGACGCCGACTTGGCAGAGGTGGTCGCCGCACCGCTTCCACCGGCGCCCATTGCCCCCCCCCCCCGGGCCAAAGGGCCCGGGGGAGCCCCCCCCCCCCCCGAGACCCCGC
>CAXTMD010000075.1:2680-13973 GCA_964245035.1 uncultured Chthoniobacterales bacterium
AATCTGGCGGACCCGCCTGCCCAAGAACATCGTCATGGGCGTGAACACCGGCTACCGCCCGGGCTGGGTGCACTTCAGCGCGCGGTGCGGCAAGGACAAAAACCTCCTGGACTTCTTCCGCGCGCCCCGCCCGGCGGGGGCGCCGCCCGGCGGGGCGGCGCGGGTGCCCCCGCCGCCCCCGCTGTCTCCGCTGCCCGCGCCGCAGCCCGCGGTGCCGAAGGAGTCGCTGGAGGTGCGGATCGGCACGACGTGGCTCGTGCGGGTGGGCGTGGTGATGATGCTGACTGCGCTCGCCTTTCTCGGCAGCTACCTCTACAAAAACGTGGTCCCGCAACTCGGACCGGCGGCCAAGGTCGGTCTGCTCTACCTCGGGGCCGGCGCGCTCGCCGGGGCGGGCGCGTGGTTGGAACGCACCCGGGAGGCCATCCGTTCGCCACGGATGCTCAACTTCGCGCGCGTGGTCCTCGCTGGCGGACTGGCGGCGGTTTACTACGTCACCTACGCGGCCCATTGGAACCCGCGGCTGGACGTGCTGGACAGCGCGTGGGCGGACGGCGCGCTGCTGATCGGCTGGGCAGGCTTCATGGTCTGGCTGGCCGACCGGCGCGGGTCGGAGGTTCTCGCCACGTTCGCGATCCTGCTGGCCTACTACGCGTCGGCCGTCAACGAGATCGCGGCCTTCACCCTGTTTTCCAACCTCGTGCTGACGGTCGCGGCGGTCTGGCTGCTGCGCCGCCACCTGTGGCGGGTGTTCCCGTACGCGAGCTTGCTGGCGACGTTTGGCAGCTACTGGTTTTGGCGGTCTTTCCAGGGCGCCCCGGAGGGAGGTGCATTCTGGCTGCACGCGGGGTTCTTGGCGATGTACTGGCTGCTGTTTACCTGGAGCGCCCTCGCGCCGGGGGCGGCCGTCTGGACGCCGCGGCGCCGCGCTGCGTTCGCTACCCTGAACAACGCCGCGTTCTTCCTGCTTACGGCTTCCCTCCTGGCGAGCGCGTACCCCGGAGCGTTCTGGAAATGGTCCCTGGGCTTCGGCGTTGTGCTCTGCGGCTTGGCGGAGACTTGCCGCCGCGTGCGTCCCCGCGCGGATCCCGAAACGGAAGGGGCCTATTTCCTTCTCGGAGTCCTGTTGGTCTCGCTCGGGTTCTTCGCGTACCTGGACGGCTGGCAGCTCAGTCTGGTGCTGGCCGTGCAGAGCGTTGTGCTGCTCGGCCAGGCGCAAAGCCGGCGCGAGCGGCTACCCTGGTGGCTGTCACTGGCTTCGGCCGGGGCATCGTTCCTGGTGGCGGCAAATGTCCTGGGCGACGAACGGCTGACCACGCCCTGGCCGTCTCTGGCCGGGACCAGTGCGCTGCTGGTCTTCAACGCTTGGTGGAGTCAAAGCACGGCCGACCGTGTGCCCGTCGGATCGCCCGCGTGGTTTGCGGCGCTTGGGTCCACGCTCTGGCTGTGGACCGTCGAGCGCGCGCTGGCCGGCGAGACCGTGCTCGTACCCGCGCTCGCTGCCGCGGCAGCGATCCTGACCGCTTCGGTTTACCTTCTGCGTGTCCGGGCGATGCCGTTCCTCGCGCTGGCGTTTCTCGCTGCCGCGTACGCTCACCGCTGCGTAGAGGATGATCTCACCGACGCTTTCGCGCACGGCGCGCCAGCGTGGAGCATGGGGGGCTTGCTGGTCGTCACGCTCGGTCTCGGCCACTGGTGGCAGTGCGGGTGGCCGGGGATCAGGGAACGCCCGCGGTACGCCGGAGGCATCGCTGGCGCGCACGCGGCGCTGGCGGTGGCGTTGATGTATGATTGGCTGCGGCCCGCGGCGGATGGCGGCCAGTCCGCGGAAGCCTGGGCGGCAGAAAACGCCCTCCTGTCCCTCGCGCTGCTCGGCTACGGTTTGCGAACCGGCTACCGGTCGCTGGCAACGGCCGGTCAGGGTTTGCTCCTGGCGAGTTTAGCCGGCTGTGTGGTGCGAGTCTGGACGCACCCCTGGCCGGGCAGCGCCAGCGAGGCGCTCCTGACCCTCGTGCCCTTGGGTGTCCTGCTGGCCACCGTGGCCACCGCTCGCCGGTGGGCTGCAAACGCTTGGGTTCTCGCCTGCCTCAAGGGTTACGAAGCGGCGGGCACGCTGTTCTTCCTCGCGTGGGTCTGTCGGTACGTGCAGCCGGAGGGGCGGTTCGCGGTGTTGAGCGTCGCGGCGGCAGTCGTCACCGTGTGGGCGCAGGTGCGGCGGGAACCGCGCTGGTTCGTGTGGGGTGGGGGACTGATCTTGGCCGGCATGGCGACGCTCGCCTGGCTCTCGCGCGGCGAACAAGCGTCTTTCCTCCACGTCCTGGGGATCGCCGCCATCGCCGGCCAGCAGCAGTTTGTCCGTCGGTGGGCTGAGCACAGGCCTACCGCTGTCACCGCGGCAGGATGGCCGCCGTTTTGGATGGTGGCGGCGACGCTCAGCGCCTGGGCGGTGCTGTCCGCGCGGGTGACGGTCTCCTTTGGCGGAGCCTTCAGTCTGGCGGCCGCTTGGTCAGTGTTCGCTGCGCTCGTCTTCGCCGCTGGTTTGGTGTTGCGGGAAAAGGTTTACCGCTGGCTCGGGCTCGTGATCCTCGTCTGCACGCTGATCCGCGTCGCCACCGTCGAAATCTGGCAACTCGACAGCCTCGGCCGTGCGATCAGTGCGTTGTGCCTTGGCGTTGTCCTGCTTGGCATCGGCTACCTTTACAACCGCTTCCACGAAAAATGGCAGGGGTTGTTGTGACACGAAATCCAACTGGGAGTCACGCCCTTGTCAGAACTGAATTCGCACGCGCAAGAAAATACTTGCAACTTTGGTAAAAATTTGGTTGTCAAAAAAAGATGTTCGGGCACAATGACCGCGTTTTACTAACCAGCCGGGAAGAACTTAACATGAAATCCAAACGATTTGTCGGCAGTGCGTTTGCCGTGCTTTGCGGGCTGGCCTTGCCGCCGGTTTGCCACGTCGCGGCTCAAAACCAGGAGCGGGGCGCGTTCTACGACTACGCGAGCGCCTCCAACGGGGCGAAGGTCGTGGCCGTGTCGCACGCGGACAGCCTTGTCAGCGCGCAGTACATGCTTGACGGCACCGAGAAGGCCGCCTTCGCCTTCGATCCCGCCGACCCGAACCCGACGATTGTGGTCGACCTCGGCACCCGCCGAGCCGTCAGCCGGGTGGCCTGCTCCTTCGAGGCTCCCGCGGGCCAGCTGGACATCTACGTGGTGGACAACGCCTACTCCAAGGACGACGCGCAACCGCTGAACCTCTCCTACGTCACCCCGCCGGGCGTGCAGCCGGTCGCCAACGCCGAGACGCTCAACTACAACGCCGACACGATGCTGGCCAACCACAAGCCGGTCGGCTCCGTGGCCACGACGGGTCAGGCCGGCGTCAACCATGCCTCGGTCAATCTTTCCAACGCTTCGGGCCGGTTCCTCGTCGCGGCGTTCCATCGCGGCGGGCGGCGCTCGGGCGACTTCAAGGACACCGACTTCAAGGATCGCGACTTCAAGGACTTCAAAGACAAGAACCCGGTGGCGGGCATCGCCGACAACCCGGTGAAGGTCGAAGGCATCAGCGCCTTTGGCGAACCGCCCGGGTCGCAGTCCATCCCGCTCGTGCCGCCAACAACAGCGGTCCCGCCGCCAGGCGGAACCCAATTGGTCAGCCCGTAGTGAGCTGACGCGCCGGCCAACGGTCCGTCCTCTCCGAGCCGCGTCCGGTCTTGCCGGGCGCGGCTCTTTTTTCATTCCAGACGCAGATCGTAGGCGAGCAGAGTCGCATCCGACTTGGCGGCCGGCCGCTTTTCGTCCGGGGTGTGCGCCGCCTCCGCTTCCACGATGGGGCGAAACCCCTGGGTGTTTTCCTCCAGCCGGTAGCGGGCGACGATCTTGGCGGCATCGATGGTGGTAATGGCGAGTTCGAGCGGCAGGTGCGGCTTGATGCCGGGGTGCAGCGACGGGTAGAGTGCGGTCCGGCGGTAGCGCAGCCCGCAGAGGTGTTCCTGGTCGTCCGCGCCGGTCCCGAGCGGTGAGAGGCGCAGTTCCCGGCCGTTGGCGAAAACGCGGTGGCGTCCCGCGAACTCCGCCGAGGCCGCCAGTTCCAGCCGTTCGATGGACGTGTCCACGAAGCGGCTCGTCGTGCCACCTTCACTCGGCGTCTCGCTGAGCAGCGGCCAGCCCTCGCAGGCGCGGCGCACGTCCAGGGTCGCGCCGTCCTTCAGGTCGGCGGCCAGCCCCAGCGGGAACCGCCAGCGCCAGATCGCGCGAAAGCCTTCCTCCGGGAAGTCGAAGCCGTCCGCCCGCAGGTCGGCGAGAACCGCGCGCAGATCCTCCCACAGCGGCGTCGGCAGAAAAAACCGGTCGTGCAGCCGCGCCCCGTGCGCGCGGAGCGAACGCGGGGAAGGGTGCGTGAGCGTGTGCGCCGCGACCGCTTGCCAGAGCAGCGCGACGAGGCCCATCCACTCGGCGTGCGGTAGCGACTCGACCGCCCGAAACTCAATCAGCCCCGACGTGCTGCCGGGCGGGCCGCCGACGTTCCAGAACTTGTCGAAGCTGATCTCGCTGCGGTGCGCGTTGCCGGTGATGTCGGTGTGCAGGTGGCGCAGGGTCTCGCCGATCAGGAAACGGTGATCCTCGCCCGGCGGCAGCGTGGCGAGGTATTCGTAGCCCAGGTCGAGGTCGTACAGGTCGCGGGCGGACTCGTCCGGGCGCGGCGCTTGCGAGGAAGCGCCGACATAAACCCCGGTGAAAAGATAGGCGAGCGCCGGGTGCGCCTGGAAGTAGCGCAGCAGCGACGCCACCCAGGCCGGGCGGGTGAAAAACGGGTTCTCGTCCAGGGTCGGCCCGCCGAACAGGAGATGGTTGCCGCCGCCGGTGCCAGCGTCGTTGCCCTGCGGGTTTTGCTTCCACGAACGCATCCCGACCGCGCGGCCGGTTTCCTCCAGGATGACCAGCCAGCGGTGGTAGTCCTGCCACGTCTCGCAGGGCGGCACGTTGATCTCCAGCACGCCGGGATCGGCGGTCAGGCCGACGCGGGTCCAGACCCCCGCCTCGTCGGAGGGCAGGTAGCCCTCGAAGAACACTTTGTCCACTCCGTGGCGGGCGAGTGATGCGCTGACCCGGTCGAGCAGATCACGGAAGGCGGGCTGGAGGAGCGGCGGCAGGAAGACGTGCCAGGCCCCTTCGCGTTGCTCGACCGTGAGTGCGCGCCGCAGGGCCTCGGGCGGGAGCTCGTTCAGCGGCAGGCGCAGTCCGGCGGGACCCTCCGCGTTGAGCAGGAGGAGGTGCTTGCGGCGGGCGGGCAGCGGCCAGCGCGCGGTGATCCACCGCTCGCCGTCGTGGTCAAGCGGGAGCGCGGCCACGAGGCTTTTGGGCGCCTGTGGATCGACGGCGGCCGTCCAGGCATCAACGGAGAAGCCGAGGTCGGCGGCCAGATCGGCGAGGAGGGCCTGGAACGTTTTGCGCGCGTGCCGCTGGGAAGTTCCAGTTTTGCGCGGGGCGTCCGCACGGCGGGCGATGGGCGTGCCGTCGCGGTTGGCGAGCAGGTTGACGACCCAGCGCGGGTTGACCTCGCCCGGATAGCGTTTGCCCGGCGAGAAAACGGTGATCGCGCCCGGCAGAAAGCGGTCGATGATTTGTTCCGCCAGGGAGTAGGCATAGCGCAGCTTGGTGGGACCGACGGCGACAAAGTTCCACTCCGTGCCCTCGGGGTTGTCCGGCACGAGGGTGGGCTCGCCGCCGAGCGTCAGCCGGACGCCGTGCTGCCGGAGGCGTTCGCCGACGGTTTCCGCCAGTGGATCGAGCGGCGAGTCGAAGAGGGCGGCGAGTTCAGAGGGATACGGCGCGGACATGGCAGGGCAGGAACGTAAACCAGCGGTTTGCTGGCTGCCAGCGGGCCATGCTTGGTGAAGGTCGCCGCGTACTTAGGCCGGAGCGCGACGTCATGCTTACCGATGTGCCTTGCACAAAAAAGCTTGCCTCTAAATGGTCCTTTTTTGTAATCCACGAAGGATGACCCGCACCGCACCATCCTTTCGCTTTTACCACCGTGCGGCGCGCGCGGTTCTGCTCGTGCTGGTTGCCTTCGCTTTGCTCTTGCCATCAAGTGCCCACGCCAAGCGGCGCCGTAAGAAGGAGGAGCAGCAGACGCAAGGCTCGGCGTTCCACATGATCAAAGCCGTCAACGAGAGCGCCAAAACGGTGTCCGTGGGGACCGAGAACAACAAGGATCAGACGCTTAAAGTGCTGAAGGTCACCACGTTCACCGAAATCACCGTGGACGGCCAGAAGGCCACGCTGCACGACTTGCAGCCCGGCATGAAAGTGGACTTGGACATGGAATCAGATAACGAGGCAAAGACCCTGGATGCCACCCACGTCAACAAGCCATGACTTGGCCGTGCAGGAAGGAACCGGCCTCTCCGCCATCGGCCAGATTGGCATCACCGTCAGCGACGTGCCGGCCGCCCTGGCGTTCTACCGGGACGCGCTCGGCCTGCGGTTCCTCTTCAGCGCGGGGCCGAACCTCGCCTTCCTCGACGCGGGCGGCGTGCGCCTGATGCTGTCCACTCCGCAGGGGGCGGGGACCGTCGGGCACAATTCGATCCTTTACTTCAAGGTCTCCGATATCGTCGCGGCGCACGCGGCGGTCGTGGCGCGCGGAGCGGCGAACGAGCGGCCGCCGCAACTCGCGGCGACCCTGCCCGACCACGCACTCTGGACGAGCTTCCTCCGCGACCCCGACGGCAACCTCGTCGGCCTCCTGGAAGAGAAGCGCTGAAGAGCGGGCCGCAAGGTTTTACGGCGAGGCGTCTTCCGGGTCCTCGCCCAGCACGGCGGTGGTTTTGACGCCCGCGGTGGCCGCCTCGTGCGTGGACGAAAGCGGCGTGGACTGCTCGGCCAGCGCGAGGATCAGGTCGGTCTTGGAAAGGCTGCCGACCAGGGCGCGGTTCTCGAAGTTGTCCATCACCGGCAGGCGCTCGCCGTCGTGCCGGGAGAAGACGCTCAGCGCGTCGGTCAGCGACTCGTCGGGACCGAGCACGGGGAACTGTTCGCGCACGATGTCCCGGGCGATGACGACATGGGCCAGTTCGGGTTCGTTGAGGTAATTTTTCACGTCGTGCAGGGAGATCGCGCCCTTGAACCGGCGCTCGTCGCCGATGACGTAAAGATAATTGAAGCGGTTGGTCAGGAAATTTTCGGCCACCTCCGCAAACGACGACACCTCGCCAACCGTGACCGGGTCCTTCTTCATCAAGTCGGACACACGCAGATCGGCGAGCTGCTGGCGCACGAACGCCGCGCCCTTGCGCTTGAGCGACTCGCTGTAGATGGAGGCCGGTTCGACGGCGGTGGCGACGTAGTGCGCCACCACGCAGGCGAGCATCAGCGGCAGGATGATTTCGTAGTCCAGCGTCATCTCGAAGAGCATGATGATGGCCATGATCGGCGCGTGCGTCGTCGCGGACAGGAACGCGCCCATGCCGACCAGCGTGAAGACGCTGAGCGTCGGCGGGACGTGCCCAGGCCAGATCAGGTCGACGCCCCACCCGAAGAGGTATCCCAGGCTCGCCCCTGCGAAGAGCGTGGGCGTGAACACGCCGCCCACGGCCCCCGAGCCAAACGTCGCCGCCGTGGCCACGAGCTTGAGGGCGAGGATGAGCAGCACGGCCCGCCACAGCAGTTCGCCCGCGAGCAGTTGGCCGACCACGCTGTAGCCGTTGCCGACGACCTCGGGCGCTTTCATCGACAGCGCGCCGACGATCAGCCCGCCCAGCGCCAGCCGCGCATACGTCGGCAGCGCCGTGGCGGCGAAGGCGCGTTCGCTCCAGCGCAGCGCGCGCAGGAACCACGGCGCGATCAGTCCCAGCACCAGCCCGAGCGCCAGATGGGGGATGATCTCCCAGTTGGACGCGATCTGCAGGGTCGAGTGCGGGATCTCGTACAACGGGTTGCTGCCCAGAAACTGCCGGACGGTGAGCGTGGCAACCACCGACGAGAACACCAGCGGGCCAAACGACTCCATGGCGAGCGTGCCCAGGACGATCTCGGCGACGAAGAGCGCGCCGCCGATGGGCGCGTTGTACGCGGAGGCGATGCCGCCGGCCGCGCCGCAGGCCACGAGCAGCCGCAGGCGGGAGGTGCTCATGTGCGCCCAGCGGCCGGTCAGTGAGGCGAGCACAGCGGCGAGTTGCACGAGCGGACCCTCGCGTCCGATGGAGCCGCCAGAAGCGATGGTGAACAGCGCCGAGGCGCACTTCACGAAGCTGGAACGCGAGGAAAGCTGCCCGCTGCCGAGCACGATGGCCTCCATGTAGTCGGTCGAGCTTTTGCGGCGGTTGAGCCGCGCGCCGAGCAGCAGGGTCAGACCCGCCAGCGCGCCGCCGGCGGCCGGGGTGACGAGCCGCTGCCAGTCCGGCAGCGCCCGGAAAGTCTCGACCTGTCCGAGACTGTGCCCGGTCAGCAGCGCGTGGATGAGGTCCGTCAGCTTGCGGTATCCGACCGACGAAGCCCCGGCGAGGAACCCGACGACCCCGGCCCAGACGAGGGTGGTCTGGAGCTGGTTGTGCTGGACAAACTCCGCGATCCAGATGCGTACCTTCAGCAGCGGCAGCAGCCACTGTCCGGTGCGGCGGCCCTGGGGTGCGTCCATGTCACGCGGCGGCACGGAGTGCGGTCATGAAATCGGCGGGCGTGTTGGCAGCGAGGAGTCCCTGCCGCAGCGCTTCGCTGCGCAGCAGCCGGGCCAGCGTGCCGACGAGCGCGAGGTATTGCGCGGCTCGGTCGGGCGGCGTGCCGATGACGAAGACAAAATGCACGGGACCATCACTGCCGGCAAACGGCACGCCAGCGGTGCTCCGCCCGATGGCCACGACGATTTCCTTGACCCGGGCAGTCCGCGCGTGCGGGAACGCCACGCCGCTCTCCAGCGCGGTGGAACTGAGGCGTTCGCGTTCGACGACCTCTTCCGCGAGCGCGGCGGCATCCGGGACGGCTGGATGGCCGGCGAGTGCTGCCGCCACGGTGCGGATCGCCGCCGCCTCGTCGCCCGCCTGCAGATCGAGCACGATCCGGTCCGGCGAGAGCAGCGACAAAGGAGAGGTAGACATGAAACAGCAGAACGAGAAACGGCCCCGTCCGAATGAAGCGTGCTTTACCTGATCCGGCAAGGTGGGGAAAGCTCCGGAGTGCGGTGGGTATGTCAACGGCGACGGTCCTCTCTCCTTCTGTGTTCTCCTGAGGCGAGTGCAACGAGCTGAAGGACCTCGCCGCGAAGTACACGCGTCATACCTGCAAAACGCCAGAGCAGAGGACAGGCTGGTCGGGCCAAAGGCGAAGGGCGGACGGGTACCCCGCGGCGAGGTCCTTCACCTCGTTGCACTCGCCTCAGGATGACAGAAGGAGAGTGCGTGGCTGCCAATTCACAGCGCACGCATTTCTATGTTGGCAATCATCTTCGATTCGACGGCCTCATCGGAAAAGTACCGTCCGCTGATCGGGGTGATCTCCGCCGTGGTCAGCCCGGCGGCGGTGGCGATGAAGTTGTGGTTGCACCAGACGCCGTTCGTCGCGTCGAGCCCCGTCCAACCCGCGCCAGGCAGGTAGACCTCCGTCCACATGTGCATCGCCCCCTCCGCGCGGCGATCCTTGGCGTCCTGGCCGAACTCGCACAGGTAGCCGCTCACGAGCCGTGCGGCTAGACCGAGTTCGCGCAGGACGGCCGCGAGCAGTACGGCGAAGTCGCGGCAAGCCCCCTGACCGCGCCGCAAGGTCTCGGCCGGAGAGTGCGCGGTCCCTTCGTCGCGGCGTTCGTAGTGCAGGTTGGCGTGCACCGCTTCGATCAGGCCCGACAGCATCGAAACGGTCGAGACTGGCTCGGACGGCGCGCTCCAGAAAGGCAACGGCAGCAGCGGTGGACCATCCTCGGAAAAATCCAGGTAAGCGCCCAGCCGGGCGGCGTCGGCAGGACCGTACGCGAACGGATAGTTGGCCGCGTGGAAGTCGAGCAGGAAGTCGAAGGGATTCAGTTCCTGCAGCTCGACCTCCATGGTGAAGTCGAAGAACAAATTTGCCTCGTGCTCCGGGTAGTAGCAGCGCGCGAACACGTTGTCGAACGCGTCGCGCCGGGTTTGCAGGCTGGCCTGTGCGTTGGTCGCCAGGTGGACCGACCGCACGAGCCGGCCGGGTTCCGTGCGCGCGAACAACCGCACGAAGTGCGGCGACAGGCTCACCGGCCGCGCGTACTCGTAGCGGGTCCGGTGGTCGATGCGTAGGCGCAGGGACATAGGCTTATACCTTCCTTACTTCCGGCGCGCGCCGCTTGACGAACACCTTGACCTTCATCGTCTGTTTGCCCGTGCCCTTGAACGTGCCGCGCAAAGGCGTGGCGTCGCGGAAGTCGCGCCCGTACGACACCGTGATGTGCCGCTCGCCGCACCACTGCTTGTTCGTCGGATCGAGCGCGACCCACTGCTGGCCGGGCACGAGCACCTCGACCCACGCGTGGGTCGCCACCGCGCCGACGAGCGTGCGCCCGGCGCGTCCGAGCGTGTTGTCGGCCGCGGCGCTCGGCGGGGCCACCGCTTCGATGTAGCCGCACACGTAGCGCGCGGGCAGCCCGGCCGTGCGCAACACGCTGAGCATGACGTGGGTGAAATCTTGGCACACCCCCTTGCGCTGCTGCCAGATGACAGAGAGCGGCGTCGAGTTCGTCGTCGACCCGCTCACGTAGGCGAACTGCTGGTACACCGCGAGGTTCAACGCCTCGAGTGCCTCGCCCATCGGCTGGTTGCCGGCGAGATAACGCTTCGCCCATTGCAGCGCGTCCTTCGTTTTGGCGACGATTTCGGTCGGCTGGAGGTAATCGTACACTTCCGTCACGGACGAATGCAGGATCTGCCGCGCCTCGTCGACGCACAGTTCCAGCGCCGCGGCGGGCCGCTCCGGCGGGTGGGTGTGCACGTCCACGCGGCTCGTGATCACCAGCGAGCGGTGCCGGTAGGGCAGGCTGAAGAACTCGACGGCGTTGCCGAAGTAATCTAGGTACCCGCTCAGCTTGGTGGCAGGCTCGACGGTCAGTCGCTGGTTACGCACGGTCTGGGTCGGCAGGTTGGGGGGCGTCAGCCGCGCCTCCAGGTACGCCTCGGCCACGCCGTACTGATAGGCGTAGTCGGTGATGTGGGAGACTTCAAATTCCATGGGCAAACCCCCGCAGGAAAGGCTGCTGCGGGGCGGAAAGCTGCGCCTGGTGGTTGAGGAACACGTCGGCGATGACGTTGTGCAGGTCCATCGTGCCGCG
>CAXTMD010000076.1:0-10351 GCA_964245035.1 uncultured Chthoniobacterales bacterium
CTCTCTCCCCCTGCCCCCGCCATCCGTCGCGCCGCCGTCATCGGCGCGGGCACGATGGGCGCGGCCATCGCCGCCCACCTCACCAACGCCGGCATCCCCACCCTCCTGCTCGACCAACCGGCCGACGGCAACCCCGGCGGCCGCGACGGCATCGTCCAGGCCGGGCTCGAACGCGCCCTGCGCTCCCGTCCGCCCGCGTTCATGGACCCGGCGAAAACCAGCGCCCTGCTCACGCTCGGCAACACCGCCGATCACCTACCACGCCTGGCCGAATGCGACTGGATCATCGAGGCCATCGTCGAGAAACCCGAGGCCAAGCAACACCTCTGGGCGCTCGTCGAGACGCACGCCCGGCCTGACGCGCTCTTTTCCTCCAACTCCAGCGGCATCCCGATGGCCGTGCAGAGCCAGGGACGTGGGGAAAGCTTCCGCCGCCGCTTCCTGGGCGCGCATTTTTATAACCCGCCGCGCTACCTCTACCTCCTCGAACTCATCCCCACCGCCGACACCGCCCCCGAGGCGCTGGAAACCGTGCGCGCCTTCGGCGACCGCGTCCTGGGCAAGGGCATCGTTCTCGCCCACGACGTGCCGGGTTTCATCGGCAACCGCATCGGCATCTATTCGTTGATCCAGACCGCGCGTGTCGCCGAGGAGATGGGTCTCTCCGCCGACACCGTCGATGCCCTGACTGGCCCGCTGCTGGGTCGCCCGCGCAGCGGCACCATGCGCCTGGCTGATACGGTAGGCCTCGACGTGCTCGGGTTGATCTCCGCCGACCTGTCGGCCGCCACGACCGATGACTTCCGCCTGCCGCCCACCATGACGCGCCTCCTCGCCGAGGGCCGCAAGGGCGAGAAAACCGGCGGCGGCTACTACCAGCGCCGCAAAAACGCCGACGGCACGAGCACGATCCTCGTCCTCGACCCGGCGACGCTCGCCTACGCCGAACGCCCGGCCGCCGCCCTGCCCGAGCTTGGACCAATCCAGAAGCAAAAGCTCGCCGGACGGGTACGCGCGCTCCTGGCGCTGGACACGCCGGCGGGTGAGTTCACGCGGCGCACGTTCCTGGAGATGCTGCGTTTCGCGGCCGAAAAATACGGGGTCGTCGCCGACACCGCGCAGGACATCGACCATGCGATGGAGTGGGGCTTCGGCTGGGAAGCTGGACCGTTCAAATTGATCGACGCCCTCGGCGCGGACACCGTGGCGGCCGGCCTCGAGAAACTTGGCGCGTCCGTGCCGCCCGTCCTGGCGCAGCACGCACGCGAGGGCCAACCGTTCTACCCGCCTGGCGCGGAAGGCACCGCCGAGAGCCGCAGCGCGGCCGGGCTGATCGTCCTGTCCGACCTCAAGCGCGAGGAACCGGCGCGCGTCGTCAGCCGGCGCGAGGGCGCGAGCCTCGTGGACCTCGGCGACGGGGTTTTGCTGCTGGAGTTCCACAGCAAGGCCAACGCGCTAGGTGCCGACGCCTTCGCGACGGTGGCGGAAGCGTGCGAGCGGGTGCCACGCGGATTTTTGGGCCTCGTGATCGGCAACCAGGGCCGCTGGTTTTCGGCCGGCGCGGACCTCGCCGCGCTGCTCGCCGACGCGGAGGGCGGCCACGTCGGAGCCGTCACGGCGATGATCGAAAACTTTCAGACGATGACAACCCGGCTGCGCGCCGCGCCGTTCCCGGTGGTGGCCGCGCCCTTCAACATGACGTTGGGCGGCGGTTGCGAGACGATGCTCTACAGCGACGCCGTGCAGGCGGACGCGGAGCTATCGACGGGGCTCGTGGAGTTGAAGGTCGGCCTCATGCCCTCGGCCGGCGGCACGACCGAGATGCTCGCCCGCGCCAACGCCCGGCTCGCGCCGGGCGCGGATTTCTACCCGGCGTTGCGGGAGACGTTCGGGCTGATCACCTCGGGCCAAACGTCCGGCTCGGCGCTGGAGGCGCAACGCCTCGGTTACTTGCGTCCTAACGACGGGATCACGATGAACCGCCGCCGCCTGCTCGGCGACGCAAAGGACGCGCTGCTCGGGTTGGTCGCAGCGGGTTACCAGGCGCCTGCGCCGCGCGAGATCGACGTGCTCGGCGAGGTGGGTTACGCGCGGCTGATGGAAGAAGCCGACGGCTACCTTGCGGCCGGCAAGTGGACAGACTACGACGTGCACCTAGCCGGCGAGTTGGCGCGCATCCTCACGGGCGGCGGACCGGGCGCGCGGGCGGGCCGGGTGCCGGAAAAAGCGTTGCTCGATCTGGAACGCGAGGTGTTCATCGGACTGTGCGCGCAGGAGGGTACACACGCGCGCATCCGCCACATGCTCAAGACGGGCAAGCCGCTGCGGAACTGAAGTCCGGTGGAGAGAAGAGGCCTTCAGTGCAGACGGAAGTCCAAGCTCGTTTCTTTCGTACTGTTCGGTGGGCCATGCCAATGAGCCAGAGCCCATTGCTCCGCAGTTTTCGTCAGTTCAGGCAATTCATCCTTTGCGTTTGCGGGAGCGGCGCTTGCCTTGACGATCTGACCTTTGGCGTCCGTGGTGCACGTGACGATGACCTTGCCCTGTTCATGCGTTTTCATCGCCGCAGCGGGGTAAGGACAACGTGGCAGCACCCAGCCATCAGCTCCCGGCCTTGCCTGCAACGGCTGTGACGTGCTGGCAAGCGCGAGGAAGATCAGTACGCCCCACAGCATGCCTGTGTGCACGCTCTTGTTACTAGTTTGTTCCAGCGTCTTCATGAATTTTGCTTGGTACGGACGCCCGAAGGATGGGTGATGACCGGCCGGTTTGGAAGGTCATTCTGCTCCCGTGGCGGCTGGCTTTCGTCGGAGCACTGCTTCGTGGTTCCGGCTAACCGGCTGAGGTTCGCGGCAGGCTTTAGCGGCTTCCACCGTCCCGCGAACCCGGGACAGCCAACTCACCCCGAAGTGCTGTACGTCCGCCCGCAGCAGGAGGCACGACTCAATGTTTGGAACCGCGCGCGGCACGCGTCGTTTGGCGCGCTTCCCCTTCCTCTCCCAACCCCGAAAAGGAAAACAGGACCAGTCATGAAAACCCTTAAGGATATCACCGGTGATTCCCTGGAACAGATGATCGACTACAAAGTGATCGATCAAGACGGCGACAGCGTGGGCACCTTGCACAGCTTGTGGTCTGACCCGACGACCGGCACGGTCGAATTCCTTGGCGTCAAAACCGGCTGGCTGTTCGGCCAGAACCACGTTGTTCCGGCCGAAAAGGCGGAACTCGACGAAACTCAGAACGTCGTCCGCCTGCCGTACACAAGCCTCTTTGTGAAGGAAGCCCCTTCGATGTCCGCCGACGCGGAGATTTCCGAGGAGGAAGAAGAGAAGATTTACCACTACTACGGCCTTGGCAGCACAGACGTGGGTGTGTCGTCTAGCGCGGACCTCGACAAATCGCCCGAAGCGGCTGGTGCTTCCTCCCTCGCTACAGCGAGCGGCCAGGACGAAAGCAGTGCCAACTTCAGCGCGCCAATAGGTGGCGCGGCAGGTGCCAGCCGGCTGCGTCGGACCGTTCGCACGGAGACAGCCGGCACCAAGGAAGATCAGACCCACCTCACCGGCGCGACGAGCGGCGCACCGACGGCCGGTGAAGCCGTGCGCGGCGCGTTGGATGACCTGACGCCGGGCGACTCGTCTTCGACCTCGACGATCTCATCCTCGGCCGCGTCGCCGGGCAGCTACGGTACGGCCAACCTTTATGGTTCCACCGGCAGCGCGACGCCCATAGAAGCAGACGCCACCGGAAGCGCGTTCGACACTGCTGGCACCACGAGTGCGAGCGGCGCGACGGCCTCGGGCACCTACGGCGACACGACGCCGGTCGCGGGACGCGGCGCAAACCCCGACCCTGTCACCGGTGAACCCGGCGCACACCCGGTGGGCACCGGTGCGGGCGCGCTCGTGGGCGCTGCGACAGGTGCGGCCGTCGGCACGGTCGGTGGCCCCATCGGGGCGGCCATCGGTGGCATCGTCGGCGCGGTGGGCGGCGGCTACGCCGGCAAAGGCGTCGCCGAGTCCGTGAACCCGACCGAGGAGAACGCTTACTGGGAGTCGAACTACCGCAATGCTTCCTACAACGAAGGTGGGTACGGCTACGAAGACTATTCGCCCGCGTACCGGACCGGTTACGAAGGTTTTGCGCGCCACGCGGCCGCCGGGAGCAACTACGAGGACGTGGAAAACGAACTGGAGCGCGACTACACGCAGAACCGGGGTTCCTCCCGCCTGGAATGGGACAAGGCCAAGGTCGCCACGCGGGACGCCTGGGATCGTCTCAAGAACAAATTCTCCGACGCGACAAGCTGAGGAAACATTCCGGCCGGCAGCACGGCCGGTGTTGAGGTGAAACAACAGCCTCCGGGTGATCGGATACTGACGTCCGGTTGCCCGGAGGTCCTTTTTTGTCGTAGTCTGGCAGACATCGTTCCCAATGCTTCCATGACCCGCCAAGATTCCCCCGCCCACCGCGCCTTTTCCGGGCCGATGCTCTCCGGTCCCGACCGCGCCGCGAGCCGCGCCATGCTGTACGCCGTCGGCTTCGAGCGCGAGGATTTCAACCGCTCGCAGATCGGGGTCGCCTCCACCTGGAGTCAGGCCACTCCTTGCAACATCCACATCGACGAACTCGCCCGCCACGCCGCGGCCGGGGTCGATGCCGCCGGGGCGAAGGCTGTGATCTTCAACACCATCACCGTGTCCGACGGCATCTCGATGGGCACGGAGGGCATGAAATACTCGCTGGTCTCGCGCGAGGTCATCGCCGATTCCATCGAGACGGTGGCGGGCTGCGAGGGCTTCGACGGCATCGTGGCCATCGGCGGCTGCGACAAGAACATGCCCGGCTGCCTGATCGCGCTGGCGCGGCTCAACCGGCCAGCGTTGTTCGTCTACGGCGGCACGATCCTGCCCGGCTGCCTGCGCGGCAAGAACCTGGACATCGTCAGCGTGTTCGAGGCCGTCGGCCAGCACGCGGCCGGCACCATCGACGACGGCGAACTGGGCGACATCGAGCGGTGCGCGATCCCCGGGCCGGGTTCGTGCGGCGGGATGTACACGGCCAACACGATGGCCGCCGCCATCGAGGCGCTGGGCATGAGCCTGCCCAACTCCAGCGCGCAAACGGCCGTCAGCGACGCCAAGAAACAGGATTGCCGCCGCGCCGGCGAGGCCGCCGCCAACCTCATCGCGCGCAACCTCCGCCCGCGCGACATCATGACGCGCGCGGCGTTCGAGAACGCGATCACCGTCGTCACCGCGCTGGGCGGTTCGACCAACGCCGTGCTGCACCTGCTCGCCATGGCGCACGCGGCGGAGGTGCCGCTGGAGATCGACGACTTCAGCCGCATCGGCGCGCGGGTGCCGGTGCTGGGCGACCTCAAGCCGAGCGGCAAACACGTCTGGGCCGAACTCGTCGCCGTCGGCGGACTGGTGCCGCTCATGAAGATGCTTTTGGACAAGGGCCTGCTGCACGGCGATTGCCTGACGGTGACCGGCCAGACCGTGGCCGAAAACCTCGCCGGCGCGCCGCCCTATCTCGCCGGGCAGACGGTGATCCGCCCCTTCGATAATCCGGTCAAGCCCGAGGGACATCTGGTGGTGTTGTACGGCAACCTGGCAAAAACCGGCGCGGTGGCCAAGATCACGGGCAAGGAAGGGTTACGCTTCACCGGCAAGGCGCGCGTGTTCGACAGCGAGGAAGCGGCGCTGGAGCGTATCCTCGACGGCACGGTGGTCAGCGGCGACGTGATCGTCATCCGCTACGAGGGACCGCGCGGTGGGCCGGGGATGCGCGAGATGCTTTCGCCCACGTCGGCGATCATGGGTCGCGGGCTGGGCAAGGAAGTGGCGCTGATCACGGACGGGCGTTTTTCGGGCGGCAGCCACGGGTTCGTGGTCGGGCACATCACGCCGGAGGCGTTTGAGGGCGGGGCGCTGGCGGTCGTGCGCGATGGCGACACGATCACGATTGACGCTGAGAGTCACCGCGTCGATCTCGGCGTGCCGGATGAGGAGATCGCCGCGCGCCTGGCGGAGTGGCAGCGGCCCGCGCCGCGCTACACGCGCGGGGTGCTGGCAAAGTACGCAAAGGTCGTCAGTCCCGCGTCGCGTGGGGCGGTGACGGATTGACCATGCGCATAATCAACACCAACACCCTCGAAGAACTCGACTTCTCCTCGTCCAAGGGAAAATACGTCGGTTTCGGCAAGGAGGTCTCCGAGGCGCTCGGGCGCGACCCGTCCTCGACCGACCTGATGCAGCGCCATCCTTTCGACGTGGAGATCGTGCGCGTGCCGCCGGGCAAGGCGCCGTTCGTCTACCATTCGCACAGCGCGCAGTGGGAGTTTTACCACGTGATTTCAGGCCGCGCCCAGGTGTGGCACGAGGGCGGCACGACCGCGGTTGAAACGGGTGACGCGTTCCTCTTCAAACCCGGCGAGGCGCACGGGCTTTTCAACGACGGCGACGCCGACCTCGTCTTCTACGTGATCGCCGACAATCCCCTCGGCGAATCGACCCACTATCCTGACAGCAACAAGTTCTCCGTGCGCTCGCCGGAAAGGCAAAATTAACGCTCGGAAAATCTCGACTACTGGGACGGCGAAGAGTAGAAAAAGGGACATGCCATTCGCGAGCGTCGTCGCCCCTGCCATGTTCGATTGGGAAACCGAAAACGAGCCCTGCATCGAGATCGGTTGGAAGTCGCTGACGTACAGCGAGCACGGCGAGAGTTTCAAGATTTACATCGATCCGCCGACGCGCCCCGGCAAGCCGTTCACCTTTTACCTGCCGGGCCAGGAACGCTGGCGCGAGGTGTTCCCCGATTGGGCGGCGGACCGGCGCGCGGAGATCGTCGCGCGCATCAAGGAAGAATGCGCCCACTTCCACGCGGAGTGGGTGGAGGGCTAGGCCGCGCCAGCGGTGAAACTCGCTTCTTTGTCAGTTTTTGTCCGCCCTGCTGTCCGCGTCCTTTTGCCTTTTGCCTTTTGCGAGGGCCATCCTAGATTCGCTGACCGGCGCGGCTTCCGCACACCCGCCGCGCGGGCTCACGGAGGGTCTCTTTCAAAATGCACCGACGCCAGTTCCTCAAGTACACCGGCCTCGCCGCCGGCTCACTCTTCGTCCCCGTTTGGGGCCAGCCCGTCGCCGCCTTCGGTGAAACGGCTCCCGTTCCGGCCGCCGAGAAAAAGAAACTCGCCGACGCCGCCCTCAACGCCGCCACCCGGAAGGGCGCGACCTACGCCGACGTGCGCATAGGCCGCTACCTCAACCAGTTCGTCATCACGCGCGAGGACAAGGTCCAGAACACGACCAACACCGAGAGCTACGGCGCGGGCGTGCGCGTCATCGCCGACGGCTGCTGGGGCTTCGCCGCCACCGACCAACTCACCCCCGAGTCCATCGCCCGCACGGCCGAGGAAGCCGTGGCCATCGCCCGTGCCAACGCCGCCGCCAAGCTCCAGGAAACCCCCGTGCAACTCGCCCCGCAGAAGGGTCTCGGTGAAGTCAGCTGGCGCACGCCCATCGAGCGCAACGCCTTCGAGGTGCCGCTCTCCGAAAAGGTGGAACTCCTGCTCGCCGCCAACGCCGCCGCCACCAAGAACGGTGCAAGCTTCATCAACTCCAACCTCTTCCAGGTCAACGAGCAGAAATACTTCGCCAGCACCGACGGAAGCTACATCGACCAGGACGTGCACCGCATCTGGCCGACGTTCAACGTGACCGTCATCGACCCGAAGACCGGCCGGTTCCAGACCCGCAACGCGCTGAGCACCCCCTGCGGACGCGGCTACGAGTACCTCGCCGCCCGCCCTGAGGACAAGCGCGTGCTGCCCGGTGTCGCCACACTTTACACCCACAGCTACGACATGATCGAGGATGCCACCTTCGCCGCGCAGCAGGCCAGGGAAAAGGTCGGTGCCAAGTCGGTCGAAGCCGGCCAGTATGACCTCGTGCTCGACCCGAGCCACTTGTGGCTGACGATTCACGAATCCATCGGCCATGCCACCGAACTCGACCGCGTGCTCGGCTACGAGGCCAACTACGCGGGCACGAGCTTCGCCACGCTCGACAAGTGGAAGAGCGGCAACTTCAAGTACGGCAGCGAGCACGTGAACATCGTCGCCGACAAGCTCCAACCCGGCAGCCTCGGCGCGGTCGGCTACGACGACGAGGGCGTGCCGACCATGAAGTGGGATCTCATCAAGGACGGGGTCCTGGTCAACTACCAGACGATCCGCGACCAGGCGCACGTCATCGACCAGAAGTACAGCGATGGCTGCTGCTACGCGGACAACTGGAGCGACGTGCAGTTCCAGCGCATGCCCAACGTCTCGCTCCAACCCGGCAAGGAACCCCTCGCTGCCGCCGACATGATCAAGGGCGTCGAGCGCGGCATCTACATCGTGGGCGACGGGTCTTTTTCCATCGACCAGCAGCGTTACAACTTCCAGTTCGGCGGCCAGCTTTTCTTCGCGATCAAGGACGGCAAGATCGACGGCATGCTGCGCGACGTGGCCTACCAATCCAACACGCAGGAGTTCTGGAACTCGTGCGTGGCGGTGTGCGATGACAACCACTACGCGATGGGTGGCTCGTTCTTCGACGGCAAGGGCCAGCCGGGGCAGATCAGCGCTGTCTCGCACGGCGCGTCCACGGCGCGCTTCAACAAGGTGAACGTCATCAACACCGCGCGCAAGATCTGAGCCGGTCCTTCCCACCTCCTACCTTCTAACATCATGGCTCAACTCAGCGAATCCGAGGCCCAGGACATCCTCAAAAAAGTGCTCGGCTATTCCAAGGCCGACGAGTGCTCGGCCGCGCTCACCGGCGGCCACGCAGGCAACCTGCGCTTCGCGCGCAACGCCGTTTCAACCAGCGGTGCAAAGGACGACATCAATCTCGTGGTCGAAAGCGCCTACGGCAAAAAGTCCGGCACGGCGACGATCAACGAGTTCGACGACACCTCGCTCGAAAAGGTCGTCCGCCGCGCGGAGGAACTGGCCAAGCTCGCACCGGAAAACCCGGAGTACGTCTCGTTCCTGGGCCCGCAGAAGTACGACAACCCACCGGGCTACTACGAATCCACCGCCAACATCGACCCGGAGTTTCGCGCCAAGGCGGCCGCGGCGAGCATCGGCGTGTGCAAGGGGCAGAACCTGACGGCCGCCGGTTTCTTCCAGAACGACAGCGGCTTCTCCGCGGTGGCGAACACGCGCGGCCTGAGCGGTTACCACCGGGACGGCGGCCTGGATTTCTCCGTGACGGTCCGCACCGCCGACGGCAAGGGCAGCGGCTATGCCGTGGCCGACTACAACGACGCCACGCTGATGAACACCGCCGCCGTCAGCGAGATCGCCGCGCAGAAGGCGTTGAAGTCGCGCGAGACCCGGGCCATCGAGCCAGGCAAGTACACCGTGATCCTCGAACCCGCCGCCAGCGTGGACCTGATCAGCCACATGGTCACGCAGATGGACGCGCGACGCGCGGACGAGGGACGTTCGTTTTTGACCAAGGCAGGCGGCGGAAATCGTTTGGGTGAAAAGCTCATGGACGAGCAGGTCCATCTCTACAGCGACCCGCTCAACCCCGAGATCCCCGGCAACCCGTGGGCGGCCGACGGACGGCCGAAGCGGCGGGTGGACTGGGTGAAGGGCGGCGTTGTGGAAAACATGTCGTACTCGCGTTACTGGGCGCAGAAGCAGGGTGTTCCCGAGGACAAGGCGGTGCCGTCGCTGCGCGAGGGTTGGCGCGGAGGGCGCGAGGTGGGCGGGTTCGAGGGCGCGCAGGGCGTCATCATGGACGGCGGCACGGCAAGCCAGGACGAACTGGTCAAAAGCGTGAAGCGCGGCATCCTGGTGACGCGCATGTGGTACATCCGCGAGGTGGACCCGCAGACGGTGCTCTACACCGGGCTGACACGCGACGGCACGTTCTACGTCGAGGACGGCGAGATCAAGTACGCCATCAAGAACTTCCGCTTCAACGAAAGCCCCGTGATCATGCTCAACAACATCGAGGCGTTGGGCAAGCCGGTGCGCGCGAACGGCTGTCTGATCCCGCCGATGGTAGTGCGCGATTTTACGTTCTCCAGCCTGTCGGACGCGGTGTGAGTGCGGCCGGCGGGTTGACGCCACTCCGCAACTTTCCTATGCTATGAGTATGGCTGCTTCCTTCGCACAGGTTTCTGCCGATGCGCTCACGCTCCTCCCTGAGGAGCGTGCGCGGCTGCTCGACCTCCTCATGGAAAGCATGGCCACGACGGAAGACAATGCTCCTCCCGGAGCGACCTGGGAAGAAGTAAGACGCCGCATCGAAGAAATCGGAAGCGGCGCTGAAACAATCTC